>JAQUAP010000022.1 GCA_028687205.1 Candidatus Omnitrophota bacterium
ATGGGTAAAGCCGGCGGTTGCGCCGCGTCTCAGCTGGAAGCAATCGGCCGCCTGGTTTCCCTGGGTTTTCGCGCCGGCATAGAAGTGAAAGCGATTATCGAACAACTGCGTAATATCCGTTGTCCGTCCCCTTCCTGGGAAAAAGGCCAGCGTATCTTTTCCTGCGCCGATGCCATTGCCCGCGTGGTGGAGAGAAGGTTAGTGAATAATCAGGCGGTAAAAGCGGCTTTAGAGACTACGCCTGTTGCGATGAAGCATTCCAATGACGATGAGCCGGTTATTTCCGAAGTGAGCAGCGGCGGAAGAGGCGATATTGTGGGAGTCTGCCCTGATTGCGGAGGAGCCCTGCGCCATGAAGAAGGCTGCATGAAGTGTTATGCCTGCGGTTTCTCGAAGTGCTAACAAAAGAGGGACGGTTCTATGCTAAACGGTCATACAAATAGAACCGTCCCTTTCTAAAAATGAAGAAGATATTATATATAGTTTTAGATGGCTTGGGAGATTTGCCTTTAAAACAGCTGGGGGATAAGACCCCGCTGGAAGCGGCGCTGACCGTTAATCTGGACCGCCTGGCGCAAAAGGGCAAGACCGGCATTGTTTATCCCGTCGGCAAAGGTATTGCCCCTGAATCGGATATCGCGGTAATCAGTTTACTGGGGTATGACGCGCATAAATATTACACCGGGCGCGGCCCCTTAGAATCATTTGCCGAAGGCCTGGCGGTAAAAGACGGCGATGTGGCTTTCCGGGTAAATTTTGCCACGGTTGCCGAAGATGGAAAAACAATCAAAGACCGGCGCGTGGGCAGAAACCTGACTACCGAAGAAGCAGCAGCCTTGGCCAAGGAAATTAATGCCAAAGTTACCTTATCCAGCGCTACCTTTGAATTCAAAAGCACTATCGGCCACCGCGGGATACTCGTCATCAGGGGGATGCACCAGAAACTCTCCGGTTGGATTACCAATACTGACCCGGCGTATGCGCGCGAGGGCGTTTTCGGCGTGGCCAAAGAGAAATTTGAAAATACAGTTGCCTTATCCGAGCCTATGCCCGGATACGAGGATTCTTTAGAGGCCAAAGAAGCCGCCAAATTGCTCAATGAATTTACCGAGAAGTCAACCAAGGTTTTAAATGAGTCGGCGACCAATAAAAAGAGGGTAGCGGAAGGCAAGCTCCCGGGGAATTTAATCCTGGCGCGGGATGCCGGAGACCACCTGCCTGAATTTCCGCCCATCGCAGAGTTATTTAATTTAAAGTTTGGTTCATTTGTGCAGATGCCGGTTGAAAAGGGGATCGCCCTGCTTACTAAAATTGATATTATTGACGTGCCGCAGTCAAGCGGCCACCTGGATGTGGATTATCCTATCTGGGCCAAGATCGCCCTGGATTCTATTCAGAAATACGACGGTATCTACGTGCACATTAAAGGCCCGGATGAGCCGGCGCATGACGGAGACTTCCAGAAGAAGAAAGAGAGTATTGAAGCGATCGATAAGTATTTCTTTACGCACCTCTTAAGCGGATTAGACCTTGCTAACACCATCGTTGCCGTAACCGCGGACCACTCTACGGTCTGCGCGGTAAAGGCGCATACCGCCGACCCTGTGCCGCTGCTTATCTGCGGCGGAAATATCAAGCCGGACGGTTCAATGAGTTTTTCCGAGAAAGCGGCCAAGCTTGGCTCAATCGGAGAACTCAAGGGCTGCGAAATCCTGCCGCTCCTGGTAAAACTCGCCAAATCATAAGCTGGGGACGGTTCTCAATCTAATCTAAAGGTGTCCCCTAAACAGCAAACAAATCATCCAATAAATTATTTCTGAAGCCGCGTAAATTATAGCTACTCCATCGGTATTCTTTCATCTGAGATGTTAAAGACGCTCTTACAGGATTAGCTTCTATATAATTTATGCATCCTATAAGATAGGCACTTTTTTCTATAATCTTGCTTTTAAATCGATCTTGCCAGAGATGACCGACCTTATGGTACTTAAGGTTGAAATATAGAGTATAACTTAGGTTTAAACTTCCCATAATTTTGTTTAACAGATTAGCATTGCTGACCTCAATAATAAGGTGTACGTGGTTAGGCATTAAACAAAAGGAATATAGTTTAAATTTGTACTTCTTTTTATATCTAGTAAGCATGCTTATATATTTTTCATAATCATATGGCTCCAGGAAAACAAATTGTTTTTGGTTTCCTCTTGTGATAATATGATAGCAACCATTTTCCACCGTAACCCTTGCTGTTCTCGGCATATTTACCACCTCCTGATATAATAGACTTATAATTTACTGATTTCTAACATATAAAAGGGGACACCTTTGCTTTGAGTTGAGAACCGTCCCTAAGTTGATATGGATAGATATGACATTATAGTTATCGGTGCCGGGCATGCGGGCATTGAGGCGGCATTGGCTGCAGCGCGCCTGGGTTGTAAAACGCTTATGCTGACGCTGGATATTCATTCCGTCGGCAGGATGAGCTGTAACCCGGCGATCGGAGGAGTGGGCAAGGGCCAGTTAGTCAAAGAGATCGATGCCTTAGGCGGAGAAATGGCTCAGGCAGCAGATGCCTGCGCCATACAATTCCGGATGCTTAATGCCTCCAAGGGCGCAGCAGTGCAGTCATCGCGCGCTCAAATCGATATGGAGCAGTATAGCCGGTATATGCGGGAACGGGTTGGGCATACCTCCGGGCTGAACGTAAAAGAAGCAGAAATCAAAAAATTAATTATTGAGGATAGCCGCGTAAGGGGAGTAGTTACTGATAAAGGCGAGGAGATTGCAGCCGGCGCGGTTGTGATTTGCCCCGGGACTTTTTTAGATAGCTTAATCCATGTCGGTTTAAAGCATTTTAGCGCAGGCAGGATTAATGAGCCGGCAGCGCTTGGCCTGGCCGGCAACCTGAAAACATTGGGTTTTAATATTTTACGCTTTAAGACCGGGACCTGCCCGCGCCTGGATAGGAATACTATAAATTATTCCGGGTTGACTGTGCAGGATGGCGATAAAATACCCCGGCCTTTTTCTTTTTCTACGCTTAAACTTACACAGAAACAGATACCCTGCCATATCACTTATACCAATGAAAATACGCATAAACTTATCCTGGATAACTTAGGCCGCTCCCCGCTTTACGCGGGAATAATTAAGGCTACCGGCGTGCGCTACTGCCCTTCCATAGAAGATAAAATCGTTAAGTTTAAGGATAAAACGCGGCACCAGATATTTTTAGAGCCGCAAGGCCTGGATTCAGAAGGAGTCTATCCTAACGGCATCTCTACAAGCTTACCCGAGGATGTCCAGCTTAAAATAATCCATTCCATTGAAGGGTTGGAAGAGGCAAAGGTGATCCGTTTTGGCTATGGGATAGAGTATGTTGTAGTTGAACCTACGCAATTGTACCCGACATTAGAAACCAAGCCGGTAAAAAACCTGTATTTAGCCGGCCAGATTAACGGCACTACCGGTTATGAAGAGGCAGCAGCGCAAGGCCTGGTTGCCGGGATTAATGCGGCTTTAAGGATGAAAAATGAAGAGCCGCTGGTTTTAGACCGCGCCACCAGCTACATCGGAGTTTTAATCGATGATTTAACGACAAAAGGCACGAACGAACCTTACCGTATGTTTACCTCGCGGGTAGAATACCGCCTGATTTTACGCGAGGATAACGCGGACATGCGTTTAAGTAAAACAGGATATAGCTTAGGATTGTTGAGCAAAGAAAAATATAAAATAGTAGAGAAGAAAATTAAAGATATTGCGACAGGGATAAGTTTGCTTAAAAATGCCAGGGTCAGGCCGGCCGCAGGGATCAATGCCATATTAGGGCGGTTGAATACTGCTCCGCTTAAAAAAGAAACGACCTTAGAAGGGTTATTGAAACGGCCGCAGGTCAGCTTAAAAGACCTTTACGGGATAGATAATCTCAAAAAAACTATTCCCGAATCTGCTGGGCAGGAGATAGAAATTGAGGTAAAATATAGCGGGTTTATCCAGCGCCAGCTAAAAGACGTGGAAAAATTCAAGAACCTGGAAAAAATCAGGATCCCCGCGGCGTTGGATTATACAAAGCTACCCGGCCTTTCACGGGAGATCAAAGAAAAATTGGATAAGTTTAAACCGCTTAATTTAGGCCAGGCCTCGCGCATCTCCGGGGTGACGCCTGCGGCAATCTCGATTTTAATGGTTTATTTGAGGAAATTTGATGGATAAGAATAAAAATTATGCCGGCTTAAAAAAATTCTGCCTGGCTCAAGGGATTGAGCTGTTCGGGGTAGCGGATATCCGGGAAGCAAAAAAAGATTTTCAGCTGTCAGAAAAATTACTCTCTAAGCTGGATAGGGCGGTCTGTTTAGGCCTTAGGCTGTCAGGGAGCGTTTTGGAGGAAATATCCCTTGCTCCTACGCGGCTTTATTTTCACCACTACCGCACCGTGAACGCCTCTCTGGACCAGATAGCGCTGAAGGTTGCTAATTTCATCCAGAAAAAAGGATTTCAGGCACTCCCTGTTCCCGCATCCATCATCCTGGATTGGGAAAATCAGAAAGCGCATCTTTCGCATAAAAAATTAGGGGTTTTAGCCGGCCTGGGGTGGCTCGGCAGGAATAACCTGCTGGTGAATAAAGAGCTGGGCAGCCAGTTTCGCTTGAGCACGATACTTACCGATATGCCTTTAAAATTAGATAAGCCGTTAAAGGAGAATTGCGGAACCTGCCGTATTTGTGTCAAGGTATGCCCGGCGCAGGCGATCAAGGATAGCCCGCAGGAGTTTGAGCATCTCCGCTGTTTTGAGAAATTAAAGGAATTCCAGAAACAAAAATTAGTGGACCAGTATGTTTGCGGGGTCTGCGTCAATGCCTGTAAAGGAAAATAACCGTGGCCGACCTATATTTGACTAAGGCAGGGCACCAGAAGCTGCTGGAAGAGCTGGAATATTTAAAGACCGTTAAGCGTAAGGCCCTCTCCAAGGCTGTCGGCGAGGCGCGAGCGCACGGTGACATATCCGAAAATGCCGAATATGACGCGGCTAAAGACGCTCAAGGCTTAAATGAAAAAAGAATCGCGGAATTAGAGCGAAAGTTAGCTTCAGCGCGCCTCCTGGATGAAAATATCCGAACGGACGAAGTTTTAATCGGCGCCACTGTCCGGCTGAAGGACTTAGCTACAAGCGAAGAAATAACCTATACGTTGGTTGCAGAGGAGGAAGCGGATTATGAACAGGGGAAGATCTCGGTTTCTTCTCCCATCGGCAGCGGCCTCCTGAACCATAAATTAGACGCCATAGTTGAGATTAAAATCCCCGCCGGCACCCTCAAATACCAGATCCTCAAGATAACCAGAGATTAGCCTTGACCCTGTAATCCATTGAAGTATAATATAGCTTTGAATGCAGGGGTGGAGGTTATGAAGCGTAAGATTATCGCTTGGATCAGAAAACAGGTTAAAAGCGCAGGCGCCAAGGGTATTGTTTTAGGCTTATCCGGCGGAGTGGATTCGGCAGTAACCTGCGCGCTGGTAAAAGAGGCAGTGGGTAAAAAAAATGTCTTAGGGTTGTTTATGCCCTGCCACAGCCATAGCCAGGATATAGAAGACGCCCGGGCAGCAGCCAGGAAGTTAGGGATTAAGACTAAAACCGTGGAGTTATCCGCTGTCTATGACAGTTTCTTAAGGGTCCTGCCTAGGGCACCTGTCTTGGCGGCAGCGAACCTGCGGCCGCGGTTAAGGATGTGCGCATTGTATTATTTCGCCAATAAGTTTAATTATTTAGTCTGCGGCACAGGCAATAAGTCGGAGCTGATGGTCGGTTATTTTACCAAATACGGGGACGGGGGAGTAGATCTACTACCGATAGCCGGATTATTTAAAAAGGATGTGCGTAAGCTAGCGGGAGAATTAGGTATACCGCATCAGATTATTGCCAAGCCTCCTACTGCCGGGCTTTGGCCGGGCCAGACTGATGAAAAAGAGATGGGCATCACTTACAATGAGCTGGACGATATATTATACAGGCTGGAGCATAAACAGAAACAGGCAGCCGGAAGAGAAAAAGTGGATAAGGTCAGGCGGATGATCGCCAGGACCAGGCATAAAAGAAACCTGCCTGAAATTTGTAAGGTTTAAAAGAAAGCGAGGGATAGGATGGAAGAGATATTGGAGATACTGGAAAAAGACGGCCGCGTTGCTCCCGAAGAAATAGCCAAGATGTTAAAGAAAAAGCCCCGGGAGGTAAAAGCCGCGATTAAAAAATACGAAAAAGAGGGAGTGATCTTGAAATATAAGGCGGTAATCAATAAAGATTTAGTAAAAAGCGAAGATTCCAGCGTGCGCGCGCTCATTGAAGTAAGCATCGTGCCGCAAAAGGATGTGGGTTTTGATAAAATCGCCGAGCGCATCTATTCTTTCCCGGAGGTCTCCAGCTGCTATTTGATTTCAGGCACCTATGACCTTTTAGTGATCGTGGAAGGAAAAAATATCCATACCGTCTCCAGTTTTGTCGCCGAGAAACTTTCTTGTTTGGAGAATGTCCGCGGGACAACCACGCACTTTTTGCTTAAGAAATATAAGGAAGACGGAGTGATCTTAAAACACAGGGAAGAGAATAAGAGGATTGCGATCTCTTATTAAACAATAGGCAGTATGCAGGGTAGAGAGAAATGAAAATAGCAAAAAAAGTAGAAAAAATGCAGCCTTCGGGCATCCGGGCATTTTTTGACCTGGTGCTCGGGATGAAGGATGTCATATCTTTGGGCGTAGGCGAGCCGGATTTTGTCACCCCCTGGCCTATCCGCGAAGCGGGTATTTACTCCCTGGAGCAGGGGTTTACCAGTTATACCTCGAATAAAGGCCTGTATAAACTGCGCCTGGGGCTCAATCGCTATTTAAAGCATAAGTATAACCTGGATTACTCTCCTGACGAAGAAATGCTGATTACCGTGGGAGTAAGCGAGGCGCTGGATTTGGCTTTAAGGACAATCATCAATCCCGGGGATAAGGTTATCGTCCCCCAGCCAAGCTATGTCTCTTACGGCCCGGTTACGGAATTAGCCGGCGGCATACCTATATATATTGATACCATAAAAGACGGCTGTAAGCTGACGCCTGAAAAATTAGAGAAGGCGATTGATAAGAGAACTAAGGGTATAATCTTAAATTATCCCACAAACCCTACGGGTGTTTCCTACCGGCGTAAGGAATTAGAGGCCTTAAGCAAGGTTATCTTAAAGCATAATCTTATTTGCATCTCTGATGAGGTCTATGGCGATTTGACTTATGACTTTGAGCATACCCCTTTACCCGGTTTGAGCGGATTAAAGAAAAATACCGTTTATTTAAACGGATTCTCCAAATCATTCGCGATGACCGGCTGGCGCGTAGGGTTTGCCTGCGGGCCAAAAGAGATCATCGCGGGTATGACCAAAATCCATCAATATACGATTATGTGTGTTTCTATAACCAGCCAGATGGCTGCGGCAGAGGCTCTGGTGAGCGGCAAGAAGCCGACCGAAGAGATGAAGCGGGAGTACCGCCGCAGGCGTGAATTAGTGGTAGAAGAGTTAAATAATATGGGCTTATCCTGCAATAAGCCGCAAGGCGCTTTCTATGTCTTTCCTTCAATAAAGAAAAGCGGTTTAAGGTCCCTGGAATTCTCGCAAAAGCTCCTTAAGCAGGAGAAAGTCGCGGTAGTCCCGGGAACGGCTTTTGGCGATTGCGGGGAAGGTTATATCAGGATTTCTTACGCCTCAAGCATGGAGAGTTTAAAAGAGGCATTGCGCAGGATGAAGAGGTTTTTAAATAAGAGTTAAGCATGCCGAAAAAGAAACCGGAGAAGTATAATATTTATATCAAGCAGATTGAGGCAATTGCAAAAGTTGCTAACTTGATTACTTCCGGGGTCTATCTTGAGGAGCTGCTGCGCCTGATCGTCAATGTCACTGCCGAGATAATGAACTCTAAGATCTCTTCGCTCATGCTTCTTGACCCTGAAAAAAAAGAGCTTGTCGTCAGGGCGACACAATCAATCTCAGAGGCCTATAATAAAAAACCTAACCTTAAATTAGGCGAGGGGATTGCGGGCAGGGTTGCCCAGGAAAAAAAAGCTATCGTTGTCTTTGATATTAAGGAAGACGCGCGTTATCTAAACCAGGATATCGCCAGGAAGGAGAAATTATGTTCTTTGGCGAGCGTGCCCTTAGCGGTAAAGGGGAGGATTATCGGCGTGCTTAATTGTTATACCTCCAAGAAGCATGAGTTTTCCAAATACGAACTGGACCTCTTGACTGCCTTGGCCAACCAGGCAGCCCTGGCTATTGAGAACGCGGAGCTTGATTTACGCGTGCGCAGCGCAGAAGAGGCTTTGACTACGCGTAAACTGGTTGAGCGCGCCAAGGAAATCCTCGCGCAGGAAGCAAACATTTTACCCTCGGAAGCCTACCGGCTGATCCAAAAACAGAGTATGGACGCACGTAAATCCATGCGCGAAGTCGCCGAGGCGATAATTTTAGCTAAGGATATAAGGAGCAAAAGAGCTTGACAAGCGCTTAACCCTGTGTTAAACTTTAATCGTTACAGAGATGTAGCAATAAGACGTTGAGGTCTTCCGGGTAAGAAATTACCGGAAGGCCTTTTTTGTTGGTTTCGCCACAAGGCGTTGGCGGACAAACAGGACGCGGCTGTCCTTTATCCCGAATAAGGGGTAAAGGACGTTTTGTTTTTAGGGGGGGGGAGTATATGGGCTTCGCAGAGTTAACTAAAAAACTTTCACCCACAGTCAAAAGAATAGCCTATAGGCTTAACGGCCATTACCGGTCATTTAGCCATGATGACCTGTATCAGGAGGCCATGTTGCACCTTTGGAATGATTTCAGGGAGGGGAAGCTGCAAGATAAGACAGATAGCTATATCCTGCAGGGGTGTTATTTTTATTTAAAGAACTACATCCGTAAAGTTAATGAAAAGTTTAATAGCTTAAGCATTGAGGCGATGCCCGGGGAAGGCGAAGGGAAACGCCTGGAGGAGATATTATCCTTACCGGCAGTAAATGACTGCCGTAATCATCTCAATAATAAATTTATTTGCGAGGATATTCAGAACAATGGTTTTAACCCGAGAGAGAAAAAGATACTTGTGTTTCTCCGCGAGGGTTTGACGATGAGGCAGATAGGCAAGAAAACAGGCCGTTCACATGTCAGCGTGGTCAAGGCAGTCAGCAGGATCAGGCAGAAGGCGATGCAGTATCTTGACCGGGAAAATAAATAAGGTTACCAGGATTCAAGTTTTCTTACTTGTATTAATGTAGGGCACACGTTGAAGTGTAAAACAAACTAAGGCGTTCCGCAGAGGAGCGCCTTTTTATTTCCAGGAACTTATCAAGACGCAGGCGTCTACTTAATCCTAAGGAGGATAAAAGTGACGCCTTTTTTGTTTCGATCAACGAAAGGAGAAAAATGCCGCGCAAACTGAATATCGTGTTACCGGGGATAGCGGTCTTAATGCTTGTTTGTTCTACCAGCGCGTTGGCTACGCCTTCAACGCTCATCTGGGCGCCCTCAACCGATGTAAAGCCATTCGGTATTTTCCATTTGGATGTGGATAATTATACGCCGGTAAAAAGCAGGGATCATAACGATAATAAATTGTTCGTTTTGCAGGATTACGGGTTAATGGCCGGATTATTGCCTGACAATCCGGAAAAAAATCCATTGGCTAAACTCTGGCCGCCCCTGGGCAAGCTCCTGGCCGAAACAGGTTTTGATTATAAGAAAGGCCTTGGAGCGACCCTGGATAAATGGCCGGTATATTTCCATTTTAAGGTCGGAGCCCCTGAAGACGCTTATTTTAAGAATATGCCCGCGTTTGCCATTGGCGCTTATGATATGGGTTATAAACACAACTACACTGATTACAATGTATGGTATTTAAGAGGGGCTAAAACAATCAATATAGGTAAGCTTAACCTGGGGCGTTTCTCAGCAGGGTACTTTAACGGTAATGCCAGGCTCTTGCGCGATAAAAACGGCGAGCGCGATAATGCCGGAGTAATGCTTGCCTGGGAAAGGGTTATGACAGAGATCAGCGACAAGCTCTGGATATGCGTGGATTATCAGGGTACGCAGTCATCCTACGGAGCTTTGAATTACGGCTTCTCCTGGAAATTCAATAATAATATTTCTGTTCTCCTGGGGTATGACATATATAACAATCCAAATTTGAGGAATACCGTGACATTCCAGCTGGATGTTGATTTCTAAAAAAAGGAGGAGCAAGAGATGATTAATGCAGGCGATACAGCGTGGGTTTTGATGTCCGCAGCACTGGTTTTGCTGATGACTCCGGCTTTGGCGTTTTTCTATGGAGGCATGGTCAGGCGTAAGAATGTTTTAAGCGTCCTGATGCAGTGTTTTATCATTATGTGCGTTTTGAGCCTGCATTGGGTGTTGATTGGTTACAGCATATCTTTTGCGCCGGCTCAAGGATTTTGGGGAGGTTTTCAATGGCTGGGTTTAAACGGCGTGGGTTTAGAGCCTTACGCGGATTACGCCGGTACGGTCCCGCACCAGGCATTTATGATTTTTCAGGCGATGTTCGCCATTATCACCCCGGCGTTAATCATCGGCGCTTTCGCCGAGAGGATGAAATTTTCCGCATTTTTAATATTTACGCTTCTCTGGGCTACTTTTGTTTATGGCCCGCTCTGTCATTGGGTTTGGGGCATAGGAGGCTGGTTAAGGAATGTCGGCGCGCTGGATTTTGCCGGAGGCACAGTCGTGCATATTAACGCCGGAATTGCGGCATTGGTGACAGCGTTGATCTTAGGTAAAAGGTCTAATTTGGATAAAAATGTTCCGTCTCCGCATAATATGCCTTTTGTGGTTTTAGGCACGGGCTTATTATGGTTCGGCTGGTTTGGTTTTAATGCCGGAAGCGCGCTGGCAGCGAATGGCCTGGCAGTTAACGCTTTGGTAGTGACGAATACTGCTGCGGCTGCCGCTGGTTTAAGCTGGGCGTTTATTGAATGGATCCATAATGGAAAACCGACGATATTCGGCGCTTGTTCCGGAGCAGTAGCCGGCCTGGTCGCAGTTACTCCTGCCGCCGGGTTTGTAAGCGTAATCCCGGCGATAATTATCGGATTATTCGTCAGCGTGTTTTGTTTTATCGCCGTTACCGTCATTAAGCCCAGGTTCGGGTATGATGATTCGCTTGACGCCTTCGGAGTGCATTGCGTAGGCGGTATCTGGGGGGCGTTGGCTACAGGCTTGTTCGCTTCCAAACTGGTTAATCCAGCCGGAGCAGATGGGTTATTCTTTGGCAACCCCAGGCAGTTCCTGGTGCAGCTTCTGGCAGTAGGGGTAACGATTATTTATACTGGTGTAGTTACTCTGGTTATTTATAAAATAGTGGATTTATTCATCGGGGTTAGAGTTGGTGATAAAGAAGAAGCTATCGGTCTGGATATTACGCAGCACCGTGAGCGGGCGTATACTGTCCTGGAATGAGGGTATGTAGAATGAATAGAAAAAATAAAAAGTGAGGGAGGAGATGAAGTTAATCATAGCGATAATTCAGCCATTCAGGCTGGAAGAGGTTAAGGAAGAATTGTATAAGACAGATGTAAATTTGCTTACGGTAAGCGAGGTATTGGGCCATGGCAGACAAAAAGGAGTTACCGAGGTTTACCGCGGCCATAAGGAAACGGGAAATCTCCTGAGAAAAATCCGCCTTGAAATTGCCGTTAATGATAATTTTGTCGAACCGACGATTAAGGCTATAACGAGAGGTGCTAAGACCGGCGAAACAGGAGATGGTAAGATATTTATTTTGGATTTGAAAGAGTGCGTGCGTATCCGCACTGAAGAGCGCGGCTCAGTGGCTATTGGGTAGATACGAGTAAATATTGTTATTCTTTAGGGGATTATGTTATAATAATACCATTAATAAGTAAAGGGGGGAAATATGGGCATGAGACAGGAAGTTTTATTCAAAATTAAAAGCGTAGAATTAGACAAAATAAACTTACCCAGGAAGGTTTCCAGTTATTTTGGCGAGAATACCTTTAGCACAGAAGTGATGCGTAAGCATATTTCCAAAGCCACCTTTGCGGCGTTTAAGACCTGGATGTCCGAGGGAAAGACGATAACCCTCAAGCAGGCGAATGAGATTGCCGACGCCATGAAAAAATGGGCGATGGCCAAAGGAGCTACTTACTACACGCATTGGTTTCAGCCGATGACCGGCCTGACCGCTGAAAAGCACGATAGCTTTATTTCTTTTAGCGGGCCCGGCAAGGTAATCGAGAAGTTTTCCGGTAATAAACTTATACAGGGTGAACCCGACGCCTCCAGTTTTCCTTCGGGAGGAATACGCGCGACATTTGAGGCCCGGGGTTACACTGCCTGGGACCCTTCCAGCCCCGCGTTTATTATTGAGAGCGCGCTCGGAAAAACACTTTGCATCCCCACGATATTTATTTCTTACCATGGCGAAGCGTTGGATAAAAAACTGCCGCTTTTGCGTTCCGATGAAGCACTGAATAAATCAGCCGTCGGACTGCTAAAACTGTTTGGCCATAAGGATATTAAGAAGGTATTTTCTACCTGCGGCCCGGAACAGGAATATTTTCTTATCGATAAGAATTATTATAACTTGCGCCAGGACCTGATCATGGCCGGCAGGACCCTGGTGGGCGCGCCTTCTCCAAAGGGGCAGCAGCTGGAAGACCAGTATTTCGGGACGATCAAAGAACGCGTGGTAAATTTTATGTTTGAGGTAGCCGAGGAGGCTTATAAATTAGGCATACCCATTATGACCCGTCATAACGAGGTTGCTCCGCATCAGTATGAATTCGCGCCGATTTTTGAAGAGTCAAACCTGGCGGCGGACCATAACCAGCTTTTGATGGAGTTAATGAAAAAGGTGGCCTTAAGGCACGGGATGGTTTGCCTTTTGCATGAAAAGCCGTTTGCCGGCATCAACGGAAGCGGAAAGCATTTAAATTGGTCCTTAGCCGATGATAAAGGCAATAACCTGCTCAATCCGGGAGAGACTCCCGAAAGTAACCTGCAATTTTTAGCGGTATTAGCCGCGGTCTTGCGCGCGGTATACCTGCACGCGGATTTACTGCGTTCCTCAGTGGCATTAGCCGGTAATGAGCACCGCCTGGGCGCCAATGAGGCCCCGCCGGCGATTATCAGCGTATTTTTAGGCGCGCAACTGACCGCGGTCTTGAGCATGCTTGAAAAGGGGGTAAAGGCCCGGGTTTCTAAGCGCGATATTATTGATTTAGGCATTGCCCGCCTGCCCAGGTTTAACAAAGATTCTACCGACAGGAACCGCACCTCGCCGTTTGCTTTTACCGGTTCAAAATTTGAGTTTCGCGCTGTCGGTTCATCACAGAATATCTCTACTCCGATTGCCATAATCAACACTATAATCGCGGAGAGCCTGGATTATGTAGCCGGCGAGATCAAGAAAGTCACTTCCACGGGCAAGGATTTTAATTCTGCCGTCCTCAAGGTAATAAGCCAGGTCATCAAAGAGACTAAAGATATCTGTTTTGAAGGCAATAATTACACGCAAGATTGGGTCAGGGAAGCCAAGAAGAGGGGCCTGGGCAACGTTGCCGCGACTTATAAAGCCCTCGAAGCTCTTACCGAAGAGAAAAATATTAAATTGTTTGAAAGGTATAAAGTTTTTTCCAGGGAAGAGCTTATTGCCCGTTACCACATCTGGATCCATATGTATAACCTTACGCTGGAAATCGAGGCAAATACCTTGATCGAAATGGTCAACGCTTCAATAGTTCCCGCAGGGTATAAGTATGAGAAGCTGCTCGCCAGGACTTTGCATGAGTTGATGGCTTTAAAGAAAGGCGCGGGATTGAGGCTGGAAGGAGTGGTTTTAAAAGACAAGAAAGACCACCTCGCGGAGGTAGTAAAAAAGATCTACTATGTGCGGCGTAATACTAACGCGATGGCCGCTCTTCTTGAGCACGCTAAAAAATTAATCGATGAAAAACGTGCCGCGCTTTACTTCAAAGAGCTTAAGCCTTTGATGGAGCATGTCAGGAAGCACGTGGACCAACTTGAATGCGTGGTTTCGGATAATGCCTGGGATTTGCCTAAGTACCGGGAAATGCTGTTTATAAAATAGGCCTGCCGGCAGGTTACCAAAACCGCTAATTTCTTACTTGTATATATAGAAGAAGATAAGCACGTTGTAGTGCCTTAAATTTAAAAAGAACGCAGGCGTTCATAATGACTAATTTGTCAGAATGAACGCCTTTTTTTATTGTCTGGCGGTGATTAAATTTTAGGCAGAAAATGATAACTTTATTGATTGCTGAAGATGAATTAAAGGTCAAGGAAGCGATAGAGAAGATGCTGGGGCAGGAAGGGTATATCTTTTCCGGGCCTTCTTCTACCGACAACGCGATCAGGGTCGTTAAAAAAGACTGCATCAGGGATCTCGCTTTCATTCAAGATAAAGTTATCTTGCTTAAAGACTCCCTGTTTGACGAAAAAAAAGGATTGCTTTATAAATCGGTGGTTGAGGCTATCGAGCGGCCCCTGATTGAACAGACCCTGGAGCGTACTGAAGGCAACCAGCTTAAAGCCGCCAGGATCCTCGGGCTTAACCGCAATACCCTGCGGGCGAAGATAAAGAAATTAGAGATCAAGTTGGATAAATACAAAATATGAACAACAGAGAAAAATTAGCAAAATATGGATTATATGATCCGCGGTTTGAACATGATGCCTGCGGCGTGGGGTTTGTTTGTAATATAAAGGGCGAGAAATCCAACGCTATTATACGCCAGGGTATCCAGGTTTTACTGCGCCTGGCGCACCGGGGGGCAGTAGGGTCGGACCCCAAGACCGGAGACGGGGCAGGTATCCTGATCCAGTCCCCGCATGAATTCTTTAAAAAAGTTGCCGGAGTAAATAAGATTGATCTGCCTGGGCCCGGTTCATATGGCACCGGCTTGATATTCTTGCCTCAAGATCCCGCGGAGCGCGTATTCTGCAAGGAGGCCTTTGAGAAAGTTATAAAAGATAACGGCCAGATACTTTCGGGCTGGCGCGATGTCCCGATAGACGATTCTGATATAGGAGAAGGCGCTAAATCCACGCAGCCTGTTTTTGCGCAGGTCTTTATCTCCAAAAATAAAGACCTCAAGGAGCCCCTGGCTTTTGAGAGGAAGCTCTACGTTATCAGGAAGCAGGTCGAGAATATTATCCGCGCTTCCGGTTTAAAACAAAAGAAGGCGTTCTATATAACTAATATCTCCAGCCGCACTTTTTCTTATAAAGGCCTGCTGATGCCCGGGCAGCTTGAAAATTTCTTCATCGACCTTAGAGATGAAGATATAAAAAGCGCCTTGTGCCTGGTGCATTCGCGTTATTCCACCAATACTTTTCCTACCTGGGACCTGGCGCAGCCTTTTAGGTTCCTGGCGCATAACGGAGAGATCAATACCATACGCGGCAACATTAACGGCGTAAGCGCCAGGGAACGGCTTTTGAGCAGCGAATTATTCGGTACGGATATAGAAAGTTTGAAGCCCGTTATCATCGAAGGAGGGAGCGATTCCGCGGCCATCGATAATTTCTTTGAACTCCTGGTATTGTCAGGAAGGCCTCTTGAACACGCGATGATGATGCTTATCCCGGCAGCCTGGGAGCACGATAAATTCATGGATAAGGAACTTAGGGATTTTTACAAATATCACGCCTGTTTTATGGAGCCCTGGGACGGCCCGGCGGCGATAGCCTTTAGCGATGGCCAGAATATCGGGGCGGTCCTTGACAGGAACGGCCTGCGGCCGGCGCGTTATATTATAACCAAAAATGATTTTGTAGTCATGGCTTCCGAGGCAGGAGTCCTGGATATAGACCCTGCGGATATTAAAGTTTCCGGAAGGCTTGAGCCGGGCAAGATATTCCTTATCGATACCCGGTCAGGACGTATAGTTGAAGATTCCAAGATCAAGCAGAAGATATCCAGGCATAGCGAATATGGCAAATGGAATAACCGGAATATGGTTGACCTGGATAAGCTTGGCGCTGGCAGCGAGGGTAACCAGAGATCCGACACAATAATTGCCAATCTTAAGGCTTTTGGTTATTCGCGGGAAGACCTTAAGATGATCATTAAGCCGATGGCCGAGGAGGCTAAAGAGCCGGTAGGCTCTATGGGGAATGACACTCCGC
This sequence comes from Candidatus Omnitrophota bacterium, assembly GCA_028687205.1. Taxonomy (GTDB): domain Bacteria; phylum Omnitrophota; class Gorgyraeia; order Gygaellales; family Profunditerraquicolaceae; genus UBA6233. Next base: position 16,215 of record JAQUAP010000022.1, read on the forward strand.
ACGCCTTTTTATCCCAAAAGCCGCAGGTCCTCTATAACTATTTTAAACAACTCTTTGCCCAGGTAACCAACCCGGCTATAGATTCCATAAGAGAGAAACTGGTAATGAGCCTGGAAAGTTTTATCGGCCCGGAAAAAAACATTCTGGATGAGACCCCGGAACACAGCCATAAACTCAGAGTGAGAAACCCGATCTTGACCGATGAGGAGCTCTCCAGGATACGCGACATCAGCGTAAACAGTTTTAAAACCAAGACCATTTATACTTTTTTTGACGCGGCAAGCGCTAAAGACGGATTTATCCGCGCCCTGGAAAGGATTTGTTTTGAGGCGGAATACGCTATTGAACAGGGTTATTCTTTTATCATATTAAGCGACCGCGGAGTGGATAAAGACAGGATCGCCCTGCCGGCGCTTTTAGCTACCAGCGCTATCCATCATTACCTGGTAAGAAAGACAATCCGTTCGCAGGTTGCCTTAATCGTTGAAAGCGCTGAGCCCAGAGAGGTGCATCACTTTGCCTTGCTCTTTGGCTACGGCGCGGATTGCGTAAATCCCTACCTTGCTTATGAAACGATAAAGTACCTTATTGCCGAAAAAGAGATTCATTTAGACCTTCAGAGCGCGCGTAGTAATTACCATAAGGCGTTAACCGACGGAATATTAAAAATATTATCCAAGATGGGGATATCTACTCTGAGGAGTTATCACGGCGCCCAGATATTCGAGGCGCTGGGTTTAGATAATGAGCTTGTCGATAAATATTTTACCGGCACCGTATCGCGCTTAAGCGGCGTAGGGCTTGACGGGATCGCAGAAGAGACCATCGAGAGGCATGCCGAGGCTTATCCCCAGAGAGGCATGGAGCAGGCATACTTAGCCAGCGGAGGGGTCTATCAATGGAAAAAAGACGGTGAATTCCATCTTTGGAATCCCGATACTATCGCGGCTTTGCAGGATGCGGCGCGGGAAGATGATTACGGAAAATATAAAGAATTCGCGCGCCTGATTAATGAACAGGCCGCTAACCCCACGACTTTAAGGAGCCTGTTGAACTTTTCTGCCGTGGGCGGATCCGGCGGAAAGAAAATTATACCTGTTCCTCTTGAGGAAGTTGAACCCGTTGAAAATATTATGCGGCGTTTTGTCACAGGGGCGATGAGTTTTGGTTCAATAAGCGCAGCAGCGCATGAGACTATCGCTATTGCCATGAACCGTATAGGCGGTAAATCCAATACCGGAGAAGGCGGGGAAGACCCCAATAGGTTTGTAACTTTGCCTAACGGAGATTCCAGGAGGAGCGCTATAAAGCAGGTTGCTTCCGGCAGGTTCGGGGTCACCATAAATTACCTGGTTAACGCTGACGAAATACAGATCAAGATCGCCCAGGGAGCAAAGCCGGGCGAGGGGGGGCAGTTACCGGGGCATAAGGTAAACGAAATAATTGCGCGCACCAGGTATACTACCCCCGGAGTTACTTTGATATCTCCGCCTCCCCACCATGACATATATTCTATTGAAGATCTCGCCCAGCTTATTTTTGATTTAAAAAACGCCAATCCTTTTGCTCGGGTAAGCGTGAAACTTGTTTCGGAG
>JAQUAP010000076.1 GCA_028687205.1 Candidatus Omnitrophota bacterium
GTGCCAAATTAAGTAAAGTGCTTGCTTTTTATTTTAAACTATGCTAAAAATAAAGGACTTATGAGCGAAAATTTAATGGATAAGGTTGTCTCCCTCTGTAAACGCCGGGGTTTTATCTTCCAGTCATCGGATATTTACGGGGGTTTAAGCAACACCTGGGATTACGGCCCGTACGGCGTAGAGCTTAAGAATAATCTTAAACGCGCCTGGTGGAAGGCGAATGTCTACGCGCGCGACGATATCTCCGGGATGGACGCGGCTATCCTTATGCACCCTAAGGCCTGGGAGGCCAGCGGGCACGTGCAGAATTTTTTTGATTTAAAGAGCGACTGTAAAAATTGTAAAAAACGCTTTAAGAGCCAGGAGCTTAAAGATAAAAACAAGTGCCCTGAGTGCGGCGGAACGCTTACCGAAGCCAGGCCCTTTAACCTTATGTTTAAGACCTACCAGGGCCCGGTAGAAGAGAGCGGCAATGAAATATATATGCGGCCGGAGACGGCGCAGGGGATGTTTGTCAACTTCTTGAATATTCTTGACTCCCGGCACCCTAAGCTTCCTTTTGGCCTGGCGCAGATCGGCAAGGCCTTCCGCAATGAAATCACTCCCGGAAATTTTACCTTTCGCACCCGCGAATTTGAACAGATGGAGATTGAGTATTTTGTCCTGCCCAAAGAAGCGGATAAATATTATAAATCCTGGGTGGAGGAAAGATTTAACTGGTATCTAAGCCTGGGGATAAAAAAAGCTAACCTGAGGAAACGCGAACACGCTCAGGATGAATTAGCGCACTACGCGCATTCCTGCACGGATATCGAATATAATTTTCCTTTCGGCTGGAGCGAATTAGAGGGTATTGCCAACCGCGCGGACTTTGACTTAAAAAAGCATGCCGAATATAGCGGCAGGGATTTAAAATATTTTGACGACGCGACAAAGGAAAGGTTTTACCCTTATATCATTGAGCCTTCGGGCGGCGTTGACCGGGCGTGCCTGGCGTTTTTAGTGGATAGCTACCATGAGGAAAAAGTCAAAGATGACCTGCGTGTGGTCTTAAAATTACATAAGGACCTTGCGCCGGTAAAAGTGGCGGTACTGCCGCTTTTAAGGAACCGGCCGGAAATCGTGACGCTCGCTAAAAAAATCGCCCGGGATTTAAAGCAGTCGCTAATCAGCGTTTATGACGATACCGGCGCCATCGGCAAACTTTACCGAAGGCAGGATGAAGTAGGGACGCTTTATTGTGTTACGGTTGACGTGCAGATCCTGGAGGACAAACAGGTGACGGTGCGCGAGCGTGACACAATGCTGCAGGAAAGAATCGGGATAGAGAAATTAAAAGAATATTTGTCCGATAAATTGGGGACGGTTCTATTAAAATAGCCATAAGAATAGAACCGTCCCCAGAGATAAGAAAGGCAGGGTTTTAAAGTAGATGAGCAGCAAAAAATACGTTTACAGCTTCGGCGGCGGCAAGGCAGACGGTAATGAAAGCATGAAGAACCTTCTGGGCGGCAAAGGCGCGAACCTCGCGGAAATGGCCGGCCATAAAGACCTGAAACTCCCTGTACCTCCGGGATTTACCCTGACCACAGAAGTTTGCACCTATTATTACGATCACAAGCGCTCTTATCCTAAAGAACTTAAAACACAGGTTGAAAAAGCGCTTTTTAGCGTCGAGAAACTGATGGGCAGGAAATTCGGTGACCCGGCTAACCCGTTATTAGTCTCGGTCAGGAGCGGCGCGCGCAAGTCCATGCCCGGGATGATGGAAACGGTATTAAACGTCGGGCTGACTGAAAAAACCATTCCCGGCCTGATCAAGCAGGCAGGGGGAAACGAACGCTTTGTTTACGACGCCTACCGCAGGCTGATCACCATGTACTCCGACGTGGTTATGGAAAAGGCTGCCGGCATCGAGCCAAAAGATGATCTGGGTATCCGTAAGCAGCTTGAACGGATCATGGATGAAGTAAAAAAGAAACGCGGCTCTAAAGCGGATACGGATTTAACCCTTGCCGACCTGAAAGATATCTGCGCCAGATACAAAATAAAGATCAAAGAAGTCCTGGGTAAAGAATTCCCTGATGAGCCGATGCAGCAGTTATGGGGCGGAATCGGCGCGGTATTTGCCTCCTGGAACGGCAAGCGCGCCATAAGCTACCGCCGCATTGAAGGCATACCGGATGAATGGGGGACCGCGGTAAATGTACAGACCATGGTCTTCGGGAATATGGGCAATGATTCGGCAACCGGTGTTGCCTTTACGCGCAATCCCGGGAATGGCGATGCGCATTTTTACGGAGAATATTTAATCAATGCCCAGGGCGAAGACGTGGTCGCCGGTATCCGCACCCCTGCGCCGATCAATACTTTTTCCCAATCCGCGCACAATAAAGACCTGGTGACCCTTGAAAAAGCAATGCCGCAAATTTATAAAGAGCTTTTCGCAATTCAAAAACGCCTGGAAAAGCATTACCGCGATATGCAGGATATTGAGTTCACTATTGAAAAAGACAGGCTTTTTATGCTGCAGTGCCGTATAGGAAAACGTAATGGCCCGGCTGCCGTGCGCATGGCTATGGATATGGTCAAAGAAAAATTAATCAAAAAAGAAGAGGCGGTCATGCGCGTGACGCCTCCCCAATTAGATGAATTACTGCATCCGATTATCGACCCTAGGGCGGAAAGCCTGAATAAACCTTTAGTTAAAGGTTTACCTGCCGGCCCTGGCGGCGCAGGCGGACAGATTGTTTTTACAGCCCGCGACGCGGTAGAATGGAAACAGCAGGGTAAAAAAGTAATCCTGGTGCGCGAAGAGACCAATCCGGAAGACGTTGAAGGTATGCGCGCGGCGGAAGCAATCCTTACCGCCCGCGGGGGGATGACTTCGCATGCCGCATTAGTCGCCCGCGGCTGGGGCAAATGCTGTATCGTCGGCGCCAGCGACCTGCATGTTAATTTAGAAGCTAAGACCATCAGCGCGGGTGGCAAGACCTTAAAAGAAGGGGACTGGGTCACCTTAAACGGGACCAAAGGCATCGTCTATGAAGGCAAACTAACCATGATGGATGCCTCCGAAGAAAACGCCATGCTTATGGGATTTTTAAAGCTCTGCGGCGAGATTAAAAAACTCGGTATCCGCACTAACGCCGAAACCCCGGAAGATGCGGTAAAGGCGCGCCAGTTCGGAGCCGAAGGAATAGGCTTATTCAGGACAGAGCATATGTTCTACGGAAAAGGTTCTGATGAGCCCTTATTTATTCTGCGTAAAATGATTATTTCTAAGACGCTGGAAGAAAGAAAAAAGGCGACGGAAGAATTATTCCCCTACGTAAAAAAAGATATTAAAGGGACACTGGAGGCAATGGACGGCTACCCGGTAGTCATCCGCCTGCTTGACCCGCCGCTGCATGAGTTTGTCCCGCGCGAACAGGCAAAGTTAGAAGAGCTTGCCCGTGAGTTAAACATCGATATGGAAGAGCTCTCCAAGCGCGCCGAAAAACTGCATGAATCGAACCCGATGATGGGCCATCGCGGCGTGCGTTTAGGCGTAACTTATCCTGAGATCAGCGCCATGCAGATACGCGCCATATTTGAGGCGGCCGCTGAATTGCTCCAGGAAGGCAAAAAACCTTACCCGGAAATTATGATCCCGGTAGTCTGCGACGTTAAAGAGCTTGATGACCAGCTTATAATCGCCAAAGCAGTTTACGCCGAAACCCTGAAAAAATATAACCTTAAAAACATCAAGCATATGTTCGGGACGATGATTGAAATCCCGAGAGCCTGCCTGGTTGCGGATAAAATCGCTGCCGTGGCGCAATTCTTCTCATTCGGGACCAATGACCTGACCCAGATGGGCTTTGGATTTTCCCGCGATGATATCGGAGGGTTCTTGCCGGATTACATTAAGAAGGGTATCTTAACGGAAGACCCCTTCCAGAGCATTGACCAGGAAGGCATCGGCCAATTGATACAAATGGCCATTGAAAGAGGAAGAAAAACCCGTCGCGACCTGGAAGTAGGTATTTGCGGCGAACATGGGGGCGAGCCGCGTTCCGTAGAGTTCTGCCACAGGGTCGGCATGGATTATGTAAGCTGTTCGCCTTTCCGCGTTCCGATTGCGAAATTAGCCGCAGCGCAAGCAGTTTTGAGGGATAAAAA
>JAQUAP010000023.1 GCA_028687205.1 Candidatus Omnitrophota bacterium
CCGCAAGATGTATAACCTGAAACTTCGCGGTATCCTTTAAAAAGGCTGCTGCCTTAAGAAATTCTGTATTGATATGCTGGCTGCCCTGGCTTCCGCCCATCACCAGCAGCGTTAGCTTATCCTTAGGCAGCCCAAAAAAATCTAAGGCCTGGGCCTTAGCGATTATCTTCAACTGCCGGCGCAAGGGATTACCGGTAAGGATTATTTTTCCCGGGTTTATCTTCAGGCGCTCTTTTGTTTCGCTAAAAGAAATGGCCGCCCGGTCGACAAATCTGGCTAACAATCTATTGGCGCGTCCGGGTAAAACATTCTGTTCGTGGATTAAAGTCTTAATCCTGAAAAACCAGGCGAAAAATAAGCAAGGGATAGAATCCAGCCCCCCGAAACCTATGACGATATCCGGCTTAAATCCAACGATTATCTTCAGGCTCTCCCAGGCGCCCTTAAGGAACTTTGCCAGGGCAATGAGATTATTGATATCAATGCTCCGGCTGAGCCTGGGAGTAGAAATATATCTTACTTTATAATTGTCAAGCGCAATACCCGTCTTGAGGCTCCTGGACGAAAGGACCAGGAGCGTTTCTATTTCCTGATGTTTATCTTGTAAGGCGGAAATGAAGCTAGCCGCGGGGAAAATATGCCCGCCGCTTGCGCCCGTAACTACCAGGACTTTCATTATGGATATTCTCCGGTGCGCGCGATATTCACCAGTATCCCCACGCAGACCATATCAAAAATAAAAGAAGAACCTCCGTAACTGATAAACGGCAAAGGTAATCCCTTGGTAGGCAAGACTCCGCAGGATACGCCGATATTTATCGCTGCCCTGAAAGCAATCATCATCACCAGACCCAGGCTCAGGAAATATCCGAATTTATCCGGTGCGTTCTTGATTACTTTAATCCCCTGCTGGATAAAAATAATAAATAAGACGATCACGCCGATAGTGCCGATTAATCCCAGCTCTTCGCCGATGATGGAAAAGATAAAATCCGTGTGTGCCGCCGGAAGATAAAATAACTTTTGCTTGGAGTGCCCTAACCCGACCCCGAATAAGCCGCCGGAACCCAGGGCTACCTGCGACTGGATTATCTGGAAGCCGCTCCCTTTAGGGTCAAGCCAGGGATTTAAAAATGCCAGGATCCGCGCCTTGCGGTAAGCCACGCTAAATATCAGCAAGTACAAGGCGGGCAAGCTGGCTAAAATCAACGATAAAAGATAAACCGGGCGCACGCCGGCGATAAAAAGCATGCTTAAGATTACGGCGCTTATGGCGATAGTGCTGCCTAAATCCGGCTGCAGCATAATGAGCATAGCGCAGGCGCCTAAAACGCACATCGGCGCCAGGAACCCTTTAAAAAAAGTCTTGATCAGGTTTCCCTTACGGCTGATAAAATCCGCCATGTAGACAATAATCGCCAGGGCGGCAAACTCTGACGGCTGGAAACTCAAAAACTTAAACCTGAACCATCTGCGCGCGCCGGCTACCTCCCTGCCTAACCCGGGGATGAGGACTAAGACCAGCAAAACCAGAGAGATAATCAATACCGGCCGGGCAAACATTTTAAGCTTACGGTAATCGATGCTCATAAAGAAAAAAGTTAAAGCCGCTCCGATAAGCATAAAGATAAGGTGCCGCTTCAGGAAGAAAAAACCGTCCTTATACCTCTCCCAGGCATAAATACTGGAAGAGCTGTAAATCATCACTACGCCGATAGCCATAAGGATTACGGCAACGGTAAATAAACTTATCCTGATATTACGGATCATCCTAAACCTTAATCTTATCCAGTTCCGAAACTATGTTTTTAAAAGACCTGCCCCTCTCTTCGTAATCAGAAAACATATCAAAACTCTTGCACATCGGCGAGAATAAAACGCAATCTCCCGGGAGGCTAAGCTGGTAAGCTTTTTTTACCGCCTCTTCCAGCGTCGCTGCCTCAAGCACATTGACTTTTCCGGAAAAGGCTTTTTTAATTTTTTCCCTTGCCTCTCCGATAACGAGGGCGGTTTTTACTTTTTTAGCTGCCAACTCCGCAACTTCGCTATAATCGTTCCCCTTTTCCCTTCCCCCGGCAATCAGGATTAGGGGCTCGCTTAAATTATTCAGCGCCCAGACAGTAGCCTCGGTAGTCGTAGACTTGGAATCATTAATAAAGCGTACTCCGTTAATTTTAAGGACTTCCTCCAAACGGTGCTCTACGCCTTTAAATTCCCCGAAGACCCGCATTACCAGGTCTTTATTTATGCCGAGTATCGCGGCTACGCTTAACACCGCTGACTGATTCGGATCCAGGCCCTCTTCTTTACGGAAATAGCTAACTTTTGATTTTGCCTCTTTGGCTAGAGCGCGGATAACCGGGTCATCATAATTTAAAACTAAATAATCCGTAGCAGTCTGATTCTTAAAGATGCGTTTTTTAGCCGTAAGGTATTCGGCCATGTCTTTATAACGGTCAAGATGATTACGGCTTAAATTAAGGAGCAAAGAAACTTTAGGCTTAAATGTATCTATATATTCCAGCTGGAAAGAGCTTACCTCCAGCGCGACAAAATCTCCGGCCTGCATATTCTGCACTTCTGAACAAAACGGCCTGCCGATATTACCGCAGGTAAATACATTTTTACCCGCAGCCGCAAGCACTTTGCCGATTAAAGTAGTAACTGTGGTTTTGCCATTAGTGCCGGTTATGGCAATGACCTGCGCCGGGCATAAAATCCAGGCCAGTTCAATCTCGCTGATTATGGGGATATTTTCAGCTTTCGCCCAGATAACGGGCAAAGCATCATTGGGGACTCCGGGAGAAATAACTATGAGGTCTTTATCCGCGACAAAATCCCGCGAGTGCTTTCCCAGTTCTACCTTTATCTCTTTGGATTTCAGCAGGCTAAGGTTACGGCGCGTGTTGGCGTTATCCTGATTATCCGTCACTAAAACTTGCGCGCCTAAATCGTAAAGCAAATTAGCGCAAGACACGCCGCTGCGCGCCAGGCCCACGACCAGCACCTGCTTACCTTTAAAATAATCCTTACTGCTCATTAAATAGGCTAGCGAATCTTTAAAGTCACTATCGTCAGGAGCGCCAGGAGCGCCGCAATTATCCAGAACCTGACAATGACTTTATTTTCCGACCAGTTAAGAAACTGAAAGTGATGGTGGAGCGGCGCGATCTTAAAAATACGTTTCTTGGTCAAGCGAAATGTTCCCACCTGTAAAATCACGGATAATGCCTCAACGACAAATATCCCCCCCACAATAACTAAAAGTAATTCCTTGCGGATTAATAAGGCCACCGTCCCCAACGCCCCGCCTAAAGCCAGAGAACCGACATCTCCCATAAAAATAGAGGCGGGATAACAGTTAAACCACAAAAAGCCTAAACCCGCGCCCAGGATGCCGGCGCAAAAAATCGTCAATTCGCCGCTGCCTTTAATATAAGGGACGAGCAGGTATTCGCTTAGCTTGATGTTGCCTGAGACATAGCTTAAAATACTAAAAGCCAGGGCGACCATAACCACAATGCCGATAGCCAGGCCGTCCAGGCCGTCGGTAAGGTTGACTGCGTTAGACGTACCGGCCACGACCAAAATCACAAAGATTATATACAACCCGTCTAAATCCAGGGCAACATTCTTCATAAACGGCACATCTAATTTTAAGCTGTTCTGGAAACCGGCCAGGAAAATAATCCCCAGGAGCAGGCCCAGGATCACCTGGCTGGTTAACTTTGTTTTGGCGCTCAGGCCTTTGGATTTATTTTTAACTTGCTTTAAATAATCGTCGGCAAAGCCGGTTATCCCCAGCCAGAGCGTGCTAAAGAGCACTACCCAGATATATTTGTTGGAAAGGTCAGCCCAGAGCAGCGTAGAAGTTACCACTGCCGCCAGGATAAGCAGCCCGCCCATAGTCGGGGTATCGGTTTTAGAACGGTGCAGGTCATCTAATTTTAGGCTGTCCCCTTTATTAATTTTTTCTCCCACCTTTAAGGCCTTTAATTTCCTGATCAGGAGCGGCCCGAGCAATAAACTGATAATAAAACTGGTAAGGACAGCCATGGCGGCGCGGAAAGTTATGTAACGGAAGATGTTAAAAGCGGAGATCAGATCGTGGAGCGGATAGAGTAAATTATAAAACATCTAGATTTTAAAAACCTCTTCCATTTTCATCCTGCGCGAACCCTTGACCAGGACTAAATCGGCCGGGCCCACGCCTACTTTTTCCAGCAGGACCCTGCCTGCTTCGGACGCGTTTGTGCAGTTAAATATTTTATTTTTGGCGCGCATAGCCTTATCCAAACAGCTGCGTGTCAATTCCCCCACTGTTATCAGCGTATCAGAGACCTTAAGCGCGTCTCTGACGGCCTGCGCATGCAAAGCCCGGCTTTGCTCCCCTAATTCAAGCATATCGCCCATAATAAAAATCTTTTTCCCCTTAACCGAAAAATTCTCTAAAACCCCCAAGGCGTGCTTTAGCGAAAGAGGGTTGGAATTATAGGTATCATCGATAAACTTTATCCCCTTTATCTCGATAAAATTAAGCCTGCTTTTGGGAAGGCTAAAACCGGCTAGCCCGCAAGAGATATCCCGATAGGTTAAGCCGAAAATCCTGGCCACGGCTATGGCAAAAAGGCTGTTGTAGATATTATAATACCCCAATGTCTTTAATGCAAATTTAAATCTTTGGTTTACCTTAAAAGCGGGTTGTCCGCCAACGTATTTAACCTCACCGGCAAAAAAGTCGCTTTTGTTTTTTAAGCCCACGCTTAAGACAAAAGGGGATTTTGTTTTTTTAAGCGCTGCTTTTCTTAAAAAAACATCATCCGCATTGAAGATGGCGATAGCGGGTTTTTGCAGGCCCTTAAGCAGGCTGCATTTCTCCTTCAAGATCCCGCTTAAAGAGCTAAAGTGCTCCAGGTGCGCCGGGCCGATATTGGTAATTACGCCGATATTCGGCCGGGCGATGCGGCTAAGATAGCGGACTTCTCCAAAATGATTAGTGCCTATCTCTAAAACCGCGATGTCGTAGGCAGCATCTAATTTCAATAACGTAAGCGGCAGGCCGATATGATTATTCTTGGTCCCTTCATTTTTAAGCACTCTGAACTTTTGCGCAAGGACACTCGCAATCATCTCTTTAGCCGTAGTCTTACCGTTAGAACCGGTAACCGCGATCACCGGGATATTTTTAAATCTCTTACGGTTAAAACAGGCAATCTCTCCCAGGGCGCATGTAGTATCTTTGACCTTAATGAAAGCGACGCCTTTATGCGAGCCTCCTTTTTGCGTTATTATGCAACGCGCGCCTTTCCGAATTGCTTCCGGGATAAAGGCATGGCCGTCGAAGTTGTCGCCCTTGATAGCAATGAAAGCCTCCCCTTTTTTAAGCGTGCGCGAATCTATGGAAATACCACTTACGGCAGTATCTTTGCTGCCTGAGATAAGCGCGCCAGAGGTGGCTTTTAATAATTCAGGGATTTTAAACATCGCCTAACTTCCTTCCGGTCATCAAAGTGTATCATCTTATTTTTTAAAACCTGATAATTTTCATGGCCCTTACCCGCCAATAATACGATATCGCCTGCTTCCGCCATTAACAGAGATCTACTGATTGCCTTTTTCCTGTCCGGAATAACGCAATAATTACTCTTGCTCAGGCCCCGAAGGATATCCTTAATTATAGCCCGGGGGTTTTCTGAGCGCGGATTATCGCTGGTGATGACAGCGAAATCAGAGAGCTCAGTTGCGACCCTCCCCATTTTCGGGCGCTTGCCCCTGTCGCGTTCGCCGCCACAGCCAAAAAGCGTGATAATCTTCCCGGGGGATAACTGCCTTAAGGCGGTAAGGACGTTTTTCAGGGCGTCATCAGTATGCGCGTAGTCAATAAATACACAAAATCCTTTTTTACCCTTTATCCGCTCCAACCTTCCCGGGACAAGAGAAAACTTTTCTAAAGCGGATTGGATAACTTTTAAGTTTATACCTGCTTTAAGCGCCCAGGCAATGCTCGCCAGGAAATTATAGACATTATGCCTGCCGATTAAATTTATGCGGAATTTTACTTCTATGCCGGAAAATAATAAATTGAACTCCGTATGCTCAACGTTAAACTCAATATCCTTAGCCATCACATCCGCCTGATTATTTATCCCGTAGGTAATGATTTCAGCGCGGGTATTTTTTTTAATCCGCAGCGCGCACCTATCGTCATTATTAATTACGGCGAATGCGTCGGCGCCAAGGTTTCTAAATAGTTTCAGCTTGGCTTTAAAGTAGCCGGCTAAGGTTTTATGATAATCCAGGTGGTCCTGGGTCAAATTGGTAAATATTGCCGAATGGAAATGTACCTTGCCGACCCGCTCCTGGTCCAGGGCATGCGAAGAGACCTCCATCGCCACGTATTTAATTTTTTCTTTTTCCATGCGCGCCAGCATGGACTGGAGCTCCAGCGGCCCGGGGGTTGTATTTTTTGCCGGGATAACTTTATGCTTAAAACGGTAGTTAATCGTGCCGATTACGCCGGAAGAAAATTTTGCTTCTTTTAATATCGCCTCAAGCAGGTAGGTAATGGTGGTCTTGCCGTTAGTCCCGGTAATCCCGACAACTTTAATCTTACGGGATGGATGGCGGTAAAACTGGGCGGCTAATCTTGCCAGGGCCAGGCGCGTATCCCTGACTCTTATCAATGCCGCTTTTCCCAGCCTTCCCACTTTTGCTTGCGTATCGCAAACTATAAATTTCGCGCCCCTCTTTAACGCCGCGTTAATAAATTTACTTCCGTCTTCCCTGGCGCCTTTTACAGCCACAAAAACAAAATCCTTCTTAACCAGGCGGGAATTAGAGCTTAAGCCCCTGATTTTTTTATTTTTTATTAATCTAACGAGATCTTCGGTTCGCATTTAAGTCTTCGGCTAAGGCCTGTTTAGTTTTCAGATATCTTATTACGTCGGCGGCTACATTCTTGAATACCGGGGCAGCAACCACGCCTCCGAAATAATACGGATGCGGTTCGTCTACCGAGACGACGATAGTAATCAGCGGGTCTTCGGCAGGCGCAAAACCGATAAAGGAAGCCACAAACTTATTATGTGAATACGCGCCATTGGGCTCCAGTTTCTGGGCGGTCCCGGTTTTTCCGGCGGAAGTAAACCCGGGGATCTGCGCCATTCTTCCGGTGCCCTCTTCCACCGCGCCGGTGAGCATCTTGCTCATCCTGGCGGAAGTATCCAGGGAGAGGACCTTACGGATTAATACGGGAGACGTCCTTTTGATTACCTTCCCCTGCTTGTCGCGAATCTCTTCTATAACGTAAGGCCGCATCAACTGGCCGCCATTGGCAATTACGGAAATAGCGCTGGCTAGCTGGAGCGCGGTTACGCCTACCTCCTGGCCTATGGGGATGGCGCCTATGGAGGTCTTAGACCAAAAACGCGGCTCTTTAATCATCCCGGATATTTCACCCGGTAAATCTATGCCTAACTTTGAGCCAAAACCGAATAACCTTACATACTTATATACGATATTCGGCCCCAACAACTGGGCGACTTTGGTCGTGCCGATATTACTCGATTCTTCGATTACCTCTCTAAAGGTGAGCCATCCGTGCGGCTTATGGTCATGCAGGATGTGGTTAGCCACGCGGTAAGAACCGTTTTCGCAAAAGAATTTATCCTCTTCGCTGACTCTCTTCTCTTCCAGTGCAGCGGAAGCAGTAACGATTTTAAATACTGAACCCGGTTCAAACAAATCACAGATAGCGCGGTTGCGCGTCTGGTCTTTGCTTACGTTGCTATGCTCATTCAAATCATACGTAGGCCGGCTGGCTAAAGCCAGGATTTTTCCTGTGTGCGGGTCCATGACAATAATGCTGGCGCCTTTGGCATGGTAGGCCTTGAACGCCTTATCCAGTTCGCGTTCGGCAATATACTGGACTACCTGGTCAATCGTTAAGACTATATCGTCTCCATCCCTGGGCAGGACCATCTTTTCCCAGATATCCAATCTTTTCTGCCGCGCGTCTCTTAAGAATATCGCCCAGCCCGGCGCGCCCCTTAAGTATTTGTCCAGGTAGAGCTCAATACCTTCTAAGCCCGTATTATCCAGGCCGGCAAAACCGATGATCTGGCTGGCCAGGTAGGTGTTCGGATAACTGCGCTTGGTCTCTCTCAAAAAACCCAATCCCTTGATATTTAATTTTTTTATCTCCGCAGCTGCCTGCGGAGTTATCTTGCGCGCCAGCCAGACAAAGTATTTTTTACGCGCTAATCTCTCCCTCAGGTAATCCCGGTTGACATTTAATATTCCGGAGAGCAGGTTAACAATACGCTCTTTATCGCTGTTTTTTATCGTGTTGGGTGAGGCATAGAGGGAATCCGCGGGCAGATTCAAGGTCTGCGGTTTTAAATTACCATCATAGATAACTCCGCGCAGAGGCTCTAATTCTACGAAAAAGTTATGCTGTTTCCTGGCAATATTGGCAAGATAATTGGAATTGAAGAATTGGATGTAAAGCAGGCGTCCGATACAGAAGATTAGAAAAACGAGGAAAAATAAAAATACCGCCTCGGCCTTGCGGCGATAATTGCTTATATACACATTAAGTTTTGATTAATAAATCTATGGGTTGATTGTCCTGGCTTCGGCCTGCCTTTTAATGCCGAAGACACGCGACAACATGGTTTCTTTACGTGCTGCCCCTTGCGCCAGGGTAACGCCTTCTCTGGAAGGGACTAACCTCACCAACTGGTATTTATCGGGCATCTGGAAATCTGCATGATTGGATACGCTTCCGCCGATATTCACTAAAGAGCAGTTCTTTTCAATATTATACCTTAGAATGCTGTTTTTATCCAGCAACTCCTGGAATACCGCGTATTGCCTCTGTTCGGAGTAGGCAAGCCTTAGGATCTCGGTCTGCTGGTAAACATAGAGCAGGGAGAAAAGCGTGACGCAGATAATCATCGATAAAAATTTATTCAAGCGCATATCTTTTTTTTAAATCCTTCTTGCCGCCCTCAGTTTTGAAGAACGGCTTGCCGGGTTACTCTCTATTTCTAAAGCAAGCGGCGTTAAAGGCTTGGGGGTCAGGATATCTATCAGGCCTTCGTTTTGCGCCTTACGGAACGCAAACTTTATGGCGCGGTCTTCCAGGGAGTGAAACGAAATAACGCCTATCCTGCCTTTTTTCTCAAGGAGCGTAATAGCCTTATTTACCGCTGTATCCAGCACCTCCAACTCTCTATTGACGGCAATGCGTACTGCCTGAAAGGTGCGGGTTGCCGGGTGTATCCGGTAATATCTATGCCTGTACCTGGCCGGTATGGACCTGGCTACGATAGCGGCCAGCTGTGTCGTCGTAGTGATAAGTTCTTTTTCCCTTTCCTGCACGAGGAGCCGGGCGATGCGGTTATGCCACCTCTCCTCTCCGAAGTTCCACAATAAAGTGGAAAGCTCTTCTTCGTTCAGGTTATTCACCAGGTCGTATGCCGAGACATAGCTATCTTGGTCCATACGCATATCCAACGGCCCTTCGCTTTGAAAGCTGAAGCCGCGCGTGGCATCCGCGAGCTGAAAGGAAGATATCCCTAAGTCAAAGAGCACTCCATCAACTTTTTTGATTTTCAGATTTTCTAAGAGCGTATCTATATCCACGAAATTTCCGTGGAGCAATTCGCAGGCGGACCCAAATTCACTCAGGCGTTGGCGCGCGATAGCTAAGGAAGCTGCGTCGCGGTCAATGCCCAAGAGCCTTCCTCCAGGGAGAATCCGCTCTAATATTGCTTTGGCATGCCCGGCAGTACCTATGGTAGCGTCTACAATTATCTTACCGGGCTTTAAATCTAAATAATCTAAAACCTCCCGCAGCATCACGGGAGTGTGTAATTTTATATTAGACATCCATCAGTTTCTCGGCGATCTCTTCAAAAGACTGCCGGGAATTTCCGTAAAACTCTGACCACTTATCTTTAGCCCAGATTTCAATGCGGTTAGAGACACCGACGATAACCACATCTTTTTTAATCTGGGCGAAATCTTTTAAGTATTGCGGCAAGAGGATCCGGCCCTGCGTGTCAAAACTTACTTCGACAGCTCCGGAAAAATAGAGGCGGTTAAATTTACGCGATTCCGCTTTGGTAAAAGATATGGCTTTAAATTTGGATTCCTGGGCGCGCCACTCTTCTTCGCTGAACATAAAAAGGCAGTTATCCAGGCCCCTGGTCACAAAGAATTTTTCCACGAAATGCGCCTTGGCTGCTTCGCGAAATTTGGCAGGTAATATCAGGCGGCCCTTACGGTCTATAGAATGCAGATACTCGCCATAGAACATGGCTTAAGCTCCTTCCACCTTACTCCACTTTAATCCACTTAGTAGTCAAAGTATAGACAAAATACCCTGCTTTGTCAAGAAAAAAATTTACCTAACTTATTCTAAAACAAGGAGTAGTGGATTTTACCGGGTTGATTGGCTATATATTGTGGTATTTAGGGTGGTTTAAGCGAGGGGCTTGCGGCAGATAAGGATATCTTTTTTGATTTGCGCGGTTAAAAGCGCCAGGGAGGAGAATTTCCGGTCCGGCCGGATTCTTTGCACAAACTGGAGTTCAAGATACTTTCCATAGATATTTTTCTTAAAATTAAATATATGCACTTCAACATGCACTCTTCTATTTTTTGTCTCAAGGGTAGGGCGCTTGCCGATATAACAGGCACCTTTAAGCTTATTGCCGTTGAAAATTATCCTTACGGCATAAATCCCGGCGGCAGGGATTACTTCATGGTGCGGATTGATATTTGCCGTCGGAAAACCTAATATCCTACCCACGGCAGTGCCTTTAATCACCGTCCCTAAAATACTGACCGGCCGGCCTAATAATTTTTCCGCTCCCCTTATATCCCCTTTTCTGATTAACCCGCGGATCAAGGTGCTGCTTATCGCCAGGCCTTTTACTTTGATGATCTTAATCCCTTGGGCCTTAAAGCCGTAATCCCCGCCCATTTTTTTTAAGAGGATAAAACCGCCTTGCGCGTTGGCGCCGAAACGGAAGTTTTTCCCGACATAAACATATTTTGCGCCGATTTTATCCGCTAAAATATCTTTGATAAAACTTTTAGCCGGCATTCCGGAAAAGTGACGGGTAAAATTAATGACAATGCAAATATCAATCCCCAACTCAGCGATAAGCCGCAAGCGGTGTTCAAGCGAATAGAGGCTTTCCTGTTTTTGCGGGTGCGGCCAGAAAGTAAGGACAACACTTGTGCCGCCGAGAGCATATGCTTTATGCGCGGCAGCCTGCAATATCCTGCGGTGGCCGCGGTGCACGCCGTCAAAAACCCCCAGCGCCACCACCGGCTTCTTCAACTTCCCAATATTATTTACGCCATATATAATTTTCATATTTCCTCAGTGATAATTTATCGCTATTTCGCTCTCAGGGTATTGTTCGCGTGCGAAATTTTTCGCCGTGTGCTACGGTTTACGGCTCCTTCCGGCAGCGCAGGTTCCGCATGCTGTAAGGGTATTGCCTCCACTCGCCGTAAATCCTTGCACACTACATATCTATAGCTACAAATGCCGAAAAATTTCTAATGCACGCTCACAACACCCTTACGGCAAAATAGCTATATACAATATAATCGTATTATAAATGGCACTGACAGGCTTGGACGCGAATTCGATTTTAGGCAATGGAGCTTGAGGATTTTCGGGAATCCCGAGGCCAAGCTGAAAGCTTGGCAATCTCGGGATGGCGATGCTGTCCGAGCGCCGAGCGAGAGCGCGAGGCGCGAGTTCAGCAGCCACCGGAAATCCGAAAGAACATTGCCGACCCGCCAATGCTTTGTGGCGGGGAAAATCGAACCTGAGCGGACAAGCCTGACAGTGGCATTTAGAGTATTATTTTAGGTTCCGGCGGATTTGGGCGATGACTTTTGCGCGTACATCCGCAAGCCTGCCGTGCACGGTGCAGCCGGAAGCGGTTTTATGCCCTCCGCCTCCGAAGGCCTGCGCGATTTTATTCACGTCAACCAGTCCTGCTGACCTTAAATTAACCCGGATCTCGTTCCTTACCCCCAGGTTTTCCTTAAAGAGCGCTACGGCCTGGGTATCTTTTATCTCCCGGATAAAACTGAGGATATGGTCGGTTAAATCAAAGGATAATTTTTTATGCCTGAGTAATTTAGCGGGAAGTTCAACCCAGGCAATCTTTCCGCCGGATGTGCGGTGTATATGTAAAAGTACTTTAATTAATAACTGCATATCCGTAAAGGGGATGTTTTCATATATATTCTTATATACCAGGGGCACATTAAAACCAAAACGCAGCAGTTCTCCTGCCGCCCGATGGGTAAAAACCGTAGTATTAGAGTAGCGGAATGAACCGGTATCGGTCATTATCCCAACATATAAAAGCAAAGCCGTATCCGCGTCAAAAGGCAGGCGCATTGCTTTATAAAGCCTGAAAATCATTTCCGAAGCCGAAGAGGCTTTAGGGTCAACCCAATTAACCGTACCGAATTTTTTGTTACTTATGTGGTGGTCTATATTAATGACGGGCAATCTATTATTGAGCTTAGACACCTCTCCGATGCGGCCTAAATCCGTGCAATCAAGAATAACCGCGCAATCAAAATCAATGTCTTTCCAGGCAGGCCTGTATGGTTTGATATTATCTTTCCCCGGCAGAAAATTATATTCCGCAGGCAAAGGGTCTTCGTTAATGATCGTTGCCTGCTTGCCCAATTTTTGCAGCAAATAAAAAAATGCCAATTCCGCGCCCAGGGCGTCTCCTTCGGGGCTGGTATGGACGCTGATTAAAAAACGATTATACTTTCTTATTGCTGCGGCGGCTTCTTTTAGGCTTGTTCTGCTCATCGAACTCCTTTATTTCATTTAAGACCTCTTCTATGCGCACGCTGTATTCGGTAGACCGGTCATCGTAAAAAGCAATTTCGGGGGCAAACCTTAAATTCAACCTCTGGGCGATTAATTTACGCACGAACCCCAAAGCAGAATCCAGGGCCTCCTGCGTTTTTTCGTAGGCATCGTCGTTACCCAGGACGCTGAAGAAAATCTTGGCGTATCTTAGGTCCGGCGTTACTTCGGCGCGCGTAATCGTTACAAACCCTAAACGCGGGTCCTTTAACTTATCATGGATGATCATGCTTGCTTCCTGCCGGATCGCCTCGGCTACCTTATCCCGCCTAGACATGGAGTCAACTCCTCTTGCGTAATAATTGTTTAATCAGCGCCAGCTCTTCTTCCTTGGTCTTCACCCGGCCATTGAGCTTGGCGTTTAAAACCTGCGTAAATATCTCCTGGTATCTTGGACCGGGCAAAACACCTAACCCGCGCAAATCATTTCCGGAGACAAAGATGCGCATCCCGTTATAAATATCTAAAAAATCCGTGATATTACGCCTGAATAGAGGGTGGTTATAAGTGCCTCTTAAAGCAAGTATTGTTTCGTAACTCAAAGGTTCCAGCAGCGCAAAAATCTTCGCGGGCTTGACCCTGGCTTTACTCAAATATTTCAGCGCTTTAAGCTTTGTCTGTTTATAAGTGACCGTCCTCTTTTCTTCTCCCTTACGCAAACCTAATCTGGCGCATATTCCCTTAGTCGTCTTGACATCCAGGCAATCCAGTAGCGCAATGAGATAGATCACCCAGTTATCCAGCGGCCGGCGCCGCGTATAGTTCTTGTTAAAATAATCTATCTGTTTTTTAAAAGCCCTTAATAGCGCGTAAGTCCTGGCATTGACTTTTAGCTTTGGTGAAACAAAATCAAAACCCGTTAATTTTTCTATGCGCCGGATTTCTTTAATCGGCTCTTTTTCTTTTAATACCAGGATCAGGTCATCGCGCGTCCTGTGCGGATGGATGCGCTCTAAGAGCCTGGCCCGGGAAGCTTCTTTTAAAAGCTTTAATGTCCTGGGCTCAATTTTAAAATTATACCTCTGCTCAAAACGCACCGCCCTTAATATCCGCGTCGGGTCGTCATTAAAGCTTAACGGATGCAATACGCGGATAACTTTATGCCGCAGGTCATCCAGGCCGCCAAAATAATCAACCAGCGAGCCGTCTTTCAGGCCTATGGCCATGGAATTAATCGTAAAATCCCTGCGGAAGAGGTCATCTTTAAGCGAGCCTGCTTGCACTAACGGCAGGTGCGCCGGCTGGGGGTAATATTCTTTACGGCTGCTGGAAAAATCAACTTTTAAGGCCGGTTTTACAAAAACCGTGGCTGTGCCGAATTGCTGGTGGACGGTAATTTTTACGCCGTGGGCGTCCGCGAAATCCTGGGCTAACCCTATGCCGTCGCCTGCGCTAACGATATCTAAATCTAAATTTTTAACGCCCAGGATCAGATCGCGCACAAACCCGCCTACAAGATAGGCCTTGATATTTTTCTTGGCGGCAATATCGCGCACATTGTTTATCAGGCCTTTAAGTTCTTCCGGTATTTTCTTTAGATATTTTTCCATCGTTATTCCTCTTCTATGCTTAGGGACGGGGATGAAACTGCCGGTGCACGCTCTTTAACCTATCCTTATTGATATGCGTATAAATCTGGGTAGTGGAGATATAGGAATGCCCGAGCATCTCCTGGACTGAACGCAGATCCGCCCCGCGCTCAAGCAGGTGCGTGGCAAACGAATGCCTTAAAATATGCGGCTTGATCGGCTTCTTAATGCGCGCGGCCTTAGCGTATTTTTTGATGATTTTCCAAAATGACTGCCGGGAGATCTTCTTACCGAAGCGGCTGACAAATAAAAATTCCGCTTGTTTACCTTTTAAAAGCTTCGGGCGGGAAATTTCCAGGTACCTCTGTATACTAGCGATCGCCTTCTTGCCTAAAGGGATAACCCTCTCTTTGCTGCCTTTACCGATGCAGCGCAAAAACCCGATATCTAAATTTACATTATCCTTTTTTAAATTGACCGCTTCTGATACGCGCATGCCTGTGGCATAAAGCGTCTCTAAAATAGCCTTATCCCTTATGCCCTGGATATTGCGCACATTAGGTTGGGCAATTAAAGCCTCGACCTCATTAAGAGAGAGCGTTTCCGGGACTCTTTTCCATAACTTAGGGGATTCAATCAAAGTGCTCGGGTCGCTCTTTAAAATCCTCTCCCGCGTCAGGAAGCGATGGAACATCCTGATTGCCGCCAGGCGCCGGGCGATGGAATTCGCGCCGATCCCCTTGTCTTTCTGGGCGAACATAAAATTGGTGATATTGTTCCTGGATATTTTGGAGAGGACATCGATATTGCTCTTGGCGATAAAATCCAGGTAGGTATTTAAGTCTTCGCGGTAAGAGATAATCGTATTATTGGATAACCCGCGTTCTACCGACAAATAATTTAGAAACGTATCGATCAGTTCTTTCATCAAAGATAAGGGTTATGCTTCTTTTCCTCGCCTAGCGTAGAGTCCGGGCCGTGCCCGGGGTAAACCCTGGTCTCTTCGCTCAAGCTAAGCAATTTTTCCTTTATTGACCTGACCAATGCCTCTTCGTTGCCACCGGATAAATCCGACCTGCCGATACTATGATAGAATAAAGCGTCTCCCGTAAAAGCTACTTTATCCTCCGGTTTCTGAAGTATGAGGCCGATCCCTCCGGCTGTGTGACCGGGCAGGTGCACGACTTTTAATTCTATGCCGTCTAATGTAATGACCTGGTTGTCTTCCAGGGTTTTTATTTCTGACTTAACCGTATAGCTGGAAGCGAATAACCCCGACATATTAAGCATGGCGTCTTTCAACATCGGCGCGTCGAGCTTATGTATATATACCGGTATATTAAATTCATTGTCCGCGCCTATATGGTCGTAATGCCCGTGGGTATTGATAATAAAAGCGGGCTGCAGCTTATATTTATTCAAGGCCTGCCGGATTTTACGCGCCTCAGCCCCGGGGTCGATAATGATAGCCTGGGAATCCCGCTGTTCGGCGAGAATATAACAATTAACCTGCATCGACCCTACGCAAATCTTCTCTAAAATCATAATAAATCGTTCTTGACGTCGTTATACGAGAAATGCTGCAGGATATTCAATCTTATCTTCTCGGATTTCTGGAAGTAAAAATTATTGGCTGTGCCGTAGATATCGGCCTTAATGTCCTGTTGCAGTTCAACCAGCTGCCTCAAGTAAACATCCAATTGCTTCTGCTTACTTTCATTCAAGAGAGCGCGCATGTTGACCAGGTTCTTCATTGCCTGCTGGGCGCAGTCAAGCTTCTTCTTTTGGGAACCATTCTGCATTAAAACGCTTACCAGTTCATCCTGCCAGGATTGCCAGAAAACAAAATACTGCCGGTACTGCTCCTCCTTGGTCATCTTCGGGCCCTTCCACTCTTCAGGCGCCAGGACCATCTCTACCTGCTCCTTATCTTTTTTAGACTTGCGCGTGAACTTACGCGTGAATGCCTCGCAGCCAGCCAAATTAATTATAAGGATTAACCCGATAGCAAAAATAAGGGCTTTGCGCGTCATTTAACCATCTCCTTGAATTCTTTTTCATTAATAATCTTTACCCCTAATTGCTTTGCCTTTTCATATTTTGAGCCGGGATTATCGCCGGCCACGACAAAATCCGTATTTCTGCTTACCGAAACAGCGGCATTGGCGCCAAGGGAGCGTACCAGGGACTCGGCTTCCAGGCGGCTCAAACCCTTAAGCTCACCCGTAAAGACTATTTGTTTACCGCTAAGCGGGGTAACTTTGCCTGGCGTAAGTTCTTCCCTAAAATTCAATCCGGCCTCCTTGAGGCTTGCGATTATTTTCCTGGTCGAGTTCTGGCTGAAATAGTTCGTAATTGACTCGGCCATCGCTGAACCGACTTCGTAAATCCTGTCCAGGTCATCTTTTTTAGCCGCCAAGAGGTTATCCAGGGTTTTAAACTCGCGCGCTAAAACAAACGCCGCCTTTTCTCCTACATGGCGGATGCCTAAGGCATAAATAAGGCGGGACAAGGTTTTGTGTTTGCTTTTTTCAATGCCGGCAAGCAGGTTACTGATCTTTTTTTCCTTGAATAACGCTAATTTTTGCAAGTCTTCTGATTTTAATTTATAAATATCCGCAAAGTCCTTGACCAGCTTTAAGCGTACCAGCTGCTCTACAACCGCTTCTCCCATGCCTTCGATATCCATGGCAGCACGCGAAGCAAAATGCAACAACTCTCTCTCCAGTTGGGCCGGACAAGATGGATTTATGCAGCGATAAGCAACATCCTCTTCTTTCTCTTTTATGACTTTCCCTGAACAAACAGGGCAGGTTTTGGGGACAGAAAATTCTTTTTTCCCTCTCTGCTCGGTAACCTTGACCACCTTAGGGATTACTTCTCCCGCCCTCTCAATCAAAACCCGGTCGCCTATCTTGACTTTCAACCTCTTTATTTCGTCAAAATTATGCAGGCTGGCGTGTTTGATGATTACTCCGGCGCAGGCAACGGGTTTTAATTTAGCTACCGGCGTGATGATGCCTGTCCTGCCTACCTGGGTCACGATATCCAGTACTTCCGTAGTCGCCTGATGCGCGGGGAATTTATAAGCGACTGCCCAACGCGGGCTCTTCAGGGTAAATCCCAATTCCTTTTGCTGGGCGATAGCGTTGACCTTGAAGACGATGCCGTCTATATCATAGGTAAGCTTGGCTCTTTTTTTCTCCCAG
>JAQUAP010000077.1 GCA_028687205.1 Candidatus Omnitrophota bacterium
GTGGTCTAGCGGTATGACGTCGCCCTCACACGGCGAAGGTCGTGGGTTCAAACCCCACCGGGCCTATTTGAATTCCCTTACCTGAGAAATATATCCTTTGTCAGTAAATGCTCCCAAACCGACAGTATAAAGGGCTTCAATAATCTTCTTTTTTGGAAATATCTTTTTCAGATTGTGAATTGCAGCATCGCATGCAATGCATACTATCTTGTTTCCTAAAACCTCTTTTTTTGATGATTCAACCATATCAACATTGCACGGCACAGCTATAAGCGTTAGGCTTACAACCTTGAATCCGTCTTTTTCAAGCTTTGACTTCATCTTTTCCATGTTCTTTTCTCCGCCTGTTCCGCATATCTTGGCGCAGGAATTGCATGAAATAATAGAAACTTTATCTGATTTTTTCAGGTTTTTTACAATATCCTTGTAATCTCTTGACTTGGTAATAATCATTATAGAACTTCTAAAAGCAGTTTTTGTTTATAAATTATTACTTTGAATATCTGCAGTCATGGCATACAAACATTCCGCTCTTATCAACCAGCTCTTCTGAGAAATTTCCGCATTCTTCGCACATTCCCTGGACTTCCTTTACTTTTATCGGCTTCCTGTTTATCTCCTTTATCTTCTTTTTTGTTATAAGGCACTCTACTACATGGGGTTCTATCCTCATTATGTCCTTTTCAGTTATCAATCCTATTAATTTATCCCCTTCAATAACCGGTATTCTCCTGAAATCATTCTGAACCATTAATTTCAGAGCTTCAATTATATCAGCATCTTTCCCAATAACCATAGGGTTCTTTGTCATGATATTCCTAACATATACCTTTGCAGGGTCTTTTCCTTTTGTTATTAATTTTTTAAGTATGTCCTTTTCAGTCATTATTCCAAGAAGCTTTTTATCTTTTGAATCTTCTTTTGCTATAAGAAGCGAACCTACATGGTTCTTAATCATTAACTTTGCTGCATCCTTTACGCTTAGTTCAGGACCGCATATTACAGGTGAAAGAGTCATAGCTTCTCTCACACTTATCCCGCAAGGAAGGTATTTCATCATATCTGGTAATATCACTGAGATGCAGAGTTAAAAGCTTTATTGTAATATGAAGTAATATTTTTGCTTACCATTATTTATATAAAGCTGATTACTCTATCTATAAAATGAATCTAAATGGTTCTAGGAAATGAAATATTAGTCGGAAAGAAACCCCTTATGGACTATGTACGGGCTGCAATGCTCCAGTTAAATACGGGTTCAGATGATATTGTCATAAAAGCAAGGGGGAATTTGACTGCAAAAGCAGTTGATGTAGCTGAAATTATCAAAAGAGAACTGATGAACGAGATTAAAGTCAGCGATGTAAGGATATGTTCTGAAATAGTAAGAAACAGGGAAGGAATTACGCGTATTTCTGCAATGGAACTGGTTTTGAAAAAGGAAATCTTAGAGTAATAGTTGCAGGCATTTCTGCGATTTTGCATGGCTTATTCTTAGATATTTTTTATATAAATTTTCAAGTCTTGAACGAAGAGATTTTGGAATACCTTTTAAACCACTTCCAATCACATAAGCGTTTACTTCATCGTCAAGAACCTCGTCACAGTAGCCAACTGCAGACTGGTTTATTGATTTTTTTATTTTATTAACATTGAACTCATGTATAGTTTCTAAAACCTTATCCTTGTAAGCTTTGTTTGTATAAAATAATCCATTAGCAAGTTCATTTTTTATTTCTAATCCTTGGTTTTCTTTTACAGTCTTTTTTTCTTTTTTTCTGTTAAGGCATACACCTATTATGTAGAAATCAGACTTTTCTTTTTTGAACATGTCTAAAATTACTTTTTCTTTTTTTGATATTCTCTTGAATTCACCCTGATAAAACGGTTCTAATACATACGAAGGAATATTAAATCCGCTCCAGTCAGTGTAATATGTGAATCCACCTTTCAATTTTGAATACCACTCTTTGTAATCCTTTAATTGAAATATTTTTCCTCTAAATTTTGGAGATTCGTAATACTCCTGAAATCTAAGAAATGTAGATGATAATTCATACTGGGTGTCAAATACCAAAAGGTATACACTATCTGCTATTTTTAATTTTTTAATATCCATATAATTATAATAAAACTGACTTTATTTATAAGTATCCCCTAGGTTAAAAAGTAAACCTTATAACTTTTTTTTGAAGTATGTAATAGTATGGATCCAAGAATACTCAAAACAATGAAGGCATACAATGAGATTGCTGGAGCTTATGCTGAAGAGAACAATTCAGAAAAGATTGTAAACAACATGATCCCTCTTCTTGACAGGTTTATTACATATGCCGGAAAAGGAAGATACATTCTTGATGTTGGATGCGGGCATGGAAGAGACGCCAAATATTTCAGCGAGAAAGGATTTAATGTCACTGCGATTGACCTGAGTAAGGGATTGCTGGCTATTGCAAAGAAAGCAGCACCAAAAGCGGATTTCAAAGTGATGGATATGACAGAGCTTGATTTTCCGGACAGCAGTTTTGACGGACTTTGGGCCTGCGCTTCATTTCTGCATGTTCCAAAAGAATTTGCAAATGATACTCTAAAGGGATTTTACAATGTATTAATGCCCGAAGGACTGCTTTTCCTCTGCGTAAAAGACGGAGATTCCGAGGGATTTGTAAATTCCAAGGCTTACGGCGGATGCGAAAGATATTTCTCGGATTATAGATTAGGCGAACTTGAACCTCTTCTTGATGCGTCTGGATTTGAAATGGTTGAAACAATAGCAGACGGAAAATTCATCAATACTTATTCAAGAGCTAAGAAATAAATCTAGCCGAAAACTTTCTTAAGAATAGGAACCAGCTGGTGCTTTCTTGACAGCACACCTTCAAGAATAAGTTCATTGTTCTCCACTTTTTTATTGAAAGCTCTCTGTATCTCAAGTATGTCGCTGTTCGGCACGATCAGTATTGCCCTGTTTTTTTCAATATCAGAAACCATTGCAATCATGATATTCAGCTTGTCGCTCCTTGTTTTTCTTTCCATATATTTCAGCAGTTCTTTTTTCCTTGCAAGAATAACGCAGGGTTCTGTTGTTTTTACCTGGCTTATTCCTATAACTTTCTTCTTCAGCTTTATCTTTTTGTAGTCGCTTTCCATTACTTTCTTTGTAGTTCCTGTTATTGACTTGGTTTTTGCCTTGAAGATTTCCATGCCAAACTTTTCATAATTAATTCCCAGTTCTTTTGAAAAGTGCTTTACTAATCTTCTGTCATATTTTGTTGTAGCAGTTGAACGCAGTATTGAGGTATCGCTCAGCACAGCACCCAGTATCAAGCCCTTTATTTTTTCAGTTAAGTGAACGTTATTCTTTTCAGCTTCCATTGCAAGAACTGATGCAGTAGCTCCAAACGGGCGGTTGATAAAAAGAACAGGCTCTCCTGTTTCCATATCTCCTATCCTGTGATGGTCTATTACTTCAAGTATTTTTGCTTTTTTTATTCCATTCTGCGCCTGGCTTGCTTCATTGTGGTCTACTAATATTACTTCTTTGCCTGATAAGTCCTTGAGCAGAGCCGGCTTTCTGAAATTGAACCTCTTGAGAATAAGTTCTGTTTCTTCATTTATCTCACCCGCTCTTGCAGGCTTAATATTTTTGAAACCCATCTGGTTTTTGATATAAGAGTATATTATTGCAGAACATACTGAATCAACATCAGGGTTTTTGTGCCCTATTATATACACAGCCATGATTTAAGTAAAACTGTTTTTCCTTATATAATTATTCAGAAATGAATTGTTTTGCAAAATATTCCGGGTTTAGTTTTTCTCCAAGCGCCTTTTTGATAAGCTTGTCCCATCTGTATCTGGCACCCTGCTTAAAAATACTTGATTTCAAGAACTCTCCTACGTCTTTTTTATTTGTAAAGCTCTGTTCATCCGGATTTTCTGAATTAATTATATTCTTAGAGATATAATACTGGAGCTGTGATGCGAGCATTTTCCCAAGCATGTAATTGTGGTAATATGCAGGCTCTGTTGCAATGTGGATTTTTGATGCCCAGTCAGGTTCATCTCGTCCTTCTGGTTTTTTAATCATCTGATATTCTTCAACCAAGTCCCACCATAACTTATTAAGATC
>JAQUAP010000024.1 GCA_028687205.1 Candidatus Omnitrophota bacterium
CGTAATTTTTCATCCTTAATGCCGTAATCTACATATTGCGCAGCGGATTTTAGGTTTTTACGCAGGGCTTCGATTTGCCTTTTAATGGATTTGTCTTTTGGCAGGTCTAAATCGAATAGGGATAAGTAAAGCGGCTCTAAGGCAAAGCCGCTTAAGGCGTCATAAGGGCAGAAAATCCCCGCCATATCATTTAAGGGCAGAAGTTGGATGATGGAATTATCCGTCTTAAGCGCCCAATCAAGCAGCGCCTTTAGGTCGCCCGTATCTCCGACGCCGAAACTATTTTTTGCATAAACCGAGAATAAAGGAGCGAGGACCCCTGCCCTCTTCTTAACCAGAAAAGATTGTGGCTGGGTGGCAAGCGGCATATAGATTTAAGGGTTGTTTAAGGAATTAAAAGGCGTAATATCTTATCCGACCAGAATATGGAAATCAACGCTGCCAGAGATAAAAACGGGCCGTAGGGAATAGTGTGGTCTTTTTTGGTTAGCAGCGTGATTATCCCGATGACCGCGCCAAAAAATGGCGCGATGAAAAAAGTGACCAGTGTCCGCGGCGCGCCTAAGAACGCTCCGATCATGGCTAAGAGTTTGACATCCCCCGCACCCATGGATTCGGTCTCCCCGTTTATAGGATGGTTTTTAAGCAGCTTGAAATAAACCAGGTCAAACAGCCAGCCGGTCAGATAGATGATGCCTGCGCCGATAACAATGCCGAATAATGAGCTTAAGAGCGGCTTAAAACTAAAAGAGAGAGGATTTAAATTGAACCCCCTTACAGAGCTTAAGATAAACCCGACAATCAAACCGCCGACAGAAACCTCATCCGGGATAATCCTGTGTTTTATATCTATAAACGTAGCGATAATCAACGCGGATGCCAGGACTACGTAGAAGAAGAAATTATAACTCAGTCCGTAGCGCGTAAAGAAAGCCAGGAAGAGGAGCGCAGTGAGCAGCTCTACAAGCGGATAACGCAACGATATTTTTTCTTTGCAGAAACGGCACCTGCCTTTTAAAAGGATAAAACTTATAAACGGTATGTTATCATAGCCCGGGATACGCTTGGCGCACTTAGGGCAATGCGAACGCGGCCAGACAACCGACTCGGATTTAGGCATCCGGTGGATGCAGACGTTCAAAAAACTTCCGACGACAGCTCCAAAAATAAACACGATAATTTTTCCGATCATAGTCTCCTCGCTCCTTTTTCTAATGCCCTGCGCATTACCTCCACGGGCGCTTTTTTAGGCGCTATCCACAGCTCCAGCGCCTCTACCCCCTGATAAAGAAGCATGCCTAAACCGTTGGCGTAAGGAAGATTGTTCTCTCTTGCCAATTTTAATAATTTTGTCTCCTGAGGGTTGTAAATCAAATCATAAACGAATAATCCGGGGTGCAGCATCGCCGGGTTTACTAAAAGAGGGTCTTCTTTTTTCATCCCTACCGGCGAGGCATTCACCAAAAGGTCCTTATCTTTTAAATTCAGCCCTTCAATGCTTCCCGCGGCTAAAAATTGTGTGCCGGTAAATTCCTGGTTAAATTTTTTCATCAGGCTCAAAGAGCGGAACTTATCGATATCATAGATGACTACTTCCTGCGCCTTCATTTTCCAGAGCGCAAAACAGACAGCCCGCGAAGCGCCTCCCGCTCCGATAATGGCAACCCGCTTAGGCTTTACCCCCAGCTCTTTCATATGCCGGATAAACCCCAGGTAATCGGTATTAAATAATTTCGGCTTGCCCTTTTTATCTATAACCAAAGTATTGGCCGCGCCGATAACCCTGACGGCGTTAGATTGACAGCCGTCTATAAGCCGCAAGGCTTTTTCTTTGTAAGGAATGGTGATATTTAACCCGCGGATATTTTTCCTATTCAGGTTGGCTAAAAAAGGATTGAGTTCTTTTTCCTCTAAGGAAAATAACTTATACTTCGCTTTTATTTTCAGACGGCTTAATGCGGCATTGTGCATTAACGCAGAAAGGCTGTGTTTGACCGGGTTACCGATTAAACCGTAGACGCGGCTTTTATTCATTTACTCTTTAGTTTATTTACGGCGTCCAGGTATGCCCGTATGGCGGCTTCAATGATATCGGTGCTGGCGCCGCGGCCGCTGATAATGGAATCTTTTATTTTCAGCTTAAGGCTCACCCTACCCAGGGCATCCTTACCTGAGGTAACCGCCTCCAGGCGAAAATCTTCTAATTTTACCTTGTAGCCGGTGATTTTATCTACGGCCTTAAAACAGGCATCCACCGGCCCGTCTCCGGAAGAGACGCCGGGTATATTTTTTGCCTTTTTAATCAGGATGACTTTGGCTTGCGGCTTGATCCGGGTGCCGGAAGTAACCTCAAAACTATGCAACTGCCAAACCGGTTTAGCCACGCGGATTTCATCCTCAACAATCGCCCTAAGGTCATCGTTAAAGATGGCCTTCTTTTTATCCGCGACCTCCTTAAAGCGCCCAAACGCCTTATTCAGCTGGCCTTCGTTAAGTTGAAAACCCAGGGACTTCAATCTGTCCCGGAAAGCGTGCCTGCCGGAATGCTTGCCGAGGACTAAACTGCTCTCGGCTATACCGACATCATGCGGGTCCATAATCTCATAGGTAATCCTCTTTTTTAAAACCGCGTCCTGATGGATACCGGATTCATGGGCAAAGGCGTTTGCGCCGACAATGGCTTTATTGGGAGGCACGGCAAAATCCGTAAGCTTGCTCACCAGGTGCGAGGTGCGGAATATCTCTTTGGTATTAATATCCGTGTAAAAATCGCCAAAGACATCCTTGCGCGTCTTCATTGCCATAACGATTTCTTCCAAAGACGCATTACCCGCGCGCTCGCCGATACCGTTAATCGTGCAATGTACCTGGCGCGCTCCGGCTAAAACCGCGGAGAGTGAATTGGCCGTAGCCAGGCCTAAGTCATCATGGCAGTGTATGGCCAGGACGGCTTTATCAATATTAGGGACATTGTTGCGGATATCGGTAATCAGGGAATATACCTCCTGCGGATAGCTGTAGCCGACCGTATCGGGGATATTTATCGTGCGGCATCCTCCGTCAATCGCCATTTCAACCATCCGGTAGAGAAAATCTCTTTCCGTGCGCGTAGCGTCTTCCGGAGAAAACTCAATATCGGAGCAATGTTTACGCGCCAGGCGGATAGAATCCCTGGCAATCCTTAAGATTTCGTCTTCCGCTTTCCTGAATTTATATTGCAGATGGATTTTAGAAGTGGCCAGAAAAACATGGACGCGCGGGTGCTTTGCCGGCTTTACCGCTTTTGCCGCCAGCATAATATCCAGTTTTACGCAGCGCGCCAGCGCGCAGACAGCGCTTCTTTTAACCTTCTTAGCGATCGCCTTAACCGCCTCAAAGTCTCCGGTTGAGGCAACCGGAAACCCTGCCTCAATGATATCCACTCCCAGCTTTTCCAGTTGGGCGGCTACCTCCATCTTCTGGAAGCTGTTCATTGAGGCGCCCGGCGCCTGCTCTCCGTCTCTTAATGTTGTATCAAATATAATAATCTTTTCCATCTTTAAAATAAAGGGGACGTTTCTATTTTTCTATGTCTTAGGGGACGGAAAAATAGAAACGTCCCCTTTATTTGCTATTTCTTCATCCAGGGCATCATTTCCCTAAGTTCTTTACCCACCTTTTCAATCAAATGATTGTCCCCTTCGCTGATAAGTTTATTGAAATTCGGCCTGCCGTTTTCATTTTCCTTAATCCACTCGCGGGCGAATTTGCCGGATTTTATATCCTTCAAAATTTTCTGCATTATCTTACGGGTCTTCTGCGTAATGATCATCGGCCCGCGGGTTAAATCACCGTAACAGGCGGTATTGGAAACTCCCCGGCGCATACCGGAGATGCCGCGCTCCTGGATCAGGTCCGTGATCAACTTTAATTCATGTAAAACTTCAAAATAGGCGATCTCCGGCTGGTATCCGGCTCCAACCAGGGTATCAAAACCCGCCTTGATTAATTCCGTGACCCCGCCGCAAAGCACTGCCTGCTCGCCAAAAAGGTCAGTCTCGGTCTCCTCTTCAAAAGTCGTCTCAATCACGCCGGCGGTCGTGGCCTTAATCGCCTTGGCGTAAGCTAAAGCTAACTCCTTGGCTTGTCCGGTCGCATTCTGATAGATGGCGATTAAGGAAGGCACGCCTTTACCCTCTTCATACATCTTTCTTACTAATGCGCCCGGGCCTTTCGGGGCGACCATAAACACATCCACATTTTTTGGGGGCTTAATCTGTTTAAAGCGGATATTAAAACCGTGCGAAAAACAGAGCGCCTTGCCTTTTTTTAAAGCAGGCTTTATCTCTTCTTTATAAACCTTGGCCTGCACATGGTCCTGGGTCAAGATCTGGATGATATCCGCAGCTTTGGCAGCTTCGGCCGCACTGACCGGGGTAAAACCATCGGCCTTGGCCTGTTCAAAATTAGGCGTGCCCGGCATCTCCGAAACCACCACATGCATCCCTGAATCCCTTAAACAGAGCGACTGCCCCCGCCCCTGGATACCGTAACCGATGATCGCGATAGTTTTATTTTTAAGCAGGTTTAAATCCGCGTCCTTGTCATAATAAATCTTTGCCATTTCTTACTCCTCCTTGTCTACCAAGACAACACCCGCGCAATTCCGATTAGCGCGGGGTGTCTTCTTGTCTAGTTGCTGATTGCTAATTTACCAGTCCTCACCAATTCTTTTACTCCGAATTTATGCAATTCCTCCAACAGCGCCTTTATCTGTACATTATCCCCCACTGCCTCAATAATCGCGCTATCCCCTTTGTGCTGGATGATCTTGCCTACGTATTTATGAAAAACATTCTCTAATTTATTTTTATCTTTCGTTGAAAAATTTACCTTGGCTAAGATAAGCTCGCGGTCAAGGTGCTCCTTCTTGGTAAAATCCGTGACGGTGATTACGTCAATCAGCTTATTCAGCTGTTTTTTTATCTGCTCTAAGATCTTCTCGTCCCTGGCCTCCACCACGATAGTCATGTAAGAAACAGTCGCATCAAGCGTCTCGGAAACCGCTAAAGAAGCGATATTATATCCGCGCGCGCTGAAAAGCCCGGCAATCCGCGCTAAAACGCCAAACTTATTTTCTACTAAGAGTGAAATAGTATGTTTCATTTTAAGCTAACCCGCCGATAAACTGGTTGATTGCCTGGCCTGCCGGCACCATCGGGAATACATTCTCTTCAGGCTCAACGCGAAAATCGATTAAAACCGTATTATCTATCTTCAACGCCTTTTCTAACGCCGGGCGCACTTCTTCTTTTTTAGCCACGCAGATGCCTGCTGCGCCGTAACTCTCCGCTAACTTCACGAAATCCGGGCTGGTTATGCCGACCTGGGAATAGCGTTTCTTATAGAAAAGCTCCTGCCACTGCCGCACCATCCCTAAATAACCGTTATTTAAAATCGCGACCTTTACATTGATCTTATTGGCGACGCAGGTCGCCAGTTCCTGGATATTCATCTGGATTGAGCCGTCACCGGCAATATCAAAGACTACTCTTTGCGGGCAGCCCACTTTTACGCCCATTGCCGCCGGTAATCCAAAACCCATTGTGCCTAAGCCGCCGGAAGAAATAAAGGTGCGCGGCGCGGTGTATTTATACCATTGCGCCGCCCACATCTGGTTTTGCCCGACCTCGGTAGTAATAATCGCGTCCCCTTCGGTCACTTCATAAATCTGTTCCACCACGTATTGCGGCTTAAGCCCGGCGTCATCCTTATAAGTTAAAGGGTATTTTTTCTTCCAGCCCTCAACGGTTTTTAACCAATCGCCTGTAGCAGGCGTCTGTTTGATATCTTTCAAGAGCTCAATCAAAATATTCTTGGCATCCCCGACAATCGGGACATGCACGTTTACGTTCTTACTGATAGAAGACGGGTCTACATCAATATGAATAATTTTCGCGTAAGGCGCGAAGGCATCCAGCCTACCGGTCACGCGGTCATCAAAACGCGCGCCTACCGCAATAATCAGGTCGCTCTCCATAATCGCATGGTTTGCGTAGGCAGTCCCGTGCATACCCAGCATACCCAAGGCTAATTCATGGGTCGCAGGAAACCCGCCTATGCCCATGAGCGTCCAGGTCAAAGGCGCGTTGAGTTTCTCTGCCAGCATCTTTAATTCTTTATGCGCCCCGGAAGTAATCACTCCGCCGCCGGCGTAGATTATAGGCTTCCTGGCAGCCGCGATAAGCTTAGCTGCTTTTTTAATCTGGCCCGGATGGCCGAAAAGATTCGGGCTGTAACTGCGTATCTCGACATTTTGCGGCCAAATAAATTCCGCGTCCATTAACTGGATATCCGAGGGGATATCGATGAGTACCGGTCCCGGCCTGCCGGTTGAGGCAATATAAAATGCCTCGCGGACTATCCGGGCTAAATCCTTAATATCCTTGACTAAATAATTATGCTTGGTAATCGGGCGCGTAATGCCGGTAACGTCGGCCTCCTGAAAGGCGTCGTTACCGATTAAGAAAGTCTTTACCTGTCCGGTAATGGCGACCATGGGAATAGAGTCCATATAGGCATTGGCAATACCGGTAACCAAGTTTGTCGCTCCCGGTCCCGACGTAGCCAGGCAGACCCCGACCTTACCGGTGGCGCGGGCATAGCCGTCGGCAGCGTGCGCTGCTCCCTGCTCATGGCGCGTAAGGATAAATCTGATATCCGAATCATATAAGCTATCAAAAATAGGCAGCACCTGTCCGCCGGGATAGCCGAACATTACTTCTACCCCTTCGCGCTTTAAAGACTCTAAAAGTATCTGCGCACCTTTCATTTTAAAATCGCACCCTTATCCGCGGAAGTTACTAATCTTGAATACCTGGAGAGATAGCCTGTCCTGATTTTAGGCGCTACAGGCTTCCAGTTTTTGAATCTTTTCCTAATCTCTTCCTGGCTTAATTTTGCCTCTATCTTTCTATTAGGTATATCAATAGTAATGGTATCGCCGTCTTTTAAAACCGCGATCGGGCCGCCGGAAGAAGCCTCCGGGGAAATATGGCCGATGCAAGGGCCTTTTGTCCCGCCCGAGAAACGGCCGTCGGTAATCAGCGCCACGGAATCTGCCAGGCCCATACCCACAATCGCCGCGGTCGGGGCAAGCATCTCGCGCATACCCGGGCCGCCTGCGGGGCCTTCATAGCGGATGACAATACAGTCTCCTTTTTTAATCTTATTACTCATAATCGCCTGCATTGCCTCTTCTTCGCGGTTAAAGACGCGCGCCCTTCCGCTGAATTTCATCATCTTTTCGCTCACGCCGGATTGTTTGACTACGGCGCCGCTGGGCGCGATATTCCCATAGAGCACGGCAATACCGCCCTGCTTATGGTACGCCTTATTCAGCGGACGGATTACATCCTCGTCAAAGATCCGCGCTTTATCAGCGATGGCAAAGGTCCTCTCTCCGCTTACATTTAAAATATTATTCAACTTATGCTTTAATCTCTTAGAAACCGCGGGGATTCCTCCGGCATATTCCAAATCTTCCATAAAATGCGTCCCTGCCGGCTCTAAGTTAGTGATGTGCGGCACAGTTTTGCTGATCTTATCAAAGGTCTTTAAATCCAGCGCAATTCCCGCTTCATGGGCGATAGACATAAGATGCAGCACGGTATTGCTTGAGCCGCCCAAAGCCATATCCACCACAATAGCGTTCTCCAGAGATTTTTTCGTGATGATATCGCGCGGCTTGATATTTCTGCGCACCAACTCCACGATGCGCTCGCCGCTGGCCTGGGCAAGGCGGCGTTTTTTCGCGGATGCTGCCAGGGCAGTGCCGCTCCCGGGTAAAGACATCCCCATCGCCTCGGTCAAACAAGCCATGGTATTAGCAGTATATAAACCCTGGCAAGAGCCGGCTCCCGGGCAGGCTTCCATTTCTAAGCAGGACAATTCATCCGAAGAGATATCTCCTTTTTTTACCCTCGCCATGGCTTCATAAGTATCGTGCACAAAAGCTAATTTACGTTTGTCGTAACGTCCGGAAAGCATCGGGCCGGCAGTCACAATGATCGCCGGAATATTCAGGCGCGCTGCACCCATCAGCATACCGGGAGTAATCTTATCGCAGTTAGTCAGGCAGATAATCCCGTCTAATTGATGGGCATTACAAACCGTCTCAATCGTATCGGCGACAATCTCGCGCAGGGCCAGAGGATAACACATCCCCAAATGCCCCATCGCAATACCGTCGCAGATCCCCGGCACTCCGAATAAAAAAGGCACGCCCTGCCCGTAACAGATCCCGCGCTCGATAAAACGCTCCAAGTCACGCATACCGATATGGCCCGGGATAAGGTCGGTAAAAGACGAGGCTACGCCGATAAACGGCCGATCCAAATCTTTCCTGGACAATCCCGTCGCGTGCAAAAGGCTGCGGTGCGGCACTCTCTCCAATCCTTTTTTGATTTTATCAGATCTCATATTTTACCTCTCTTTAATAAAGGGGACGTTTCTATTTTTCTGTCTTATATATAGGGAGCGGAAAAATAGAAACGTCCCCTTTATTCTAATCAGCGCCTTCTCCGTCGTGGACAACTTCTTTTCCTGCTTTACGGGCCCTGACAATCACGCGTTTCAAAACCACATGCTTATCCACTGATTCCCGGTTATTCACACTATCTAACTGCTTAAAGAGAAAATCGAATTTATGCTCTATCTCGGCGGCGATCTTATCGCGTACGTCCTGGGGCAGGCCCATGATCTCTTTTTTGAACGGACCGAGCGCTTTTTTGCGCGCCTTATAGAAAAACTGTTCGTCGGTCTCCCCCTCTTTTCTTTCGCCGGCGGCATTCACGTTCAGCCAATCATACATTTTTTTCTTTAAGTCAGCGGGAAAGTTTTTACTGTCCAGCATCATATTCTGAAAACCGGTTGCTAAATGCACTTCCAGGGTATCGTTCTCCGGGAATTTATGGAACATATCTTCCGGCAAAGTCGAGGCGCCGTGCTGCACTGCTCCTCCCAGGCCGAATTCCTTTTTGGCGAGGCCGGAAATAGTTTTTAAGGTCGTAAAATCCAGTTTTACCTCGGCGATAGAGCCGTCGCTCTTCACTACGCCGCCGTGGGATGTCCCGGTCTGAATGGAGATCTTGCTTATTCCGACCAGGCCTTTGCGTAACCTTTCTTTATACCCTTGCATAAACGCGCGTAAATCCTCCGGCGTAGAATTCTGATGCCCTACCTCGCCGATTTCTCCGCCTACCGAAACCGTAATGCCTTTCGGCTCGATCCTGCGGATGAATTGCGTCAGCTTGGCGCAAACTTCGTAATTAAGCTTCTGCTGCGCTTTTATATCCGGCTTGGATAAATCCACTAAAGTGGATGAATCAATATCAATATTATAAAATCCCGCGCTGATGCTGTCGGCGATGACATCCTGTAGGGCCTGTAACTCCTTAGCGGGGTTTTCCTGGAATTTCTTGGCGTTTGCCTGCGTATGGTCTGCCTGGATGAATACCGGGCCCTGATAACCTTCTTTGATTGCGGCCCCGAGGATAACAGCGGCGTATTCAACCGGAGCCTGGGCAGTATAACCCATTTCGGATTTAGCGATTTCAAAAATAAAAGCGCCGGAATTGTTCTTTTTGGCGACCCTGAAGATTGCCCGCGCCAAATCGTAAGCCATGCTGCGCAGGTTTATCGCCGGCACGGTAAAGCCGCCGACTTCGCCGCGGCCGCTGGCCATATAAAGTTCATGTATACTGGAGGGATAAATACCTTTTTTATAAGCTATAGCGCATATTTTCTTGGCTAATTTCTTTTTCATCGCCACGTCATCGCTCAATATTAAATCCATAACCACCTTATCAATACTCAAAGCCTTCCTGCCCATAGCAAGTAACTTCTCCTTTCGTCTCTTTAGGTTAAAGTTTTAATCAGGCTATAAATACCTTCTAAATTAAATTCTTTTTTCTTAATCGCGGTCGCAAAATCTACGGAAGCTACATGGCCATTGACAATGCCGAAGGCCTTGTCCTTTTCCCCTTTAAGTAGGCAATCCACTGCTGCCTTGCCTAAGTTTAAAGCGATGTCCCGGCTGAATGCCGTAGGCCGGCCGCCCCTTTGAATATGGCCAAGAGTGACTGAGCGGGTCTCAAGGCTGGTCATCTCGGTTATCTTTTTAGCAATATCTTCGGCGTGGCCCGCGCCTTCAGCCACGACGATAATCCAGCTTATCTTACCGGCCAGGTTGCCGTGGACAATATTATGGCAGGCCTCTTCCAAATCAAACGGCTTCTCCGGGATAAATACCTCTTCGCACCCTCCGGCAAGGGCTACGGCAAGGGCGATAAAGCCGCACTTACGGCCCATTACCTCAACTACAAAAATACGCTCCATACTGGTTGCGGTATCGCGGATATTGTCAATAGCGGCAAGCGCCGTATTGATAGCAGTATCAGCGCCGATAGTATAGTCTATTCCGTTTATATCGTTATCAATAGACGCGGCTATACCCACGCAGGGCACATTATATTTAGCGCCGAATAGATGGGCTGCGGTAAAGCTGCCGTTACCGCCGATTACCACCAGGCCGTCAATGGCAAATTTTTTAACCGTATTAAATGCGCGCTCCTGCCCTTCTTTAGTTTCAAACTCAGGGCAGCGCGCGGTCTTTAAAATCGTGCCTCCCTGGCTGATTATTCCTGAAACAGAGCGATGCTCCAAAACTTTTAACTCTTCGTTAATCAAGCCCCACCATCCGCGGAATACGCCCATTACTTCTATCTTATTGGCCAGGCCGTAACGCACTACTGCCCGGATTGCCGGGTTCATTCCCGGGGCATCCCCGCCTGTAGTCAGAACTGCTATACGTTTTATCAAGTACCCATCTCCCAGCTGGCCAGGTATTTTTTTTGTTCCGCGGTCAGCGTATCTATTTTTATGCCTAAAGATTTTAATTTTAAAGCGGCGATATTCTGATCAATATTTTCCGGGACTTTATAGACCTGTTTCTTTAATTTTTTATAATTCTTGGCCAGGTATTCGGCGGAAAATGCCTGGTTGGCAAAAGACATATCCATGACGCTGGCCGGATGGCCTTCGGCAGCGGCTAAATTGATCAGGCGGCCTTCGCCTAAAAGGTAGATCCTGCGCCCGTCTTTTAAAATATACTCTTCCACAAAATCACGGATGAATTTTCTTTTTACGCTTAACTTCGCCAGGCCCGGGATATCCAGCTCCACGTTAAAGTGCCCGGAATTACAGACGATCGCTCCGTCCTTCATCGCTGCGAAATGTTCTTTCCTGATAACATTGATATCACCGGTCACCGTTACAAAAACATCCCCGATTTTTGCCGCTTCTTTTATCGGCATGACGCGGAAACCGTCCATCGTCGCTTCCAGGGCCCGCAGAGGATCGACTTCCACTACGATTACTTTGGCGCCCAGGCCGTTAGCGCGCATGGCCGCGCCTTTGCCGCACCAGCCATAACCGCAGACCACAAAATTCGCGCCGGCTAATAATTTATTCGTTGCCCGGATGATCCCGTCTATCGTAGATTGGCCGGTACCGTACCGGTTATCAAACAAATGCTTGGTCATAGCATCATTCACTGCGATTATCGGATAGCGTAATTTACCCTCTAAGGCTAAAGCCCTTAAGCGGATTACGCCGGTAGTCGTCTCCTCGGTGCCGCCGATAATATTGCTATGTGCGCTAAGCGCGCCACTGTGAATAGTGCTGACTAAATCTGCGCCGTCGTCCATCGTCATCTCGGGCGAGGCCGCCAAAGCGGATTTTATATGGCGATAATAAGTTTTAGTGTCTTCTCCTTTGATCGCAAAAACAGATATCTTGGCATTCTTAACCAGGGACGCAGCCACATCATCCTGCGTGGATAACGGATTAGAGGCGCAGATAAAAACCTCCGCTCCCCCTGCCTTTAAAACACCGGCCAAAACCCCTGTCTCAGTGGTAACATGCAAACAGGCAGCGATCTTTAAACCCTTTAGCGGTTTTTCTTTGGCGAACCTCTGCCTGATTAAATCCAGGACAGGCATGTTGTTAGCCGCCCATTCAATCCTCAAAGCACCCTTCTTGGCTAATTTTATATTCTTGATATCATATTTCATATTTTCCCTGCCTGTTTCTTTAATGTCGTTGCCTTGTCTATGCTCTCCCAGCTAAACTCCGGTTCAGTCCGGCCAAAATGTCCGTAACAGGCAGTCTTCCTGTATATCGGCCGCAGCAGGTCCAGGGATTTGATCATCCCCTGCGGAGTAAGCTCAAAATTATCCCGGATTAATTTTATAAACTGGGCCTCGGTCAGTTTTCCGGTGCCGGAGGTATCCACCATAATCGCTAACGGATCAGCCCGTCCGATGACATATGCCAGATGAATCAGGCATTTATCGGCCAGGCCGCTAGCGACAATATTCTTGGCAATGTAACGCGCCATGTAAGCTGCTGAACGGTCAACCTTAGTCGGGTCCTTGCCGGAGAATGCCCCGCCGCCGGGCGCCGCCGCTCCGCCGTAAGTATCCACGACGATCTTTCTTCCGGTCATGCCGGTATCGGATTGCGGGCCGCCGATAACGAATTTCCCCGTCTCGTTAACGAAATATTTCGTATCTCTATCAATATATTCTTTTAATACGGGCCTGGCAATCACATCAATAAATTCCTGGCGCGCCTGTTTGGTAATCTTATCTTTGGCAGCATTAAGTATCTCCTCGGTATGCTGGCAGGCCAGGACCACCGAATCTACCCGCTTAGGATGGCCGTCGTGATATTCAACGCTCACC
The DNA here is from genome assembly GCA_028687205.1 of Candidatus Omnitrophota bacterium. Taxonomy (GTDB): domain Bacteria; phylum Omnitrophota; class Gorgyraeia; order Gygaellales; family Profunditerraquicolaceae; genus UBA6233. The sequence goes on from JAQUAP010000024.1 coordinate 12,786, forward strand.
TGGGATTTACAATCAGGGCCTAAATATTTTAAAATTCCCTTTCTCCTTACCTCTGCCATACGCCGCACTAATTTTTGCGAGAGCATTAACGGTAACGGCATCAGCTCTGCGGTCTCACGGCAGGCAAAACCGACCATAAAACCCTGGTCTCCCGCTCCGCCGGTATTTACTCCCTGGGCGATATCCGGAGACTGGCTGTTAATCGTATTGATAATCGCGCAGGTATGGTAATCAAACCCGTATTTAGGATGCGTGTAGCCTATCTCTTTAATAATCCCGCGGGCTAATTTCTGTATATCGACATAAGCGGTAGTGGTAATCTCGCCGCCGACGATTAAAAGCCCCATCGTCACAAAGGTTTCGCAGGCAACCCGGCCGTAAGGGTCTTCTTTTAAAACCTCGTCCAATACGCCGTCGGATATCTGATCGCAGAGTTTATCCGGATGCCCCTCACCTACAGATTCTGAAGTAAAAAAATGCTTGCGTGTTCCCATCAATCCTCCTTAAAGTTTTTAAGCAAAATATTTTTTTGCTCGGGTTAAATATTTAAAATCTCCGATATCATACCAGGAACCCTGAAAAATAAAGCCATAGGTATCCATCCTGCCCTTAAGCCAATCTATGTAATTACCCGTAGCATCCGCCTTCCTGCCGATTTTCAGGTATTCTTTAATCAGCTTTAAGCGCGCAGCTGGAATATAATACAAACACATCGCTACGAGCCGGGATTTCGGTTTAGCCGGCTTCTCTTCAAAATAGACGACCCGGCCGGCCCTGTCCAGTTTGGCTACGCCGTAACGGGAAGCGTCCTTTAAATCCTTTAACTTGTAAAGACCGATACTGACTGCCGGGCTCTTACTGGCCGCGAAATTCACAAACCTGGCTAATCCGCCGCTGAAGAGATTGTCGCCGCCGATAACCAGGATATCTTCTTTGATGCGCTTATTTTTTATGACAAAATCAATATCGCCGATGGCGCCCAGCCTGTCCGTGTTGCTCCTGGTCAGGTCATCAACCAGGGTGAGCGTTTTTTTTACCTTAAGCGATTTTTTCCACTCCCGGAACCTGGCAATAAACTTGCTGTTGGTAACGATGATAATCTCATCGACCTGCCTTAAGCCCTTTAACTTAGCAATGATGTAGTCGAGGATCGGCCTCTTTTTAACCTCAAGCAAAGGCTTGGGGTATTCCCGGGTTAAAGGATACAGGCGTGTAGCGTATCCCGCGGCTAAAATTATCGCCTTTATTTTAGTATCTCCCTTAACTTCGCCTGGGCGAACTCTTCTACTTTACTCCCTGTAGAAAACTCTAATGCCTCATTGGCAATACTTTGAGCCTCTTTCAGGGTAACTGAACGAATCAAAAACTTCAGTTCCGGTATAACCTGCGGCGGCATACTGAATTCATCCAGGCCTAAGCCTAAAAGTATCAATGCCAAGCCCGGCTCTCCGGCCATTTCTCCGCACATCCCCACATTAATATCGGCATTATGCGCGGCATCAATAATATGCTTGATCAGGCGTAACACCGCCGGATGCGTAGGCTCATAAAGATAGGCTACTTTTTCATTGGCGCGGTCAACCGCCAGGGCATATTGGATCAAGTCATTGCTCCCGATACTAAAGAAATCCGCTTCTTTGGCCAATATATCCGCGGTCATTGCCGCCGAAGGGACTTCGATCATCGCGCCGACCTGGATATCCTCATCAAAAAGTATGCCCTTGGCCCTGAGTTCATTTTTGGCCTCCTCAAGTATTTTATTGGCCTGCCTTAACTCTTCAATGCCTGAAATCATCGGATACATCAGCCTTAAGTTACCGTGCACCGAGGCCCTGAGGATCGCCCTGAGCTGCAATTTAAATATATCCGGCCGCGCCAGGCAAAAACGGATCGCCCGCCAGCCTAAAAACGGATGCATCTCATGCGGGATTTCAAACTGCGACAGGAATTTATCTCCGCCCAAATCCAGCGTGCGGATAATTACCGGGTAAGGACTCATCTCCTCGGCTACATATTTGTAGGCCTGGTAATGGTCCTCTTCGGTAGGCAGGTCTTTCCTGTTCATGTAAAAGAACTCGGTACGGTAAAGACCGATGCCCTCGCCTCCGTGCAGTTTTACCGCCGGCACTTCATCGGGAAATTCAATGTTGGCATTGATTTCAATTTTATTGCCGTCCAGGGTAACCGCGGGAAGGTCTTTGGCAGAAAGGAACTTCTCGGTTACCCCTTTTAATTTTATTTCTTCGCCATGGTATGACTCAAGGGTCGCTTCATCCGGGTTAACAATGATAATGCCCAGGGTACCGTCTACAATGAGCATATCCCCCTGGTTGATCTTTAAGGTAGCGTCTTCGGCTCCGACTACAGCCGGTATCTCGAGGGATTTGGCCATAATCGCGGTATGCGAAGTCTTGCCTCCGATATCCGTAACAAACCCGGCGACATTATTTTTATGCATTGCCGCGGTATCCGACGGAGAAAGGTCATGGGCGACCACGATAACCCGCTCCTTTAAATCTCCCAGGCCCTTTCTCTCCTTACCCAGAAGATTGCGCAGAATCCTCTTGCCCACATCATTGATATCGGCAATGCGCTCCTTAAGGTATTCGTCTTCTATCTTGGCGAATACGGAAACATATTTCTTTAAAACCTCCTGGAATATAAAAGCGACGTTAAGCTTGTCTTTTTTGAGGCGGGAGATCACCTCTTCAATGAGCATACGGTCTTCCAGGACCAAGAGGTGGGCGTCAAAAATCTGGGCTTCTTCCTGGCCCATCTCCGCGCCTATCCTTTTCTGTAATTCAATGATTTCCCTGCGCGTCTTGATCAACGCCTCTTCAAAGAGTTGTATCTGGACAGCTATCTCCTGGTCGCTGATCGCCTCCCTGGGGATAATAAATTCTTCCTTGCCTACCTTGTAGGCTATGCCTATACTAATCCCGCTGGCGGCAGCTATGCCTTTAATCTGGTTCATCTGTCTTCCTCGCTGGTAACAATCTTCTCTAACTCCTGCACCGCTAAATGCGCATCATCCCCTTCGGCCTCAATGATAATAATACTGTCCTTTTCCGCGCCGAGCATAAGTATGCCCATAATCGATTTGCCGTTGACTTCCTCCTCATCCCGCTTAACGGTGATCCGGGAGTCAAACTTATTGGCTACCTGCACAAATAAAGCTGCCGGCCGCGCATGTAGTCCCTGGCGATTCTTGACGGTTAATTGTTTTCTTATCACGCTCATCAAAATAAATTAATCCTTCGCTTCTCCGATTTAAAGTTCAAAATCTGTTATCTATCGCTTCGCATTCGCTCAGGATTAATACTGAGCGGCGTATAATTTTTGCGCCCTAAAGGGCGGGGCCTGAACGCCGGCGAATGTATTAAATCTCCTCAATTAATCCCAATATGATCCTGGCCAATTTTTCCGCGTCGTGCCTGATGACGCCGTCTTCAACCGTCGCGAAATCGTCTTCAATCACGCGGTACCCCATATCTTCTATTTTTTTTCTATCGTTAGCTACCAGGCGCGCGCCCTGCTGTATGTATCGTTTAAGCGCAGCCGGCGGTATCTCGCCTGTATTTACGATGCAATAATCAAGGATCCGCTGATGCGAGTGCGCTACAAGTACCTTAATATGTTCTGAAGCGCTAAAACCGTCGGTCTCTCCCGGCTGGGTCATCGCGTTGCATACGTATACCTTAAGCGCCTGCGCAGAAGCAACCGCCTCGCTAATCTCGGGTATCAACAGGTTAGGGATAATGCTCGTGTACAAAGAACCGGGGCCCAAGACGATAATCCGCGCTTCTTTTATCGCTTTAATCGCGTCGGGTGTCGCCGACGAATGCGCGGGATTAAGATAGACCTTATTTATCGAACGTTGCGTTTTAGGGATCTGGTTCTCGCCTACCGTGGTCGAGCCATCCTTATGTTCGGCAACCAAGACCACCTTATTCAGGGTCGACGGGATAACCTGGCCCCTGAGCGCCAGGACCTTGCTGGTCTCCTTGATCGCTTTCTCAAAATCTCCGGTCAATTGCGTCATCACGGTGATAAAAAGGTTCCCGAAGCTGTGCCCCGCCAATTCGGAATTTGTCGTAAAGCGGAACTGGAATAAATCCCGCATCAGCGCCGGGGCATCCGCTAAAGCCACCAGGCAGTTGCGGATATCACCCGGAGGGAGCATCCCGAACTCTTCCCTGATCCTGCCCGAAGAGCCGCCGTCATCGGCAACCGTAACAATGGCCGAAAGGTTAGTGGTGAGCTGCTTTAATCCGGTTAATAAGACCGACAAGCCCGTCCCTCCGCCGATAACGACAATCCTGGGGCCGCGGGAGAGCTGCCTATTCTGATAAATTATGTCAAAAAGCTCTTCGCCGCCTCTTGAAGAAGGCACAAATGCGGCAATAAAAGAACGCATCATCCTTTTTATGCCTAATATCAATATGATGATACCGGAAAATAAAATTATGGAGTCCAGTATCTGGATGCCCAGAAATTCCTCGGCGCGCAGATGGCCGGTAGCAAAAATTAAAAGTAAAACGCCAAAAATACCCAGGCCGATCCAGCGTTTAACTCCTATACCGGGATAAAACCACTTAAGCATATTATGTATTTTTTTAGTCATCTTAATTCTTTAAAAAAGGCACTTCTTAAGAAAAAG
>JAQUAP010000078.1 GCA_028687205.1 Candidatus Omnitrophota bacterium
CTTAAAAGCCGGCTGTCCCCTGAAAAAAATCGTCTATGCCTCGGTCGGCAAAACAGATTATGAAATAGAGGAAGCGGTAAAATTAGGCATCCTGTTTTTTAATGTCGAGTCATTCCCGGAATTAAAAAATATCCAGCACATTGCCCGGCGCCTTAAAAGCCGGGTGAACGTGGCTTTGCGCATTAACCCGGATGTCGAGCCCAAAACCCATAAATATATCACTACCGGCAAGCTGACGAATAAATTCGGCATAGATTTTAAGACCGCCAAGCAGATCATCCTCCTGGCCAGGGGATTTTCGCATGTGCGCATCGCCGGGCTGCATATCCATATCGGCTCCCAGATAACCGCGCCCGAGCCTTTTGTGGCGGCGATAGCCAAAGTAATAAAATTTATCGCCGGGTTAGAAAAAGAAGGGATCGCCTTAGAATATTTAAATATCGGGGGAGGCCTGGGGATCATTTACGATAAAGAGGCGCCGCAGACCGCAGCCAAATTTGCAGACAGGGTGTTGCCCTTATTGAAAAAATCCGGGCTCAAGATTATCATGGAGCCGGGCAGGTTTATCGCCGGCAACGCCGGGATATTAGTCAGCAAAGTCCTTTATGTCAAACACACGCCGAAAAAAAAGTTCATTATCGTGGATGCCGGGATGAATGACCTGATCCGGCCGGCGTTATATGAGGCATACCACCAGATACTCTCGTTAAAACGCAAAGGTGAGACAGAAAAAGCCGATGTTGTCGGGCCGATATGCGAATCAGGGGATTTTTTTGCCAAAGACAGGGTTTTACCTAAGGTCGAAGAGGGCGATTACCTGGCAGTGATGGGTGCCGGGGCATACGGCTTTAGCATGGCGAGTAATTACAATTCCCGCAGGAGGCCCCAGGAAGTTATGGTAGTTAAAAATAAAGTATTCGTAATCCGTAAAAGAGAGGCCCGTGAGGATTTAACGCGCAATGAAACAATCCCCCGGTTCCTTTTAAAATAGGCGATATGCGTAAAATAAAATTTACTAAAATGATGGCTTCCGGCAACGACTTTGTCGTTATCGAGGATAATTCTAGGCCCCGGGCCTTAAGCCCTAAACTTTTAGCGCAGAAGATCTGCGACCGGAAATACGGCGCAGGCGCTGACGGATTACTGCTCTTACGTAAAACCGGTCCGGCATCAATCCATATGCGTATTTTTAACAGCGATGGCTCAGAGGCCGAGATGTGCGGCAATGGAGCGCGCTCCGCCGCCCTTTGGGCCAGGCTAAAAGCTTTAAAGATTAAAACCAAAGCCGGGGTCATTGAAGCAATAGTCAAAAAGGATGATATTAAAGTAAAATTTACTTCCCCTAAATATTTGAGGCAGGATTTTCCTCTTAAGATAAATAACCGCTTTTTAAAGGTTAATTTTATTAATACCGGCGTGCCGCACACAGTCATATTTGTCGCCGGGATAGATAAAATAAATGTACAGGATATCGGCAGGGAGGTGCGTTACCATAAGAGATTTTCTCCGGCAGGGACAAACGTGGATTTTATCGAGGTTTTAAGCAGGGATGCGCTAAAAATCCGCACTTATGAAAGAGGGGTGGAGGATGAAACGCTTGCCTGCGGCACAGGGAGCGTCGCTGCGGCGCTGATTTTCGCTCTAAAGGCTGGCGCTGTAAATAAAATTTATGTGCATACCAGAAGCGGGGAGATTTTAAAGGTTTATTTTAAAAGGGATAATTCTAACTTTTCGGATGTCTGGCTGGAGGGTAAAGCCGAAACAGTCTACAAAGGAGAATATTATGTTTAAGGGCTCGATTGTAGCCATTGTTACGCCATTTTCTACCCAAGGCGCGAAATCAATGGTTGATGAAAAAAAACTTAAAGAGCTGATCGAATTCCAGATTAAAAACGGCTCTTCGGGGATCGTCCCCTGCGGCACAACGGGAGAATCGGCGACCCTCTCTTTTGAGGAACATGAACGGGTGATTGAAATTACCGTTGCGCAGGTCAAAAAGAGAGTGCCGGTGATTGCCGGGACAGGCTCAAATTCAACCGCAGAAGCCATTATGCTGACCAGGCACGCGGCAAAAGCCGGAGCAGATGCCTCCCTGCAGGTTTCTCCCTATTATAACCGTCCGACGCAAAAAGGGCTGTACGAGCATTTTAAAGCCGTTGCGGATGCGGTAGATATCCCGCTTATCCTTTATAATATCGCTTCGCGCACCGGCGTGAATATTGAGCCGGAGACAATCGCCAAATTAGCCGCTGATTGTAAAAATATCGTAGGGGTAAAGGAAGCCTCGGGTAATTTAGAGCAGATGTCGCGCATAAAAGCCCTTTGTCCTGCGAATTTTGAGCTGATTTCCGGAGACGATGGCCTGACGCTTCCGGTGTTAAGCATCGGCGGGATAGGGGTAATCTCCGTGGTGGCCAATATCGCGCCCCTGGACGTAGCAAATTTAGTCAGTGAATTTGGAAAGGGGAACGTTAAAAAAGCCCAGGAGCTGCATTATAAATTATTACCGCTGGTTAAAGCGATGTTTATTGAAACTAACCCGATTCCCGTAAAGACCGCGCTGGGGTTATTGGGTATGTGCGAGCCGGATTTGCGCCTGCCGATGTGCGCAATGTCGCCGGATAACCTGGAGAAACTTAAAAAAGCCCTGCACAACTACGGCCTTTTGAAGTAATTCTGTATGGACAATAAGAGAATCTTTTTATTTACTCTAATCGCTGTCTCTATAGGCCTCAACATATATTTTCGCTTGAACAGCCTGTTTTTATGGCCCCTGGATAAGACAGCGCAAAAAGAGGTCTATGCCGCCATTGCTAATAAATTATACCAGGAGATTGACACGGCATATGCCGGGCTTGGCGAGGCAGATAAAGCCTCCCTTTTGGATAATGCGTTTAAGCTGTATTTAAAAGAACGCAAATCCGAAGTCAGAAAAGCCATCCTGCAAAAAAGCAGGGAGTTAAAGCAGTATTTCCGGGATAAGGATGGCTGGACATATATGCAGGAGGTTGACCCCTACCGTTGGTACAGGAGGGTGGATAATTTCCTAAAGAGCGGGCATTTTGGCACCCTGCGTATCCATAATCAGGATTACGACACCCTGATGCTGGCTCCTTTTGGAGCGCAGGTCGAGCCTTTAAAGCTGCACTTTTATATCGGGGCATATTTTTATGAATTCCTGCATTTTATCAATAATAAATTATCACTCATGCCCGCGCTCAGTTTTCTTCCCGTATTCCTTTCGGTTTTCCTGGTAATCGCCGTATTCTCTGTTTCGCTTATGCTCGGCGTATCCTACGCAGGGAGCCTGGTCGCAAGTTTAGCCGTAGGTTTATCCCCCGCGGTATTGATACGTTCAAGTTTCGGATGGTTTGATACGGATATCTATAATATATTCTTGCCTTTATTTATCACCTGCGTCGTCGCGTATTCCTTTAAGGTAAAAGGGCTGCGGCATATATTTTTATTATTTTTAGCGGGATTAATGCTCGGCCTGTACTCAGCGCTGTGGACTATCTGGTGGTTTATTTTCTATATTATAATTGCCGGCTTATCCCTGCATGAGCTTTGTATCGTCAGTTATGATAAACGCAGCCCCTTAAAGATAAAATTGAAGGAAGCCTTTTTGTCCCTGGCGCTGTTTATTTTATTTACCTACCTATGGGTAGGGGTTATTTCAGGCGCTGAGGCGATAACCCGTTCATTTTTAGAGCCGCTTTCGCTTATATCCGTGCGGCAAAATCTGGCAGTAGGTAATTTTTGGCCCAGTATGGCATTCTCGATACAGGAATTAAATAGTGCCGGTATCGCTTATATAAAGGGAGGTTTAGGCGGAGGCCTTATTTTATACGCGGGGCTGCTGGGGGTCTTAATATTGATTATCAAGAAGAGGGTCCTGGTTGCTTTTTCGGAAAGAAGTTTCCTGCTCTTTGTTTTAACCGTATGGTTATTGGCAATGCTTATCCTGACCTCTCTTTCCAGAAGGTTTATCATACTCCTGGCTGTGCCGCTAGGCGTTTTTTTCGGCGTATTTTTAGATAGCTTAAGGGATTTTATCTATCGGCAAAAAAATAAATTCGTTTTTTTGCGTAAAATTAATGACCGGG
>JAQUAP010000025.1 GCA_028687205.1 Candidatus Omnitrophota bacterium
CGTAAGGGCAAGGGCCTGCGTCTGCTCTCTTAACGGGAGCGTTGCTTTTTTAACCGGGACTGCGCCGGATTTTGCGTGTTTCATGATATGCGGGGTAATAAAAACCAGCAGTTCACGCTCGGTGCCGGGGCTTACATTTTTGTGCCTGAACAATGCGCCTAATAAAGGGACATCGCCTAGGATAGGAAGCTTGGTTATGGTTACCGTCTGTTGGTTACGGATTAATCCGCCGAGGACAATCGTCTCTCCGTCACGCACGCGCACAGTGCTCTTAGTGCTGCGTGTTTCGGGGTTGACGAAAGTGTAGGTCTTGGTCGTATCGCTTCCGGCGGCAAATGAAGATTTGGTCGTAGAGGCCTCGGTAACCTGAGGATAGATAAACATGGTTATCTCTCCTGTATCCAGGTCAATCTGAGGAGTTACCCTTAAGGAAACCCCGGTCTCATACCTTTCCGCGGTGACCGTGGTCGAAGAAGATGTGCCTGTCCCCTGCTGGACGCTGCTTACGCCGATAGCCTCATCAGTAGTAATCTTAATTTCAGCGGTTTCATTATTCAAGGTGAGGATCCTCGGGCGGGCAAGGAATTTAGTATCGGTCTGCGTCCTTAAGAAATCCAATTGCATCTGGTAAGCACTGGCGGTAGGGTTAACGGAAATCGACCCGTCACCCCCGTTAAAAACCTTGCTCCAGCCATGATACGGGAAACCCAGGCTTGCCGTAGAACCGGTTATAGCTATGGTTAATGGCGTCTGGCCGAATTTAAAACCTATGGTATCTACCTTACTCTTACTCACATCCAGCATTTCTACTTCCAGCATGACTTCCGGGACAGGGACATCCAAAGAAGCGATTACCTGGGTAACGACTTCCATCCGGCTGGGTATATCCGTAACCGTAAGGCTATTGGTACGGAAGTCTTCGATTACCGAACCATCCTTGCTTAAAAGCTTTTTGATTATATCAGTAATACCCGATTCGCTGGCAGTCTTCCATTTACCGCTATCTGTACTGCTCGAACTGCTTGTTGTAGTGGTTGTGCTATTACTGCTGATATTATTTTTCATCTCTTCCTTTAATTGCGAGGAGGAGACGGTGGCATATTTGAGGTAGAAAATTTTGGTTACTGTCTGTGTTGTCGGCTTGCCCCAGTCATTCACAATAAAAACGCTGGCCTCTGCGTCTAATTCATACGAAAGGTTATTGGCCTTAAATATCTTGTCCATTGCTTCCTGTAAGGGCACTTTATCCATATAGAGAGTCATCTTTCTCTCCTGGACCGCCTCAGAAGCAATAAAATTCAGGTTTGACTGGATAGAGAGAAGCTTTAACACATCCTTTAGGGACGCATCCTGCAGGTCCATGGATATCAGTACGCCTTTATACGCCGATAAAGACGGGCTTTCTAATGCGCTCAATTTAGGAATCAAGGTAAGGTTAAATAAAACAAAGATAAAAACGAATGACCTGAAGTTGATTTTCATAGCTCCTCCTTTTTATTTTACCGCTGGTTGCTGACCCCTGGCAACCGAAGGGGATAGGGTGTACTCTTTATTGTCGAAAAGTATGGTTACGCCCTCTTTACCTATTTCTACAATCTTGGCTTCCCCCAGCACATCTCCTTTTTTCACTACCTTATTATTTATAATTGCCTGCGGAAGAACTCCTCCCCAGACTAAGCCTTGCACATTAAAATTGGGAAGCGGTTTCGCCTGCACCGGAACAGCCGCACTACTAGCTTCTTTTTCCGTAACCAGCGGCCAAAAAGGATCCCTGAGGCCTTGCGCCTTATATTCTACCTTAGGGCGGCTGACCAGCACCGGTTGCGCAGGGCTACTTTTTACCGGTACTTTCTTAGATTTCTCATTCATGCCTGATGCTTCTAGCGCCTTATAATCCGCTTGAGCAGCGCTTAAGGGTTTTACATAAAACGCCCCTATTATTAATAAAGCCGCCCCGAAAAAAAATAAGCCAGGAAGGTTCTTCATCTTTAGCATTAGTTTATGGCGCTAATAGAACTTATCTTTACGTTAGCCGTTAACCCTTTTTTACCAGTCCCGGGTTTATAATTTATAACAATACTATCTACCGTATAAACATTAATTGAAGATTCTATGCCGCTGATGAACCCGGCCAGGGCATCATAGCTGGGGGCATTAAGGTTAACCTCAAAAATATCTTTCGTATAATCAACGCCCCGTAATTCTTTCTGGGGCGGCTTAACGGATAAAACCTCTACCCCTGCGCCCTTGGCAATCCCGCTGATATTGTCCATAACCAGGCTTGCCTCTTTCCTGCTAAGCAACCTCTTGTAAACTGTGATTTTATTTTCCAGCTGATTTATCTTTTCTAATTCACCGCTCTTTTTATTTTCCTCGCTTATCTTCGCCCTTAAGGAGCCGGCCCGGTTAAGGCTGCCTTTATAAATGTTGGCAGCAAAAATCAGGAATAGAATAACCAGTACGACATTAACAACCTTATTCTTATATTTATCGATCAGCTCTTTATAGACCATATTATTTTTTCTCTTGGTTAGTCTTGCATGCTATGACAAAAGTAGTCACCGTCGTACCCGCAAACAAGCTATGGTCTACGGATATCTTTATATCTTTGAAATATTTGATGAATACGGCGTTGGTATTTAAATTACCAAAAAACTTATTTACCTCCTGGAATTCACTATTGCTGTCATGTAAATAACACATGCCCTCTAAGATAAGCTCTGCTTTGCTATCTTCTTTTTTGTTCAAAGCAAACTTGGTAAGCCATACCCCCTGCGGAAGAGCGCGCGGGATAACGTCTAAGACTTCCGTGACATACAACTGTTTATTAATCAGGTTATCTAAATTAGCCAAGGCCTTCATGTCTTTTATGCCGGTAGCCTTAAGCGCTTCATAACTTGTGCTGGGGCTAAGCTTGGTAGCCTTGCTCCATTTGCTTTTTATATTGCCCAATTCTTTCTTCAGGACAACTTCCTTAGAGGCCCCGTAGATAAAAGCAGCGGCACAGATTAATACCCCGGCGATAATGACGCGCAGGTCTAATTTTATCCTATTGAAGAGACTAGTTAATTCCATCCGGATCCTGGCGCCGCCTAATTTAGCCTCCCTTATTTTACTTTCAACTAAATTAAACCTTACCCGGATAGCCAGCCTTTTCGAAATGGCCGTGCTATAACTTTTCGCAAAGCTGGAAGAAAAAGCCATGGGGCTGCCAATCGCCTTGGCAATATCAATAAATTTACCGGAGAGGCCCAAATCATTCAGGAATGCTTCGACTTCCTGGCGCCATTCCGGATTAGATATAATAAATATGTTTTTTAATGCTTTAGCGGGGAACTTGCGGTGATAATAATCTAATGACGCGCGAACCTCTGACTTTAATTTTTCCATAGAAAATACGGGTAATGCGGCGGCCGGTTCCAGGTCGTCAAAACTGCCGCTTGCGCCCGGAGCGCTGCCTAAATTTATATCGCGGCTAAATAAAGGAAAGCCGTTTTCTAAGACGACGAAATTAACTTCATCCTGCCCTTGAGAATCAAAGCAGAGGAGGGCGGTGAGGCCGCTTTCATTTATCTTGACCAGCTTTAATATCCTCAAAATACTGAACCCGGAATACTCTATAGAGCTTACCTTGATATTTAATGGCTTGAGGATTGAGATGTATTTATCAAAGGTATCTTTCTTAATGCCCATAAAAAGAACGATATTTGTCCGGCTTAACTTATCTAACTCTACCTGGTAATCTGAAATCAGCTCTTCCAGCTTAAATGGTATATATTTTTTGGCTTCAAAGTTTATGGCGCCCTTTAACTCCTCCCTGGGTAATATAGGGATCTCAAAGGTCCTGATAATCAGGTCTTTCCCGGAAAGGCAGAGCATCGCTTCCTTAACTTCGATCTTATTCCTTCTGAAGGCTTCATTAAAAGAAGCGGCTAGCTTTACCTCAGCAGGCACTTTTTCCTCTAATTCATTGCCGCCAATCTCGGAGAAGGGTATCTGGATGCTGCTGACCAGCTTCTTGCCCCTGGCCTCTGAGACATCAATTATCTTAGGCCCGAAATATATCCCTAAATCGTTCATTGGTTCACCCCTGTCCTGGGCATACGCTTACTGCTTTGCAGCCAGTTATCCACATCCTTGCGGTCAAACCTCCAGACGCCTCCTACTTTTATCCCGGAAATTTTACCCTGGCTCAACCAATTATAGATGGTCTGCTTTTTAAGCTTCAGGTAATCTGCTAATTCATCAATATCTATCAGTCTAGTCATAATTCTTCCTTAAACTACTATAAATAACAAGGGACTTAATTAAAACATAAAAGTTTTATCTTGTCAAGTGTTTTTTTATATAGACTTACCTAAACTTACCGGAAGGGCTTAAATTAGCGTCGGAAGGGCTAACCTAGAGACTAAGCGAACTATAATAGATTTACTTAGATTATAATAGATTTACCGAAAAAGGAGCGAGGAATTATCTGGATATGGGCTTAAGGGGTATAAGTATAGTCGGTTTTTATATCCAGCTGCGTAACTTTACCGTTTAACGCAGTATAGGCTATATTATCTGCATAAAGCGTGTTCAAGGGATAAATGGTAACCAGGATATTATATGGTATATCGGTATCAATAGGTATCGTATAAGTGGGTTCAGCAACGCCGAGTCCAGTACAATCCCTGTGGCAGGCGTATCTTTTATCGGTGGCATGGGGAACCCAGGTTCCCTGCCTGAGCATATCCAGGGTATAATTCATTATACCCTTAGTAGCATAATAAGCCCTAATCCGGCTTACCTGATGGGTGGTCAAGCGAGTCTGGTTAGAAATAAGGTTCAGTATAACTCCTGCCAAGATAATAACGACTAATAAAGTAGCTAAGACTATGAGCAAGACAACCCCTTTTTCAGCTGCATTATGCTTAAGCATCTTTTCTTAAGGATATCAGGTAGTCATTATCCGCCTTTTGCAGGAGCACGTGGCCTTCTCTGGCCAGCCAGCCCAGGCTCATAAGGACATTCTCGCGGGACTTATCTATGCCTTTAACCAACTCGCTTAAGGTAACTTCTCCGTGCTGGTCTAAAAAATGCCAGATATCTCCGGCAACGATACCAATCTCTGTAATCATTTTCTCCTCCAGGATTTTATTTTATAAGAAATAGGCTCTATGTCAACTGTTTTTATTTGCCGCCCTGCCTAAGCCGGCTAAGCCGCTCCTCGGCATATTTAGACTCCTGGACGTTCATCTTTAGTATCCTATTATAGGTATCCAGGGCCGCTACCCTATCTCCTCTATCCTCGTAAATCTGGCCTAACCTGAGCAGGGCGCTTACAGCCAGGTCATCCCCCTGGTCGGCTAGCCTGACTACTTCCAGATACTCTTTGATTGCCTCATCCAGCTTAGCTTTGCTCTCCAGGATCTCGGCTATTTTAAGGTGGATGCCGGCTAACTCCTGCGCCGCAGCTCCTTGCAGGCCCTTACGGTAATAATCCAGGCTGTTATCGTAATCGCCTGTTTTAAAAAATACTCCGGCCATCGCCACCGCTGCCTTGGACTTGATATCAGGCCTGTTCGAATCCAGGGCTTTCTTAAGCTCATCCAGGGCTTCTTGCGTCTGCGCCCCCTCAGCAAGGATCAAGCCCAGGGCATAATAGGCATCGGCTAATAAATCGCTTTTAGGAAAATCCTGGACCAGCGACAGGAAATACCTGGCTGCTAAGGCCGGCTCATTATGCTGGTAATAATACCTGCCCAGCCACCAGATAATCTCGGGAGTAAAATTGGCGTCAGGATATTTTGAACGCAAGGCCTTAAATCTCTTCAAGGCCTCTTCTTCTTCTCCTGATTGATAAAAACAATCCGCTATCCCATATTCGGCTTTTTGCGCCAGTTCCATATCCTGGCCGGAGGCTTTAATGACCTCTTTAAAGGCCTGCCGGGCAGCCGCATAATCTTCCAGGTTATAGAAACAATCCCCTAAAAGATAAAGCGCTTTAGGCCTTAAATCGCTCTCTTTAAACTCATTTTGGAATTTCCTGAGGGTATCTTTACAGGAATGATAATCCTCTTGCTTAAAATAAGCTAAGCCAAGCGTGTAGGCAGCGTTATCCAGCAGTTTAGACGCGGGAAATTTCTTCTCCAGGCCAGCCAGGGCTGAAATCGCCTCCTCATAACGGGAATCTTTTAGGTATACCGCGCCTAATTGATACTGGGCATAATCGCTATAAGAAGCATCGGGGTAAGCCTTTAATACCGCCTGGTATGAATTTTGCGCTTTTTTATAATCGCCGGAATCCTGGTAAATATCTCCTACCTGGCAGAGGCTACTGATTTTCAGCGCCGTATCATTGGTGGTAGCGGCAACCTTTTGGAATTCTTTGATGGCCTGCTTAAGGTCTCCCTGTTTTAACCAGGACCAGCTTAAATTATAATATAATTTATCGATTGTCTGGCCGGAAAGGCCTTGGAGGTCTACCCTGGAGAGCGCCTCCTGATATGCCCGGGATGCCTGCGCGTAATCCGCTAAATTATAAAAAGCATCTGCCCTGCCGATGTAGGCCTGGGCTAAAATTAAAGGGTCGCCGCTAACGGATAATATCTGTTCATATAATTTCTTGGCTTCATTTACCCGGTTAGTGTCCATAAAGAGCACGGCTTTACCTAACCATAGGATATCCCGGCTCCTTTTTTCCAGGGACTCCTCTCTTATCAACCAGAAAATGTCCTCCGCTTCCTTATAATGTTTTAATTTAAGATACGCCCAGGCCAGGTCCAGTCTAATCAGCGCCTGCATTTTTTCATCGGGGCTGTTAGCCAGGGCCTTGGAATAGGCGTTGATAGCTTCGCTAAAATTACCCAGATAATAATCCGCTTCCCCTAAATAAAAATAGAGATAGGAGCTACGCAGGCTGTCTTTAGAGAAGAGCTTCAGAGTCGGGCCTATACGCCTCTTAAGCGTAGCGTAGTCCTTTAAGTTATATAAACATTCTATGATTTTAAACGCGGCGTCTTTGGCTTGCGGTTCCTGGGGAAATTTTTCTACCAGGGCCTTAAAATAACCCAGGGCATCCCGGAATTTACGCTCCTGGAATAAAGACCAGCCTACAGAATAATAGGCCAGCGGCGCGTAGGAAGACTTGGGGAATTCCCTGATTATATTCTTATAATAAGCGGTTGCCTGGGTAAAGTTATCACCTTTAAAATTAACTTCCGCCATCCAATAATAAAGAGCGTCCTTAATACTTTCCGCTTGGGGGTCTTTTAAGAGCGCTTCAAATTTGGCTAAGGCCTCCATAAATTTATTCTGGTGGAAATAGCACTCTCCGACCAGCAGCTCCGCCTCTTTAGCCTTGGAAGAACCCGGGTAATCATGCAAAAAGCGCTCCAGGAGCCCGAGGCTTACCTCATAAAAACCATCCTCAAAGGCCTTCTTAGCCATAAAAAGCGTCTCTTCCTCCTTGAGGTTAGTAGTTATTTCCTGGGCGGCTAACCGCGATAACGAAAACAATACCAGCAGAATAACCGAAAGCACTCTTATTTTATTCATCTTTAAGCTATTAATGCCTTTTTTAAAAACTGCGCGGTGTAGGATCTTTGATTATGGATAAGTTCTTCCGGGCTGCTGGAAGCGACCAGCTCTCCTCCCTTATCTCCGCCTTCCGGCCCTAAGTCAATGATGTAATCCACGCTCTTAATCACCTCCAGGTTATGCTCGATAACAACCACGGTATTGCCTTTATCAACCAGGCGCTGCAAGACATTGATTAATTTGGCTACATCGGCAAAATGTAAGCCCGTGGTCGGCTCATCAAGTATGTAAAGCGTATTGCCGGTTGCGCGCTTGCTTAACTCGCTGGAAAGCTTAATCCTCTGCGCCTCGCCGCCGGAGAGAGTAGTGGCAGACTGGCCGAGTTGAATATAGCCTAAACCCACATCATAAAGATAAGCCAGCGTATTATTTATTTTCGGGATATTGCTGAACAACTCCCGGGCCTCCTCTACGGTCATCTCCAAAACCTGGGCGATAGATTTACCCTTATACTTTACCCCTAAGGTTGCCTCGTTAAACCGCAGGCCTTTACAGATATCGCATTTTACATAGACATCCGGCAGAAAATGCATTTCAATCTTTTTTATCCCGTCGCCCATACAGGCCTCGCAGCGGCCGCCCTTGACATTAAAAGAAAATCTCCCCGGGCGATACCCGCGCACGCGCGATTCAGGGAGCCGGCTGAAGATATCGCGGATATGGTTAAAAACGCCTGTATAAGTAGCGGGATTAGAGCGCGGGGTCCGGCCGATCGCAGACTGGTCCACCTCAATAACTTTATCAATAAGCTCCGCTCCGTTGATCTTCTTAAAAAGGCCGGGTTTTTCTTTTGACTTGTAAATTTTTTGCGCCAGGGCCCGGTAGAGTATCTCGTCAATAAGCGTGGACTTTCCCGAGCCGGATACGCCGGTAACGCCGATAAAAGTGCCTAAAGGAAACCTGACATCGATATTTCTAAGATTGTGTTCGCCGGCTCCTTTTATCTCAAGGAACTTTTTATCCCGCCAGCTCCTTCTTGAGGCAGGCAGTTCTATTTTTAATTCCTTTCTCAGGTATTTAGCCGTCAGGGATTGCCTGTCTTTTAAGAGCGCATCCTTAGTCCCTGAGAAGACGACCTCTCCGCCATGCCTGCCTGCGCCGGGGCCTAAATCTACGATGTAATCGGCGCTGCGTATGGTCGCCTCGTCATGCTCGACTACCAGCAGGGTGTTGCCCAAGTCCCTTAATGCTTTAAGGGTGCTTAATAATTTAGCATTATCCCGCTGATGTAGCCCGATACTCGGCTCATCCAACACATACAATACTCCGACCAGGCCTGAGCCGACCTGGGTGGCCAGGCGGATCCTCTGCGCCTCTCCTCCGGAAAGCGTAGCGCTCTTCCTGTCTAGAGTAAGATAGTCCAGCCCCACATCAATACAGAACCTTAGCTTCTGGACTATCTCCTTTAGGGCCTGGTACGCGATCAATCTATCTTTGGCGTTTAATCCAAGGCTGCCAAAGAAGGCGTACGCCTCTTTGATAGACATCTGCGTTACTTCCCAGATATTCTTGCCGCTGATCCTGACTGCCAGGCTCTCTTTTTTAAGCCGGGCGCCTTTACACGCCGGGCAGGCAGAGGAAGACATGAACCTGGAGATTTCTTCTTTCAGATAATCGCTTTCGCTTTGGCGAAAGAGCCTTTCCAAATGCGGGATTACCCCTTCAAACGGTTTATTCCCCACGACTTCCTCTGAACCATAAAGTATCGCCTGCTGGATAGTTTTGGGCAGTTTATTAAAGGGTGTATCCAAATCAAAATGCAGCTGGCTGGCTAACTCGCGGATAAGCCAGCGGTAATAAAGGATATACCCCCTGCCCCCTCTTTTCCACGCCGCAATCGCCCCTGCATTTATAGATTTGTTTTTATCGGGTATGACCAGGTCCGGGTCAAATTTAATCTTTGTCCCCAGCCCGTTACACTCAAGGCAGGCGCCGTAAGGAGAATTAAACGAAAAAATGCGCGGCTCAACTTCCGCGTAATTTACCCCGCACTTAGGGCAGGCATATTGCTCGCTAAAAACTGAATCCTGCCCGGCGCTGATAATCACCACGCCCTTACCTGCCTTTAACGCTGTCTCAACCGAATCCGTAAGCCTGCTTTTAATCCCCTCTTTTAAGGTCAGCCTGTCTACCACTACTTCTATATTATGGATTTTATATTTGGCCAACTTGATTTTCGCGGGCAGTTCATAAACCTTGCCGTCAACTCTGGCGCGCACAAACCCGGATTTCTGGATCCCGGAAAATATATCCTTATACTCGCCCTTTCTTCCGCGCACCAGGGGCGCCAGGACCTGTATATCCGTACCGGGCGGTATAGACATTATTTTTGCAATAATCTCTTGGGCGCTCTGCCTTTCTATCGGCTGGCCGCAGTGGTAACAATAAATCCTGCCGATGCGGGCGAAAAGCAGCCTTAAATAATCGTAAATCTCCGTCTGGGTTGCCACGGTTGAGCGGGGGTTTGCGCCGGCTGACCGCTGTTCAATAGCGATGGTGGGAGAAAGGCCGGATATATATTCTATGTCGGGCTTCTGCAGCTGCTCTAAGAACTGCCGGGCGTAACTGGAGAGGCTCTCTACAAAGCGGCGCTGGCCTTCGGCGTAGATAGTATCAAAGGCCAGGCTTGATTTACCCGAACCGGACAAACCGGTAATGACAATCAGGCTATTGCGCGGCAGCGTAAGGCTTATGTTTTTTAAGTTGTGCTCCCTGGCGCCGCGGATGATGATAGATTCACTTTGCATGCTTAATCTTTTTTTGTCGGTTAATATTATTAATTAAAAGGGATGATCTGTTTAGCCTTAAGCAGGAAAAAGCTTGTGGGGTCATAAATACCCTTTGCGATAAACAGATTATAAAAATTAAAACAATCAAAAAGCACCAATACCATTACCAAAACAAAAGTTAATTTCATATGCCCTTGCCGCGGGCAAACCCTCCGAGCCAGGCTATTGAGCATAAGCAGGGAGAAGAGGCGCAGCGGCGTATCTAAAATAATCACATAACGCACGTTTTTCATAAAGACGCTGAATAAAATAAAGGTGAGCAAAAAAACGAATATAAAATATAAGGCCAGGGCGTCTTCCTCCCTCTGTAAAAAAAAGCTAAAGATAAAACCGATAGCTAAAATAACCACCCACGGAGAAAGCAGCATATAATCTATCAAGTAACGGTACCATGGCCCGGAACAGAATAAAGTGGCGTAAGAAGCGGGTTGGGGATGGCCGAAGAGGATTTTAAGGGTATCCGACATGTAGGGAAAACACCCGAGAGCCAGGTAAGCCAGGCCCGTAAAGATAAGCGGGAGGAATAAAAGCGCGGTGATTGCTTTCAGGCCCGTTTTTTTCCCATAGATAAACCTCTCGGCTAGAAAATAGAGCAGAAAAACAATAACCAATAATACGGAAGTTTCTTTGATTAAAATACTGCCGATATATACGGCAACAAAAAGAATAAATTTTAACCTGCCCCTGTTTTTTAAGTAATCCCAGAACAACCAGATTGATAAAATGGAAAATAAATTTAGCGTACTCTCCATAAGCGCCCTCCTGGCCATGGCCATTTGGAGCGGTGAAAAGGCCAGCAGGATTACCAATAACAGGGCAAGCTGTTCACCCAGGTATTTTCTGGCGAAATAATACGAAAACCCTAAAAAAAGCGCGTAGGAGAATAGTGAGAGGAAGGCTAAATTTATAAATGAATAACCCGCTATTTTTAACCAGGCCGCGGATAACATGATGAAACCGACCCTGAGCGGATTAGGATTAAACCAATGCGCCTCGTCCTGGACAAATCCCTGAAAAATAGCGCTAAAACCGCTCAGTCCTTTTTCAGCGATGTAAGCGGCATACCTCAAGTAACATCCTTCGTCGGCGCCCGGGAAAAAACGCACCTGCCCGAAAGTAACCAGAACCAAGGTTACGGCCAGAAGAATAATTAATGCTAAAATCAGCCTGTAGGTTGACTGTGTCGCCATAAGCTATGTTTGGCGAAGCCCCTGTAAACTTTTTTAGTCAAAATTAAATTTACAGGGGCTTCTCTTTTTACCAGTTCTTATCTTTTTTTCTTTTTACCGCCTCTTTTCATCTTGGCGCAGGAAACATCACCCTTTTTGTCCAAGAAATAAAGGTAACCCTCTTTTCTCTTGATGCCGCATTTGGCTACCTTCTTTGGGCTGCCTCCTTTTTTCGCGCCCCTGGCCATTTTGGCACAGGAGACGTCACCTTGCTTGTCAATGTAATAGAGGAAACCCTTCGCTCTCTTTACTCCGAGTTTCACCAATTTTTCTGCCATTTTCTGATTCACCCCCCTTCTTATCGTTAATTATCTGTTATTTTCATCACGTGCCGATTTTTACCGGCCCCAGAATCTGCTTTAACATTGCTACCGCCGAGAGTACTGCTAAATAGCTTGTCTTAGGGTTATCCGGGTGCAAAATGTTTTCGGTGCGCGTTGTGATGTTGCCGGCGATAGATTCAACCCTTACCTCGTGTATGTTCCGGGTAACTTTGGGAGAAGCGATAATCCTGACCCTGGTCTTGTTGACGCCTACACCCGCCAGGCTTAATACTGCGGCAACATTGATATTTTGCGGAAAATATTTAACCGCCTCAGCCGCCTTTCCGAAGAACAAGACAGTATCTTTTTTCACTTTGCTCAAATTTATTCCCTTTGCTTCAATATACTTGACGCCTTTGAAAGAAGCCGGATTCTTAACCGTGGTAAGGGTTACCTTTCTTATCCTGCCCATATTTGCCGCTTTTAATCCGTCGATACCGCAAAGGGCGCCGCTGGGAATATAAACCTTTGCGCGCTTATTTTCAGCCAAGGCGGTTAATTGTGCTAAACGAATAGCCACTCCCCCCACGCTCATAATCATTACATCCCTGCCCATAGTTAAAGCGCGCTTTGCGATATCCCAGGAAACCTTTGCCGATGCCGCCTCAATAATCAATCCTGAACCCCGCAATAACTGCTTCAGATTATCCGCAGCTACGGCAGGGGTGCGGAATAATTTTTGGGATAATCTCCTGGCCTTCTCCTTATCTATATCAAAAAGCGCAGAGAGCCGGGCCTGGCGGCTAAAATCCTTAACAATTACCCTGGCCAGGGAACTCCCGATTGCCCC
Source organism: Candidatus Omnitrophota bacterium (assembly GCA_028687205.1). Classification (GTDB taxonomy): domain Bacteria; phylum Omnitrophota; class Gorgyraeia; order Gygaellales; family Profunditerraquicolaceae; genus UBA6233. Next base: position 12,713 of record JAQUAP010000025.1, read on the forward strand.
GCAGCCGACAATTCCGATTTTTAGCTTATCCATATTTAGTTAGGGACGGTTCTCAAGCCGAAGCAAAAGTGTCCCCTATGCGGGGACGCTTTCAGATTGAGTTGAGAACCGTCCCTGAAAATTATCTATTAACCGGGTCTTTCCAATCTTAACAGCTAAAGCAATTAAATAATTGCCGGAAATTTTCTTAACCGGCTTTAAGTTTTCCGTATCAACGATAGCAATATAATCAATCTTGGCGTTCTTCTTCTTGCTTATCAGTCGCCGCATCGAGCCGATGATCCTGGCTGTATCCCTGGCGCCGGATTGGATTAAAATTTTTGCCAAAGCAAGGGCTTTTGATAAAACCAGGGCATCCTGCCTCTCTTTTTTATCTAAATAGGCATTCCTTGAACTCAGGGCCAAGCCGTTTATCTCCCGCAGCGTCGGCATTATTTTTACCTTAACCGGAATATTCAAATCCCTGACCATCCTCTTGATGATAACCGCCTGCTGCGCGTCTTTCTGCCCGAGATAAATTACATCCGGCTGCACGATGTTAAGCAGCTTGGCAACGATGGTCGCCACGCCCCGGAAATGCCCGGGCCGCGATTTTCCGCACAAGGTTTCGCTTAAGCCTTCGACGCTGATATAAGTAGAAAACCCCTCAGCGTACATATCCTCTGGCCGGGGAAGAAAAACAAAATCTACTTTTTCCTTACGGCAAAGCGCCAAATCTTTAGGCAGCGGGCGCGGGTAATTTTTAAAATCTTCTTGCGGCCCGAATTGCGCCGGATTGACGAAGATGCTTACCGCCACGATATTATTTTCTTTGCGCGCCTGCCGGATTAAGCTTAGATGCCCGGCGTGCAAAGCGCCCATGGTCGGGACAAACCCGACGGATTTGCCGCGCGCTTTAAGTTTTTTTAAATATTTAAATAAGCTTGCCGCGCTTTTAATTACTTTCATATCACTTCCGCTAACGGCTTAATCACAAAATCCCTGGCGAACATGCGCGGATGAGGGATAATCAGCCTTTTTGTCCCGGTCACCCTGTCTCCGTAAAGCAGGATATCCAGGTCTATTGTCCGCGCCGCGTTACGCGCGCTTTTCTTGCGGCCTAATTCTTTTTCAATGCTTTTTAATGCTTTAAGGAGTTTTAAGGGAGCAAGCCCGGTACTTATCTTTAAGGCGGCGTTCAGGAATTTTGGCTGGCCAGCCTCCCCTCCGACAGGCTCAGTCTGGATAAGCCGGGATTGTTTGAGCACCCTGGTCTCTTCCAAAAGGTTGATCTTTTTTACGGCCTGTTTTATGTTTAGCCTCCTATTACCCAGGTTTGAGCCCACGCCTAAATAGCATATTTCCATAAACGTTCTTTCACTATTAAACTAAATTTTCTTTAGCCGCTCAACCGCTTCTTTGATGCGATCTTTAGTGACGGTAAGCGCCATGCGGATATAGCCTTGGCCGTATCTGCCGAACCCGATTCCGGGAGTAACCACGATATTTGTTTTATCCAATAAAGCTGCGGCAAATTTCAGGGAGTCTTTACCCTTAGGGACTTTTATCCAGACATAGAAAGTGGCTTTGGGCGGCTTTGCCTGCCAGCCTAAAGAATCTAAGCCTTGCATTAAACAATCGCGCCTCTCCTGGTAAAGCCTGCACATGTCTTTGACATAATCCTGCGGCCCGGATAGCGCGACAATCCCGGCTAACTGTACTGCCGAGAAAACCCCGGAATCAATATTGGATTTGACTTTAGCAAGAGCGGCGATTAATTTTTCATTTCCGCTTGCCCATCCCAGGCGCCAACCGGTCATATTGTAAGTCTTGGATAACGAATGGAACTCTATGGCTACTTCCCGGGCCTCCTCTATTTCAAAGATGCTGGAAGGCCGGTATCCGTCATAACTCATCTCCGAATAAGCCAGGTCTGAAACAATAATAATTTTGTTTTTACGGGCAAAAGTAACCAACTCTTTATAGAAAGGCTTCTCGGCAGTCGCCGCAGTGGGGTTATTGGGGTAATTAACATAGACCAGCTTTGCTTTTTTACGCACAGCCGAAGGTATTTTTTTCAGGTCGGGAAGAAAAGCATTTCCTTCAAGCAGCGGCAAAGGATAAGGTTTTGCGCCGGCTAAAATAGTCCCGCCTTTATAAGGAGGATAACACGGGTCAGGGACAAGAGTATAATCGCCCGGGTTTAAAAAAGCCAACGGAAAATGCGCCAGGCCTTCTTTTGAGCCGATTAATGGCAGGACTTCGGCCTCAGGGTTAAGGCTGACATTAAACCTGTCTTTATACCAGACCGCGATCGCGCAGCGTAATGCCGGCATACCCTGGTCTAACGCGTAGCGATGGTTAGCCGGGTCAAGCGACGCCTGATATAGAGCTTCAATTATATGCCTGGGCGTTGGCTGGTCAGGGTCGCCTATCCCTAAATCAATGATATCGCGGCCGGCTGCGCGCGCTTTTCTTTTAGCTTTATCAATCTCCAGGAATAAGTACGGCGGAAGATCCTGTAATTTCTTAGATAGTTTAAACATGTTCTCCCTCTATTTTAATACATCCTGCATGGAATACAAACCGGCGGGTTTGCCCAAAACCCATTTTGCCGCTTTTAAGGCCCCTAAGGCAAATAAATCGCGCGAATGCGCCTGATGTTTTATTTCGATGCGCTCGGAATTCCCGCAAAATATAACCGTATGGTCTCCTACAATATCCCCCAGGCGGATAGAATGCGCGGGGACCTGCCTTCCGGAGGCCTCTTTCAAAATCTCAACTATTTTTTTAGCCGTCCCGGAGGGAGCGTCTTTTTTGGTTTTATGATGCGCCTCGATGACTTCAATGCTGTAGTCCGGCCCTAATTTTCTGGCGATCTCCGGCAATACCGTAAATAAGACATTTACGCCGATAGCCATATTCGGGCTGAAGACTACCGGGACAACCCGGGCAACTTCCTCAACTTTTTTTATCTGCGTATCGCTTAAGCCCGTTGTCCCCAGGATAAGCGCTTTTTTATATTTGGCAGCGTAATCAAGGTTGGTTTCGGTTGCTTCGGGAACAGTAAAATCCACCAGTACATCGATAAGGAACATCCCGTCTGGACTTGAGGATATTTTTAATTTGCCCGCCTCCTTGCCTATAGCCGGAGTCCCTTTTTTTTCCAGGGCCAGAGTCAATTCAAAGTCCGGATCGTGCGCGGCCAACTCAAAAATACGCCGGCCCATCTTACCGCAGACACCAGCAATCCCTAATTTTATCATCGCCATTCTCTCCTTACTTAACGCTCCAATTAATCTTATATAAATATATACGCATTCCCCTCCCTTTATCCTCTTCCTGCTCGCAAAGCTGGAAATGTTTTAAACCCCTGCCCTGCATAAAATATAATTTAACCAGCATACTGTGCGCTAATTTACTGTCCATTAAGAGCGCCTCGTAGCTATCCCCTTGCTCTAAAAACAAGAGCGCATATTTCTTGTCTCCCTTGACCGCCCTTGTTTCTACTTTCTTCTGCGTAACAAAAATTATTTCCGCAGGAATCACCCACTTTTTAAGCACCTGCGGCCGGTAAAAAAAACTTGCATTGTCTTTATCCACCAATAAGCCGTTATTGAAAAGTATTATTTTCCCGTCTTTGGCGGCGGATTTTTGCGCGAAACTGTGGCTATAAAACCGGTACCTCTCTTGCGCAATCCAATCTAACGGACTTTCCCTGTCGGTCAGCCACATGTTTTGATAAAGAGATTCCGCGTCACTCCGGGAATAGCCAAATTTTTTGCCCGCGTAATCTACGAATGCATCCTTATCCGCTGCCGCCATCTTCTGCCATAAATCCAATTTTTTAAAATCCCAGTTTGCTAAAGCGCAAAAAACGTTAAGCATGCCCAGCAGACTTTCATCGACCAAAAGGTAAGCGGGATGCTTAGGCTCATAGACCAGGTTCAGGATTTTATCTATAAGCTGCTGATCAGCCGTATAGCTGTTTAATAATGCCCGGCCCCCATCTTTATCGGAGAGCACCAGCTTATTAATTAATTCCAACGCTGCCAATTTTTGGCCGCCGGTGAGCTTTAATAATTCTGCGAATGAGCGCGTATTGCCGGCGTTGAGCATGCGTAATATCCCCAGCGCCTCTTTTTCATTATCCGTCAGGAGCGCCCTGGCAATCCAGTAGGCTACCGGCGTAAGATTATATTGCGGGCAGTGCAGGGTCGCGCGGCCGGAGATGCTCATAATAAAATCTCCGGGATCCCAGTAGGCGCTGATAACCGCGTCCGCTGGCGTTGAGTTTTTTATCTTTACCAGCATCTTCTGCCAGGTATTATTGACAATGGGCAAAAATACTGACTTTGACGCGCTATGCACGGGTATTATGCAACCTACCAGGAATATACCGCTTAGCAGGAAAGCATAGGCCCGGTCATTAATTTTACGCAAAAAAACGATTTTATTTTTTTGCCGATAGATAAAATCCCTTAAGCTATCTAAAAATACGCCGAAAAAAACGCCTATCGGCACAGCCAGGAGTATGATAAACCTTCTGGAAAGAGAGGTCAGGATAAGCATTGCCAATAACCATACGGTTAAAACAAAGAGCAGGAAACTTCTTGCCGAAAAAGCAACCAGGACCCTCTTCCTGATAATCAATATTAAGACCCCCA
>JAQUAP010000026.1 GCA_028687205.1 Candidatus Omnitrophota bacterium
GTGAGGCCTGCGCCAACGCAGGCCGAACGATGCACGGGAGATGTGGGAGCGCCGACAGGCGCGGGGCCTATTGATAAATTGATTTGGTGGGTCAAAATTCCGTTAGAACATAACGGTAGACCCACCGCCATGTTGGAAATGGAGCGCTCTGAAGAAGCCCCCTATAGGGGGCTTCCGACGAGAAAACGAGGCAGCGCTCTTTTAAAAACTTGTCCTGAGTGTAGCGAAGGATAAAGTTCTTCACCAATCTTTTTTGTCCTTTTTATTTTGGGTAATTAAGGCCCAAAATAAAAATGACGGATTCTAAATTTCCCTCTTCCCTTCTATCTAGAGAAAGGAGCTTTGCCCTATGAGATATTTTATCTATGCCCGTAAGTCAACCGATGATGAAGACCGCCAAGTCCTCTCTATTGAGGCCCAGCTTAAGGAGCTTAGAGAATACGCCAAGCGTGAGAATATTGCGGTCATTAATGAGGTGATCGAAGCTAAGACCGCCAAGAAACCCGGGCGCCCACTGTTCAATGATGTCCTCTTTCAGATCGAGCGCGGTGCCGCCGAAGGCATCCTTGCCTGGCATCCCGACAGATTAGCTCGAAACAGCATTGACGGCGGCAAGATAATCTACCTCATAGACCAAAAGGTTATTCAGGACCTACGCTTCCCTACTTTCCGCTTTGATAACAACGCTCAAGGCAAGTTTATGCTCTCTATCGTCTTTGGCCAGAGTAAGTATTATATAGACGCCTTATCCGAGAATATTAGACGCGGGATAAGGCTTAAGCTAAGTAAGGGCATCTGGCCGCAGTGGGCGCCTGTAGGTTATCTTAATGACCGCAAGACAAGAGGAATCATCCTGGACGAGGGCAAAGCTCCTTTCATCAGGAAGGCTTTTGAACTCTACGCAACGGGCTCTTATACCCTTGAAGGAATTCGCGAGAAGATAAACTCTCTCGGTATGAGCGGAAGACGCGATAAACCGTTATCCAGAAGCGACTATCAGTTTATATTACAGAATCCCCTCTACTATGGCGTCTTCCGCTATAAGGGCGAAATGTACGAAGGCACTCACGAGCCGATTATCACAAAGAAACTTTTTGATAAATGCCAGGAGGTCATGCGCCTGCGCGGCAAGCATAAAGAAAAACAAAGTAAACCTTTTGTTTTTAAAGGGCTGCTGCGCTGCGGTGAGTGCGGACGTTCAATAACCGCCGAAGTTCAAAAGGGTCATACCTACTACCATTGCACGAAAAGGTTAGTCCGCTGTTCGCAGAAATATATCCGTGAGGAAGAGCTTGCCGCGCAGATCAAGAGCTTCATTCAAAAAGTTTCTTTGTCTGATGATTGGACAGAGAAAATATTGAATGAGCTTGCTAAAGATAAGAACAAAGCTGTCCAATCATCAGGTCTACCGCAGCAAAATCTGGAAGCTAAGATTAAGGCGATAGACGACAAGATAAGCAAGCTAATAGATATGTATTTAATGGGGTCTTTAACGCTTGAGGAATATCAAGCCAAGAAGGAAAGTTTTATCCAGGAAAAAAAGAAATTACAGGAATCTGCGAAGGATTTTGCTGCGGTAGGCTCTAATCGGTTCGAACCGGCTCGCGACTTCGTAACCTCTTTGAATAGAGCCCGTTGCGCAGTGGAAGAGGGAAATTTAGAATCCCAGAAGGAATTTCTGCAAAAGATTGGTTCGAACTTTATTTTAAAAGAGCGCTGCCTCGTTTTCTCGTCGGAAGCCCCCTATAGGGGGCTTCTTCAGAGCGCTCCATTTCCAACATGGCGGAGAGGCAGGGATTCGAACCCTGGGAACCTTGCGGCTCTCACGCTCTCCAGGCGTGCGCCTTAGACCACTCAGCCACCTCTCCAGAACCTAATTTTATCAATTGGCGGAGAGTGGAGGATTTGAACCTCCGGTCGTCTTACGACGACAACGGTTTTCGAAACCGCCGCATTCAACCGCTCTGCCAACTCTCCAATTAATTTATGCGGTGGGGGTGGGATTCGAACTCACGGTCCCGTGAAGGACACCTGTTTTCAAGACAGGCCCATTCGACCACTCTGGCACCCCACCTTAAGGCTTAACCATAAAAAGCTGGGAAAAAACAGCGTTAAAGATTGAACTGGCTATGGAATAAGCGCTATTAGAAAAATTAACGAAAGAAAATTCCTTGAATATAAAATTAAGGAAGAGCGCAACCAGCCCGAGGCTGATAATATACATAAAAGAAAAACCGAAAATGTAATTACTTTTTAACAGGTCCCCCTTCTTGGAGCGGATAGATTGAGCCGCAAATACCAGGTGCAGGGCGATACTTAAACCGAAGAAAAACATCGCCCATTCAATAAGCCACTTATCCTGTATAAATATAGAAAGAAAAAGGTATAGGATAAATAAAACGATGGTGTAGACAGGCAAAAGATAGGGCGCGAATTTAACCAGGGGCTGGAAAAAGCTGAAAATTATCTCCACCAGCCTATGCCCCCGCTCATAAACAACTGCCGGCTCCCAAATGAATAAATAGACCAGGACAAGGGTTATCACTCCGACCCAGAAATAATTCTGCAAAGAGACATCGATATAAGCAATCTGGCTCAAGAAAGCTACCGAAAAGGAATAGACAAAAGGCAAGAGGCATATCCCGAGGATAAGCTTGATAATGTCAAAAACCTTATTGGAGATCCAGTTAGGTTTAGCCGGAGAATTAGGCCCTGCGCCTTTTAGGCCAGGCTTAATTTTCGGCTCAACCCCCTTGTTAGGAAATTCTTTCTTTTCCATCCAGGTACCCCCTTAGGGCTTTAGGCACTAAAATTGTGCCGTCTTCCTGCTGGTAATTTTCCAATAGCGCTGCGACTGTGCGCGCAAGCGCAACGCCTGAACCGTTTAAGGTGTGCACAAAATCCACCTTTTTATCCTCTTTTCTCCTGAACCTTATATTTGCCCGGCGGGCCTGGAAACTTTCAAAATTGCTGCAGCTGGAAACCTCCAGCCACTTATCCAGCCCCGGCGCGTAGGCCTCTAAATCATAGCACTTGCTGGCGGCAAAGCTTAAGTCCTGCGTCGCCAGTATGGCTACGCGGTAAGGAAGCTCTAAGAGCTGTAAAACTTCCTCGGCGTCTTTTACCAGCTTCTCTAATTCATCATAAGAGTTTTCGGGCTTGACAAACTTGACCATCTCCACTTTATCAAACTGGTGCACGCGGACCAGGCCGCGGGTATCTTTGCCGTAAGTCCCTGCTTCTCTCCTGAAACAGGCTGTGTAGGCAGTATAATAAACAGGCAATTTATCTTCATCAAGTATTTCATCGCGAAAGATATTGGTCACCGGGACCTCGGCTGTCGGAATTAAAAACAAATCATCATCTTTAAGCTTGTACATATCCTCTTCTAACTTGGGCAACTGGCCGGTGCCGAGCATCGCGGGCCTGTTCACTAAAAACGGCGGAAAAACTTCGGTGTATCCGTGTTTTTGGGTATGTAAATCCAGCATAAAATTAATCAACGCGCGCTCTAACCTGGCTCCTAAGCCTTTATAAAGGATAAAATTAGAGCCGGTGATTTTGGCGGCGCGGTTAAAATCGATAATATCCAGATTTTGAGCAAGATCGATATGGGTTTGCGGCTTAAAACTGAATTCCCGCTTCCCCCCCCAACTGCGCACAACCGTATTTTTTGTCGGGTCTCCCACCGGAACAGATGCATGCGGGATATTGGGGATGGTTAATAAGGCTTTATCCAGATGGGAATCTAATTCTTTTATCTGGCCTTCAAGCTGGCCTATTTCTCCGGAGACAGCCTTCATGGAATTAATTTTCCCTTTGGCGTCTTTTTTTTCTTTCAGCAAAGCGCTGATTTCGTCATTGGCTTTGTTGCGCTTGGCCCTTAAGACTTCCAGCTTATTCAAGGTATTGCGCCTGTCATCATCAAGCTTAATCACGCTGTCCAAATCTAATTTTAGATTACGGTTTTTAAGCGCGGTTTTGACTAACCCTGCGTTTTCCCTGATAAATTTTATATCCAGCATATTTTATCCTTTGATTACCCCTAATGGCCGCATCCGGCAGACGCGTTTAGACAACCCTGCGTTATGCACGACATCGACTACGTCATTAACATCCTTATAGGCCTGGGGGGCCTCTTCCACAATCGTTCCCCGTCCCGAAGCTTTGACTATTATACCCCGAGATTCCAATTCTTTCAACAAAGTATCTGCATTTTCAGAACGGGCTGAAGCAGTGCGCGATTTTAAGCGTCCGGCGCCATGGCAGGCGGAATAGAAGGTTTCTGCTGCTCCGGCCTGGCCGATAAGCAAATATGAATTCCTTCCCATATCTCCCGGGATAATCACGGGTTGGCCTAATTGCTTGTATTTTACCGGTAAAGCAGGATGCCCCGCGGGGATTGCCCGCGTAGCTCCTTTTCTATGCACGCACAAGACTTTCTCTTTCCCCTCCACAATGTGCTTCTCGATTTTTGCGATATTATGGGCTACGTCGTAAATCAAAAACATCCCCAGCTTCTGCCAGGAGAGATTAAATATCCTTTCAAATGTTAAGCGGGTCAGGTGCATAAGACATTGCCGGTTGGCCCAGGCGTAGTTTGCCGCGCATTTCATCGCCCCTAAATAAGCCTTTCCTTCTGCGGAATCTACCGGAGCAGAGGCAAGCTGGCGGTCAGGAACATTGATATTATATTTAGCCAGGCAATGCACCAGGCTGCGGGTATAATCTTCGCATACCTGATAGCCAAAACCGCGCGAGCCGGAATGAATCATAATCGTAACCTGGCCCAGATTAAGGTTAAGCTCATCGCAGGCATCCCGATCATAAAGCTGGTCAATCACCTGGATCTCCAGGAAATGATTCCCGCTCCCTAATGTACCTGACTGCGCCTTGCCTCTTTCGTAGGCGCGTTCAGATACCGCGGCAGGATCTGCTCCCTGGATGGCGCCGTTTTCTTCGGTGCAATCTAAATCATCCCGGGTCCCGTAACCCTTTTCTACCGCCCATTGAGCGCCTTTAACCAAAATTTCCTTCTCTTCTCTCGCGCTCACCCGGATATCTCCTTTAGAGCCGACGCCCGAAGGGATATCCGAAAATAAGGCGTAAGTTAATTCTTTTAGTTTATTTCTTACATCTTCATATTGAAGATTAGTTTTTAAGAGCCTGACGCCGCAGTTGATGTCAAACCCCACTCCTCCCGGAGAAACAACCCCGCCATTTTCAATATCGGTAGCCGCTACGCCCCCGATCGGAAAACCATAACCCCAGTGAATATCCGGCATGGCTAAAGACGCTCTTACAATCCCCGGCAAAAAAGCGACATTCGCTACCTGCTCCAGGGCTTTATCCTGGCGGATATCCTTTAATAATTTCTCGTCGGCATAGATAATCCCGGGCACGCGCATCCCGGGCTTATAAGATTTGGGGATCTTCCAGCGGAAAGCATCAATCTTTTCCAAATTAATCTCAGACATCTAAAATCACCTCTGCCTGCCAGCCGGCTGCATTTTTAGCGACTTTAAGCTGATGGTACGTAGCCGCCTTAATTTCGGTATTTACTTTATAATTATTTATATCGCTCCCCAGGGCAATCGCCTCAATAGCATTATCTTCCAACTTATCTATCTTGATATTATGGAATATCAGCCCCCTGGATGCGGATAGGGATAATAATTCATTCAGCCAATCGATAAAAAGCCCCTCTAAATTATCCGAGCTTATTTTCAGGTTGATCCTGGTGTGGGTCTTGTTTTTGGTGAATTGCCTGCGGCTGGAAATCCGGAATATGGCGAGGCCGGCATTTTTAAAAAGGCTTTTTAAATCTTTGCCTTTTACCCGGATACCGATATCGGCGGTATGCTCAAAAACTTCGTAATTTTCCACAAATATTATTGGGCCATGTAGGAGTCGAACCTACGACCTTGACATTAAGAGTGTCCTGCTCTGCCAATTGAGCTAATGGCCCGGTTATTACTTGTAGGACTGCATTTTTTCGATAACCCGCTGGCTTACGCCCTCTTTCTTCAGGTAAGCGATATCGTCAGGCGTCAAAGAATATTTGGAATTCGTAGCCTTGATTTTAGCGATAATATCATCGCCGGAAGACCCCTGCTTGGTTAAATCAACTACCTGCTGGAGAGTAAGCTGCCCCGCCGGGGCGTTTTGAGTAGTTTGGGTAGTAGGTTTATCAATCTGCGCTCCGACCAGGGCTCCTGCGCCTGCGCCGACTGCGCCGCCGATCAAAGCGCCCCCTACGGCGTTGCCGCTTTGATGCCCGATAATGCCTCCTGCCAAAGCGCCGACCGCGCCTCCGATACCGGCCCCCTCGGCTACCCTTGTCTTATTGGTCTCGCATCCTAAAATAGCTAAGGCAAAAATTAAAGCTATCGATAAAGAAAGATATTTTTTCATCAACCTGCCTCCTTTTAATTAATGGAATTTATATCTATAAATTTTGTTTTATATTTTAACTTAAAATAAGGGGTTTGGCAAGAAGCGTTTTATTAAAGGCAGCTTAAATAGCCAGCGTATCGATTATTTTCGCCAGGATAAAATCATTATCCGTAAGCCCTCCTGCCGCGTGCGTGGTAAGGGTAATTTTTAACTTGTTATAGATGAGGGTTAGCGTCGGATGATGCCCCTGCTCCTCGGCGATTATGGAGACCAGGTCTAAAAAATACTTTGCCTCTGTAAAATCCTTGAATTTGAATTCCCTTGCTATCTTTTTATCTTCAACCAGCTCCCAGCCGCGGGTTGCTTCCAGCAGCTTTTTAATTTTATCTTTCGCCAAAGGCGGAGTCCCTACTTCACAAGGCTTACATTTAGTAGGCAGGCCTGCTTCTTTTAGCGGCAATGCGCCGGATTTAAGTATTTCGGTTAAGTTCTTCAATACATCTTCGTAATCCGGAGGAGTTGTCAATTCTTCTACTACCTGGATATATCTCAACACGTCATTTTTATCAACGATAAGGGCAGACCTGGCTAAAAGGTTTAATTCTTTGATTAAAAGCCCGTAATTAATCCCGAAAGAAGAGGTTTTGTAGTCAGAAAAGACATTTACATTTTTAATCGCAAAGGTTTCGCAGAACCTTGCCTGGGCAAAAGGTAAATCCCTGCTTATCCCCAAAATTACCACTTCTTCGGATAACCCTGCCGCCCTCTGATTAAATTCCTTTACCTGTAAATCGCATACCGGGGTATCCAGCGACGGAAAAGAGGTGATAATCTTTGTCCTGCCCTTAAAATTAGCTAAGCTTACCTCCTTTAAATCCTGGGCAACCACCTTAAAATCCGGCGCAGGCATCCCGGTTTTTAAAAGCCGGCCTACTAAAGTAAGGGGATTTCCTTTAAAAGTTATCTTGCGCGTAATCTTCTCTTCTCCCTGTAGCATTTTTTGCCTATCTTTAACTGGAAGCCTTTAGGAAGGCATTTATTTTCGCGTCGGTCTCCGCAGCCTTTTTCTCCCGCCCTAAAAAGTTTTGCTCAAAAGTAGGGATTTCTTTTTTGTAGAATACGCCTAAAGCGATAGGACTATCCGCGTTATAATCCCATTCCCTTATTTTACTTAAGGCCTGCTGGCGGTCCTGCGGGTCATGGCCTTTTAATTCATAGACATGCTTATCGTAATATTCGTACATATTAAAATAGGTAAAACAAACCTGCAGCACATCCACCAAGGAAAAACCCTTATGCAGGATTGCCGCTTTAAAAACCTGCTTAAGTAATTCAGCGCCATGGGAAGTGCCGCGGGCTAAAAATGACGCTCCGCTTGCCAACATCAATTCCAGCGGATTTAACGGAAGTTCTTTTGTGCCCCCGGGGGTAGAACGCCCTTTAAAACCTAACGGCGAAGTAGGGGTATATTGACCGGTAGTCAAGCCGTATACACGGTTATTGTGTATTATCATGGTTATATCAATATTGCGTTTGGCGGCAAATATCAAATGCTCAAGGCCCTCCCCGTACGCGTCGCCATCGCCGGCAAAACCGATTACCTTGATACCGGGTTTAGCTAATTTTATCCCTTCTGCCGCCGGCGTAACTCTTCCGTGGAGAGAATAAAAACTGTTTACGTTCAAATAATCGACTATTTTAGCATGACAGCCAATGCCTGAAACCAAAACAATATTTTCTAAAGGAACTCCTTCGGCGTTTAATTCGCTGAGCACGGTTTTTATGGCATTCAGGATGGCAAAATTACCGCAGCCAGGACACCAGGTATTCGCGGCATAAGTCCCCAGGTTTAGCGGGCTCATTGCTTAACCCCCTTTACTCTTTCCTCTAACTCTTCCAGAGAAAAAGGCCGGCCGTCATATTTCAGGATTTGTTCATCAACATTAAAACCGGACATTTTAATCAAGCGCGCCAGCTGCCCTGTGGCATTGCATTCTACAGAGATAAGTTTATTTACTCCCCGGAGCGCCTCCTGAAATTGTTTTATCGGGAACGGCCAAAGGACCAATGGCTGGATGACTTTTAAACCTAATTTTTCCGCCAGTTCCACGCATACCCCCTTATTAGAACCCCAGCAAAGAAGGCTGACGCCAGAATTACTTTTGCCGTATATCTTGACTGTCTCAGAATTTTCTAACTCTTCCTGTAAATATCTTTCTTTGCGTAAGCGCTTATTCTGCATCAAGACCACCTGTTGCGGGTCTTCGGTAGTGATGCCGTACGCATCGTGTTCATAGCTATTAACTTTTATAACCGCGTCTTTATCCGGAATAAAGGCCAAAGGAGAAACGCCATTTTCTGTATCCAGGTATCTTTTATAGGGAGCCTTCCTATCCCAGACTAACGGCGCCCCTGCTTTTATTTCAGGGATAGAATTTATATCAAAATTAAAAATATCTTCCCCTAGGTTCTTATCCGTGAGAATAACCGAGGCTAGCTGGTATTTCCGGCTTATATTCAAGGCCTCTGCCGACCAGAAATACGCTTCCTCAGCATCTCCTGGCGCAACGATAAAACGCGTAAACTCGCCCTGGCCGGCATTTAGGACAAAATGCAATTCTGTCTGCGCCGAATATGTGGGCAGGCCTGTTGACGGCCCGGGTCTTTGTCCGACGATAATCACAACAGGTAATTCGCTCATCCCGGCAAAACTTAAACCTTCAGTCATCAGGCAAAACCCTCCGCCGGATGTCCCTACAGCCACGCTTTCTCCGGTATAAGAAAATCCTAAGGCCATCAGGATTACTCCGATCTCGCTCTCGGGATGAATGACCTTTAAGCCAAAATCAGCGGCATTTGCGGCAAGAAAATGCAGGATAGGCGATGTGGGAGTCATCGGATAAGCGATAAAGGTGTCCAGCCCGCCCTTAAGCAGGCCGAGGCTTACTGCCTGGTTACCGGAGAGTAAGGGAAGCGGCTCTTGCGATGCGGGTTCTATCTTTAGCAGTTCTTTTGTTGCGGCATAACCCCGGGAGGCGACTTTTAAATTTAAATCCGTTTCTTTGGTGAATTCTTTTTTAAATACGCTTTCTAAGGCTTCCCATTTGATTCCGCTTACCCTTATAAATACGCCGATAACGCAGCTATTACGCATTATCTCAGGCGCATTTTCTTCCTTGATAATGCGCGTCAGCGCTACCCCTATTGTCCGGATACCCTCGCCCACACCCTCTAATTTAACGGCGTCAGAGTCATAGATAATCACCGCGCCATCCTTTAATCTCTCCTTATGATAATCAAGGACCTCCTGATTCAAAGCAAGGATAAAATCCATCTTGTTGCTTTGCGCAGCGATTCTTGTTTGGGATGAACGGATAATGGAAAAGGTGTGGCCCCCTCTGATAATAGAAGGGTAATCGCGGGAAATATAGACGCGGCGCCCGAGCTGGTTTAGGATCCTGCCGATAACTGCCCCGGATTTATCAATACCAAAACCGGCCTTGCCGCCGATGAGAAGAGAAAAATCATCCATTTTATCTTCCTATGAACCCTGCGCCTGGCAGGAGTTGAACCTGCAACGCCTAGCTCCGAAGGCTAGCGCTCTATCCAGTTGAGCTACAGGCGCGTTAAAAAATCTCCGCCTCCTGCCCTAAAATTTCCCTGATCTTCTTTAATTTGGGCCTGCCAACGGCATAAATACCGCTTTCGGCGGTAGTGCGCGCCGGAGAATTCAACTGTATCTTATCAGGATTTATCTTTTCAATAATATCTTTTAATTTACGGATATGCCTTATGTCGTCGTTAATGCCTTTAAGCAGCATCACCTCAAGCCAGATTTTTCCGCGAAATTCTTTTCTTAAAGCCACGAGCCCCGCGATTATCTCTTCAATATTTATGCCGGGATGCGGCCGGTCAATCTTGATAAATAAGCCTTGCGTTACCGCATCCAGCGAGGGGACAATTAAATCCGCCTCCAGGAGCTGCCGGCGCACCTCGCTGTCTACCAGCAGGGAAGTATTGGTAAGGACCGCTACTTTAAGCGGGGTGAGTCTCTTTATCTCCGTAATCAACTCGCCAATACCGGTATTTAAGGTAGGCTCGCCTGAGCCGGAGAGCGTGATGTATTCTAACCCTTGCGCTATTTCCCTGTTATCGCCAAGCCAGGTTCTTAATTCGTTGATTATTTCGCTTACCTTTATGTATTCCTTTCTTTCTACTGTCAGGTTATTTGTCCTGCCCAGTTGGCAATAAATACAATCAAAGTCGCATGTCTTGTATGGCGTAAGGCTTATCCCTAAAGAAGCCCCAAGCCTGCGCGATTTGACCGGACCATATAAATATTTCATCGGTTTAAAAAATTTTAGGGCGCTATCCTTCTAAGATAGCGCCCTTATAATTTTTAAGTTTTTAAAGCATTACCGGCTATTTTACTTCCATAACGCAATTATGCGACCCGAAGGCATTAGCTACGCAGGATGTGCAACGCGGGTCGTTCATCCAGGCGCCGTCAACCACAAATTTATATTCGTACCTGCCGGGCTTAAGATTAATCTTAGCTACCCAGTTACCCTTAGAGTCGTTTTTTGCAAGAAGCTTTTTTACATCCCACTTGTTAAAACTACCTGCTAAGCTCACCTTCTTAGCCTGCGGAGCATAAAGCCTGAATTCAGTCAGTTTTGACCCGGTTAATCTAGCCATACCCTCCTCCTTGTTATACCCCTATTTATACCTAACAACTGCAAGGCTGTCAAGCGGTTTGTTAAACGCTGACGATTGCCAGGCCTTTCTTATCGGCTAACTTTACGGCGGCAAGCCGATCGATAAAAAGTGTCTTATCCGCTTCTATGGCAAGGCATTTCGCGCCTGCTTTAATCAGGCTTTGAACCGTCTTTAAGCCGACTACCGGGATATCAAAACGCATATCCTGCCTGGGTTTGGCTACTTTGATTACGGTAATGCCTCCGCGGGCAATTTTTCCCGCGCGCCGGATAAGCTTATCCGTGCCCTCCAAAGCCTCCACCGCGACAATCGCCTTATCTTTCACCGCTACTGTCTGGCCTATATCCAAAGCCCCGGCTGCCTTGGCCAGTTCAAAACCAAAATAAACATCCTCCCAGCCGGCTTTATCGGGCTCTCCCTGCGTAAGCGTGCCTTTTTTAGGCAAGAGGCCTTCCATAAAAGTAGCGGAATTAAGCAATTCTAAACCGGCATCTTCTAATTTTCCCGCGATTACCCCGAATATCGTATCTGCTTTCTTATTTTTTATGCTGGAGAGTATCTGCTGTAAATCCGGGCTTTGCCTGACCTCACGGCTAAAGAGCCTGGCCGGGCTGATCTGGCCGGCCATAACTATCTTTTTTACCCCTTCGGCCTTAAATATTTCGACCAGGCGCTTAAATTCAGAGAGCTTAAGCCAGTAGGTCTTATCGGCTAATTTATTAATCCTGGCCGAGGTATCTCCCTTTATCGCAATAGCGATTATAAAATATTCTTTACGCTTGGCGGCTTCACAAAATAACAAAGGGAATTTCCTGTTACCGGCGATTA
Organism: Candidatus Omnitrophota bacterium; assembly: GCA_028687205.1. Lineage (GTDB taxonomy): Bacteria > Omnitrophota > Gorgyraeia > Gygaellales > Profunditerraquicolaceae > UBA6233. The sequence continues at coordinate 11,944 of JAQUAP010000026.1, forward strand.
AACCGATTTTTTCCATTTTATTTGCGGCAGGAACGCGCGATTCCGCGCTCTGTCTTTTTGATGAACTCAACGAGGTATGCGACTTCGGCGGTCAGCTTGACTTCTTTTACTACTTTCTCCACGGCATGCTTAATAGAAAGCCCGGAGCTAAAAAGTATCCTGAAGGCGTCATCCAGCAAGGTTATTGAATCCTTAGGGATATTGTGGCGCCTGAGGCCGACAAGATTTAGACCGTAGACCAGCGCCGGATGCCCGTCGCAGGTTGAATACGGAGGGATATCCTGGACCACCTTGGAGCAGCCGCCGATAATAGAGAGGGCGCCGACTCTTACAAACTGGTGGATTGCCACCAGCCCACCGATAACTGCCCGGTCTTCAATCGTTACGTGCCCTGCCAGCGTAGCACCGTTGGCGAGAACGCAGTTATTCCCCAGGCGGCAATCATGCGCCACATGAGAATAAGCCATGATCAGGTTGCCGTCTCCGACAATGGTTCTGCCGCCTTCTTCTGTCCCGGGATTAAGCGTGCAGTATTCACGGATGATATTGTTATCCCCGATTTCAAGAAAGCTGTTCTCCCCTTTATATTTTAAATCCTGCGGACGGCTGCCGACTACCGCGCCCGTAAAAATCTCGCAGTTTTTTCCTATGGTAGTATTGCCCTCAATTACGCAAAACGCGCCGATTTTAGTCCCCGCGCCGATAACCGCGTTCTTGGAAATTATTGCTGTAGGATGTATTTGCATGCCTAATCCTCTACCAAAGCGCAGATAAAATCTGCCTCCGCGACCACCTTGCCGTCCACCAATGCCCTGCCGCGCACCTGCCCGGTCTTGGACTTGACTTTTACCGCCTCAACCTCGAAAACCAGCTGGTCTCCCGGGACAACGGGCTTACGAAATTTCACGTTGTTAATAGACATAAAATAAGCTATCTTGCCGCGGCTCTCTTCGGCGGCGAGCATCATCACCGCGCCGACCTGGGCCATGGCCTCAATGATAATCACCCCGGGCATGACCGGCCTGCCGGGAAAATGCCCTTTGAAGAAATAATCGTTGATGGTGACATTCTTAATCCCGGTAGCGCGCTTTCCGCGCTCTAAGCTGATAATCCTGTCCACAAAGAGGAAAGGCTCGCGGTGCGGAATAATTTTCATAATATCCGTTACTTCCAAGATACCGTTTTCTGTATGCATAGAGTTTTTCTTCCTTTGTTCGGCTATTTTATTTATCAGTTTCAGGTTTAAAGAGTGCCCGCTCTTTAAAGCGATTATATGCGCTTTGATGGGCCCGATTAAATACAGGTCTCCGATTAAATCCAGCATCTTATGCCGAACAGCTTCATCCGGAAAACGGGCCTTATTCTTGATAATCCTGCCTTCTTTATCCAAAACCAGGGTATTTTCATAATTAGCTCCCAGCCCCAGCCCCTGACGCTGTAATTCACCCACTTCGCTCTCCAGGCAGAAAGTCCGCGCCGGGGCAATTTCATTTTTAAATACCTCGGGGCTGATCACCGTTTCCATGAATTCCGCTTTTGGCAGCGACCGGCCGTAATCAAGCGTATAAGAAATCCTGAAGTCGTTAGAAGGTAAGGCTACGATCGAAGCGCCGTCCGCCTCTTCTACCCTGATAGGCTCTTTGATAGAAAAACAGCAGCGCTCCTCATCCTGTTCTTTTAAGCCTGCCTGCTGAAGTAATTCCAGGTAGCTCAGGCTGCTGCCGTCTAATCCCGGTAATTCATTGCTATCCAGCTCAATATAAAGATTATCTATACCTAAGCCGGATAAAGCAGCCATAAGATGTTCTATTGTCTGCACCTGTGAAGAATTATGCTCAATGGATGTGCGCCGCGGCGATTTCTGTACCGGAAGTATTGACTCTACGCAGGCCTTAATTTCAAGGCCACTGCCGGCTAAATCCTTGCGGATAAAGATAATACCGCTATTTGCGTCCGCAGGCCGCAAAGTCACATTGACTTTATTGCCGGTATGCAGGCCGACCCCGCTAAAGCTTATTTCTTTTACGATTGTTTTCTGTCTACTCATCTGGTTATTTGTCTTTTAATTTATTTTCAAGCTCCTCAATCTTCTTCTTCAACTCTTTTACCAGCTCAAACATCTTTGGCAGGTTATGCACGTAGGCGTGCGACTTCTGGTTTTCGAGGAATGGCCGCGCAGGATACCCTGCAAACATTGCGCCGGCGGGAATAGATTTACTGACGCCTGATTGCGCAGTAACGATCGCGTTATCGCCGACGCTGATGTGCCCGACTAACCCGACCTGGCCGGCGAGGATTACATTGTTGCCGATTATGGTGGAGCCGGATATCCCGACCTGCGCCACGATAAGGCAATTCTCGCCGATGACCACGTTATGGGCAATCTGGACAAGGTTATCGATCTTTGTCCCCCGGCCGATGATTGTTTTATCGAATCGCGCCCGGTCAATAGTGACATTGGCGCCGATCTCAACATCGTCGCCGATCTCGACGGAACCGACCTGCGGTATCTTATGGTGTTTACCGTTGACTTCCACAAAACCAAAACCGTCCGAGCCTATGACCGTGCCGCTGTGGATGATGACATTATTGCCTATTAATACGCGTTCACGCACCGAAACGTTAGCATAGATAAGCGCGCAATCGCCGATTTTAGTATCCTGGCCGATGAAACACCCGGAATAAATTATTGCCTTATCGCCGATCTGCGCGTTATCCTCGATAACCACATAAGGCCCGATAGCCGCATCCTTGCCCAATTTCACGCCTTTGCCTAATACCGCGCTCGGGTGGATGCCCTTAGGATGTTTTATTTCAGCGGGAGCGATAAGAGAGATGACTTTGGCAAAGGCCAGCGAAGGATTTTCAGCGCGGATTACGGCTTTGGTTGCCGGAGGTTCGGTATCCTTAGAGATGATGATTGCGGAAGCAGCCGTTGTATTTAGGAGCGGGGTATATTTGGCATTAGCTAAAAAAGTAATATCACCGGCAGACGCCTCTTTTATCCCGGATACCCCAGTAATTACGATACTGCCATCACCTATGACTTCACCCTGAATAGCTTGAGCAATCTCTTTGAGGGTTTTACGCATTAGTGTTTCTATTATTTTTTCTTATTCAATAAGGCTATGATTTTATCCGTGATATCCAGGTCCTTATCCTGGTAGACCAGTACCCGGTCATTGAATACCATGGTATACCCTTCTTTTTCGGCATAGCTCTTCACTGTCGTCTCTATATCCTTAAGGATTTCCTTCATCCTCTCTTCCTGCTCTTTACGCAGGTCTGTCTCTTTCTGGGTAATAAAATCCTTTACCGCCTTGGCTTTATTCTCCAGCTCCCCCTTCTTGGCATCCTTCTCCTTGTCGCTTAAAAGGCTGAATTTATCCCGTAAGGAATTCAAATCCTTGATTCTCTTATCTCTCTCAACGGTATAGTTATTCTCTTTTTCAGTTAAGGTCTTATCGTATTCCTTGGTCTTGGAATATTCATTAAAGGCGCGGCCTAAATTAATATAAGCAAACTTATCCGCTGCCTGGGCCAGGCCCGTCAAGACAAAAGAAGTTAACAGCGCTGCGCATAAAACCACTAACAACTTTTTCATCTTACCTCCTCCTTTTAATTGTTTGTAGTCTGAGTTTTTAGAAACTGTTGCTTACGCTAAAATGGAATCTTCCGCTGGACCTGGTAGTTTCGCCCGGGGCTTTATCCATAGGTATGCCGTAATCCAGCATCATCGGCCCGACAGGGGTCCTGATACGGAACCCTAAGCCAAAGCTGGATTTAAACTTTCCGGTGTTCTTATTCGTATCCTTCGACGAGCAGAAATCCCCTAATTTTTCCCATACGTTTCCTATATCATAGAATACCGCTACTTTGAGAAAGCTGAAGATAGGATAAAGATACTCTAAATTACCGATCAGCATTGAATCGCCGCCCAGAGGGTCCTGGGTGCTGGGGTCAATCGGGCCAACCGCCCTTTCTTTATAACCTCTTATCGTATACGCGCCGCCGGCAAAGAACCTTTCATAAATAGGTATATTATCGGAATTTCCGTAAGGCTGCGACAAGCCTATCCTGCCCCTTATTTCAAGGGAAGCGTTCCGCGGCATCGGGAAATAATGGCTCGCCCGGCCGAAAAACTTCCAATAATTTTTATCTCCCTGCAAAGGCCCGCCGGCAAACTCTACGGAACCGGTAACCAGGTTCCCTTTACGGGTGTCAAAAATATTATCCCGGTTATCGAATGTAATTCCGGGGGTTATGCTGCTGATAACATTTTTTCCTTCTTCCCTGAGCAGGTCTTCGGCGCCGTTATCTATATTAGAAATCTCGATTGAATCCAACCTGTAGGTAATGTCTGCTCTGACGTATTCGGATATTTCTTTGCCCAGGCGCAAGTCCCCTCCGGTAACTTTTTCGTCATAGCCATAGCCTACGTCGGTATCCCGCTTGTGCGTCTTCCTGTAAGCGTCAAAACCAAAAGTTATAGGATAATCAAAAAGCCAGGGTTCGGTAAAGCTTACGTCAAAGCCGCTGCTTACCGTACCAAATGAAGCGCGTATCTTTAAGTCCTGGCCAGCGCCGGTAAAGTATGGCCAGTTCCTCCAGTCAAAATTCTTCTGTTCTACCTCTATAAATCCCACCAGGCTATCCACCGTGCTATAGCCGCCGCCAAAACTAAATGATCCGGTTTTACTCTCTTTCACGTCAACGATCAAATCCTTCTTATCGGGGCTCGGCGTCTCTTCGGTATCATAACTTATATCCTCGAAGAACCCTAAGTTCTGCAGGCGTTCCTTGCTGCGCTTTAATTTCTCTCCGTCAAACCTGTCTCCGGGATGAATACGTAACTCCCTGCGGATAACCAGGTCCCTGGTCTTAATGTTGCCGCGGATTTTAATTTTATCAACGTAGGTAATCTGGTTTTCGGTAATG
>JAQUAP010000079.1 GCA_028687205.1 Candidatus Omnitrophota bacterium
AGCCGGCAATGGCACGGTAGGCAGGCTGCATATTGCCCGGGCATTGGTTAAGGAAGGGCTTGTCAGGTCAATCTACGAGGTTTTTCAGAAATATATCGGCGATAATGGCCCGGCATATGTTTTGGGGTTCCGCTTTAGCCCCCAGGAGGCCATAGAATTTATTAAGCAGGCCGGAGGAGTCCCGGTTTTAGCGCATCCTTATACCCTTAATAATGACGAACTGATTTTAGAGTTTGTGAAGTTAGGGCTGATGGGCCTGGAGGTCTATTACCCGGAGCATTCGCAGGGCATGGTCAACTTTTATCTGGAACTGGCCAGGAAGAATAATTTATTAGTCACCGGAGGCTCAGATTGCCATGGCAAGGCTAAGCCCGAGGTGCGCATCGGTTCAATTAAAGTGCCTTACGCGTTAGTGGAAAAATTAAAAGAGGCAAAAGAAAATTTAAAATGAAAAAGACGCATGAATATTATATGGGCCTGGCGCTAAAATTAGCCCTGAAAGGCAAGGGTAAGACTTCGCCTAATCCCATGGTCGGCAGCCTGGTAGTAAAAAATGGCAGGATTATCGGCAAAGGGTATCATGCGCAAGCAGGCCTTGCCCACGCTGAAGTTATCGCCCTGGATGAAGCAGCGGAGAAGGCAGAGGGAGCAACCCTGTATGTTACTTTAGAACCCTGCTGCCATTTTGGCCGTACTCCCCCCTGCGTAGCCAGGATTATTAAAAGCGGCGTCAAAGAAGTTATCGTGGGTATGATTGACCCTAACCCCCTGAATAACGGCAAGGGCATTGAGATACTTAAACAGAATAAGATAAAAGTTAAGGTAGGTTTTTTAGAAGATAAATTAAGGCGTTTAAACGAAGCTTTCATAAAATATATTACCCGCAAAGTTCCTTTTGTTACGGTTAAAGTAGCCGAATCGCTGGATGGCCGCATCGCTACGCGGACAGGCGATTCTAAATGGATAACCTCGGATAAATCCCGCGGTTTTGCGCACCGGCTGCGCGGCGATTTTGACGCGATTATGGTCGGCGTAAACACCGTCTTAAGGGATAATCCTAAATTAGATATCTGGTTTTCTAAAAGGCATCCGGTTAAGATTGTCGTGGATAGCCAGTTAAGCACTCCCGGCAAGGCGAATATATTCTCCGGCTCAAGTTCGGTGATTATCGCTACCCTGGCTACGCGTTCGGGCCAGGAGACCGAGAACAGGGCGATTCTGGGCCGCAAGGCTAATATCCTGGAAATTAAAGAGAAAACCGGCCAGGTTAATTTAAAAGATTTAATGAAGAAATTAGCCGGCATGGGTATTACCAGTATACTGGTTGAAGGCGGCGGGATGCTCATCGGTTCGTTGTTTGACGATGGGCTGGTAGATAAAATAATGTTTTTTATCGCGCCTAAGATTATCGGCGGAAAAGAGGCCATCGGCTCGGTAATGGGCCAGGGCATCACGCGGATTGAGCGGGCGGCGAAGTTAAAAAATATCTCTTTCAGGCGCTTCGGGGAAGATTTCTTAATCGAGGGGTATATAAAATAATATGTTTACCGGCATCGTGGAAGAGCTGGGAATAGTAAAAAGAATCTCGCACGCCGGCAATGTCCGCCTTATTGAAATCAACGCCGTAAAAACTTTAGCCGAGGTAAAAAAAGGGGACAGCATAGCCGTAAACGGAGTATGCCTGACAGCGGTAGAAATAAAAAAAGATTATTTTGCTTTTGAGGCTATGCCCGAAACCTTAAAAGCTACTGGTCTCGGCAATCTTAAGGTCGGCGATAAAGTCAACCTTGAGCGCAGCCTGAAAATGGGGGACAGGATATCCGGGCATTTTGTCCTGGGGCACATTGACTGCGTGGGCTTGGTCCGCAGGAAAAATTATGTAAGCGGTAATTTAGCTTTTGAAATAGCTGTCCCGCCTGAATTTATCAGGTATTGTTTACCCAAAGATTCTATTGCCGTTGACGGTATCAGCCTGACCATCCAAAGCAAAAAATCCAGTACCTTCAGCGTATACATTATTCCGCATACGCTTAAAAATACTACCTTAAGCTTTAAGGGCGCATCTGCTAAAGTCAATCTTGAGTTTGACCTTTTGGCTAAAAAAGCTAAATAGCGTTATGTTAACTTCTAATTATTGCCAACCCACAGATTTTCTGTTATACTAATTTTTAAATAATCCCGATTTCCAATACGTAGAGAGGGCTTCGGATGAAGCTGTTAGAAAGAAATAATGCCCAGCGGTTAAGGCGTAGAGGCCTTTCTATAAAGCAAATCGCTACAGAACTTAAAGTTTCTAAAGGCTCTGTAAGCGCATGGGTACGTGACATAGAAATACCAGAACACTTATTGACAAATATTGAGAATAGGCTGCGTTTGGGAAGAGAAAATAGCCGTAAATCGCGGCTTCTAAATATAGCAAAGGCGGATGCCAAACTCAATCTTCAATGTAAAACAGAAATTCTACCTTTATCCCAAAGAGATTTGTGGATAGCCGGGTTGATGCTTTATGCGGGAGAAGGATATAAGTCTGCAAGGGTTTCCGGACAACGAGTGGAGATTGCTAATTCCAATCCCGAAATATTACGCATATTTATGAATTTTTTAACGCAAATATGCTCGGTTCCTAAAGAAAAGATTAGAGTTAGGCTAATGCTCTATGAAGATATTGATCCGGAGAAGGCAAAAAGGTTTTGGTCAAATGAACTTGGTGTTAGCTCTGAACAGTTTTGTAAGCCTTTCATAAAAGAGAGTTTCAAGGATACGCCTTATCGGCATTTACGGCGTTCGCAATACGGCACTGCACACGTAAATTTATATGATACGAAGGTATATAAGAAAATAATAGGTTGGATAAAAGCTATTTACGAATACAATAATCTTAGTTTTAAAGAGATAAATCGGGAAGTGGCTCAGTTTGGCTAGAGCGCTTGCTTCGGGAGCAAGAGGTCGGCGGTTCAAATCCGCCCTTCCCGACCATATAAATCAGGGACGGTTCTCAACTCAAAGCTAAACTGTCCCCTATAAGGGGACGCTTTACGATTGGCTTGAGAACCGTCCCTGGGATATTATGAAAAAGCAGGCCCACGCTTATTATTCCGGACAGGTGCAGGGGATCGGCTTTCGTTTCACTGCCGAGCGCATTGCCGAAGAAATGGGCATTGTCGGCTGGGTGAGCAACCTTAGCGACGGCAGGGTAGAGTTAGTCGCTGAGGCAAACGTTGATAGCCTGAATGATTTTCTTAGCCAGCTTAACAATATCTTTAAGCGCTATATTCAGGATATAAATATAAGCTGGGAAAGCGCCAGCGGTGAATTTAAGGACTTCGGTATAAAATTTTAAATGCAGGATATAAAGAAAAGCATAGATTCGCTCAGAGAGCAGCTCCGCCGCCACGATTACCTTTACTACGTTTTAAGCCAGCCGAAAATCTCCGATCAAGAGTATGATGATTTAATGCGCAAGCTCAAAGACCTGGAGGACGCCTATCCTCAGTATCAGTCGGATGATTCTCCTACCCAGCGGGTCAGCGGCGGGATCCTAGAAGGATTTCAGACAGTCAAGCATAGGCAGAAGATGCTCTCCCTGGATAATACCTATAGTTTTGAGGAATTGAACGATTGGAATAAGCGCGTAATTAAGGGCCTGGGGAAAAACAAAAAAATAGAATTTGTGGTTGAGCTCAAGATTGACGGCGTCAGCGTGAATCTTACCTATAAGCAGGGCCGGCTGGCAAGCGGCGTAACGCGGGGCGACGGAGAAACCGGCGAGGATGTCACGCAGAACATTAAGACCATCCGCGCAATTCCCCTGGTTCTCTTGGGCGGTAATATTCCTGAATTAATCGAGATCCGCGGCGAGATTTATATGGACAGGGTGGAGTTCGCTAAATTAAATAAAGTAAGAGAAATAGAGGGCGAAGTAATATTTGCCAATCCCAGGAATGCAGCCAGCGGATCTTTAAAGCTGCTTGATCCGGGCCTTATGTCTGAGC
>JAQUAP010000027.1 GCA_028687205.1 Candidatus Omnitrophota bacterium
GCCAGCCGCAGGCTCTACCGGTACAGATGTTTGTTTAGTCTTATAGCTGCGCCCCAGTTCAAACTCGAATACCCTTACTGTGCGGGTATCTTTTCTCGCTACTTCGCTCTGTGCGGGGGCCTTGCCCATGATAAATCCGCGGTTGCCGCTGCTTAGGTTTTGGTCGACCCTGGCCTGGGTTAATGGGTAAGTTCTGGCAACGCAACCCGACAAGATCAAAACCGAGGCTAAGCTTAAAAAATAAAATAAATTCTTCCTTTTCATTTCTGTATCCTCCCTTTCTTAACGGTTAAATTTAATTCTTTTAATTGTTTTTCATCTACGTCCGAAGGCGCACCGGTTAACGGGCAAACCCCTGCGCTCGTTTTGGGAAAGGTGATCACTTCCCTTATGCTTGTTTCATTAGCCAGGGTGCTTAAGAGCCTGTCTATGCCGAAGGCAAAACCGCCGTGCGGCGGCGCGCCGAATTGAAAGGCCTCCAGGAGAAAACCAAAACGCTCGGCAGCAGCTTTTTTATCTATGCCGATAAGCTTAAAAATCCTCTCCTGCAATTCCTGCTGGTGGATCCTTATTGAGCCTGAACCTAATTCTACGCCGTTTAAGACCAGGTCGTAAGAGCGCGATTTAACTTTATCCGGGGATTGCTCAAGGGCGGCCAGGTCGCTTTCAGCCGGAGCGGTAAACGGATGGTGCTCGCTCTCCCAGCGTTTTTCTTCGGTATTGTATTTAAACAAAGGGAAATCTATCACCCAGGCAAAAGCAAATTCGGCGTTAAAATCTTTGCGTAAGTCCGGCTTGTCTGTCTTATATTTTTCCTGTGCTTCCTTAAATGTAATGCGCGCAAACGGGATTTTTAATTCTATCCCTTTAAGTTCTTTAAATATCCTGGAGATGAGCGCTTCGATTATAGCGTAGATATCTTCCTCGTTAATAAAAGAGATCTCCAGGTCCAGCTGGGTAAACTCCGGCTGGCGGTCAGCCCTTAAATCCTCGTCGCGGAAACATTTGGCGATCTGGTAATAGCGTTCAATCCCGGCGACCATTAAAATCTGCTTGAACAGCTGCGGCGACTGCGGAAGGGCGTAAAATTTGCCGGGATTAAGCCGCGATGGCACAAGGTAATCGCGCGCGCCTTCGGGCGTAGACTTGGTCAGGATCGGCGTCTCGCATTCAATAAACCCTTGCGTATCTAAATATTGCCGGATAACCTTATAAAGGTTGCTGCGCAATAAAAGGTTATTCAGGGATTTCTGGCGCCTTAAATCCAGGTAACGGTATTTAAGCCGGCTGTCTTCCGTAACCTCTAAATCTTCTTCTATTTCAAAAGGAGGATTGGCGCTGGGATTTAAGATCTCCAGCCCTTTTCCCAGGACCTCGACTTCGCCGGTCTTTAATTTAGGGTTGACTGTGCCTGCGGGCCGGTGATTAACCTTGCCGGTTAGCTTAATGACAAACTCGGACCTTAAATCCTGGGCTGCTTTATAGGCGTCGCCGGATTCCTTAGGGATAAAAACAACCTGCGTAAATCCGCTTCTGTCCCGGATATCAATAAAAATGAGTTTACCGTGGTCGCGCCTCCTGGCTACCCATCCGCATAACACGACTTCTTTATCCAGGTCTTTAGCGGTTAATTCTCCGCAGGTATGCGTCCTTATCATTTAACTTCCCTTAGGATATCTTTGGTTTTGACTTCTTTTTGTTTTCCGGAAGCCATATCTTTTAAGGTAATCACGCCTTTTTCGATTTCATTATCCCCGATAATCAAGACCAGGCGGCTGTTTAAATCATTTGCCTTACGCAGGGATCCTTTTAAAGACTTGTCTTCGTAATTAGTGTCGCAAGGCACCCCGTTCTTGCGCAACGTAGCTAAAATTTTTAATCCTTCTAATTTAGCGGGTTCGCCTAAGCTTATTAAATAAACCAGGTTCTTATCCTGCGGTTTGATTTTTTCGCTTTGCGCAAGTAACACTCTTTCTACGCCAAAGGCAAAACCGATCGCGCCCGCCTCTTCCCCGCCTAATTCTTTGACTAGATTATTGTACCTGCCTCCTGCGCCAATAGCGTCCTGGCTGCCTAAGTCTTTTTGCGCTATTTCAAAGACCGTTCCCGTGTAATAATCCAGGCCCCGCACAAGGAACGGGTTGACTTCATAATTTATCTTTAAGGCATCCAGCCCGGTTTTAACTTTATTAAAGTGCCCTTTACAATCTGCGCAGAGATGGCTGTCGGAAATGCCTAATCCGGAGATGGCTTCTTTGCAGGCATCGTTCTTGCAATCTAAAATCCGTAAAGGATTAACTTTAAACCTGTTTACGCATTCAGGGCAAAGTTTTTCTAACTTTGTTTTGAGGCCTTTACGCAGGGAATCGACCAGTTTCTTTTTATCCGCGCTGCAGCCCAAGCTGTTTATTTTTATCCGATAATCTGCGATGGAAAAATTACGCAATAAATTATCCGCAAGAGATATGATTTCAACATCTAAAGCCGGGTCAGAGGAGCCGATCGCCTCGCAGCCGATATGCTGGAATTGGCGCAGCCGCCCCTTTTGCGGCCGTTCCAGCCGGAACATCGGGCCGATGTAGTATAATTTTACAAAACCGTTTGTTTTATGCAGGTTATTTTCGATATAGGCGCGCACGATCGAAGCCGTGGCTTCCGGGCGCAGGCAGTAGGTTTCGTCTTTATTTTTGATGAGGAACATCTGTTTCTGGACTATTTCAGTGGATTCGCCTAAGGAGCGGTTGAATAATGCCGCTTCTTCGATTAGAGGCGGACGGATTTCCTGGAAGTTATACTGGGAAAAGGTCTTGCGGCTAATCTCTTCTAAGCGCTGCCAGATAGCTGCTTCTTCCGGCAGGATATCTCTTGTTCCGGATACTTTCTTAAACATTTATAAGGGTTATTTCACCTTTTGCTTCATCTCTAAGCCGGATTTAAAGACTACTACTTTTCTCGGCGGGACAGGGATGATCTGATTGGTGCGCGGATTTCTGCCTGTGCGGCTCTTTCTCTGCTTAATCTTAAAAACCCCGAAATTACGCAGTTCTATTTTTTCTCCTCTGACCAAAGCCTCAACTATACAGTCAAAGGTTTTCTGGACCACAGCCTTGACGTCTATCTGCATTAATCCGGTCTGGTCAGCTACTTTCAAGATGATATCTTTCTTGGTCATCGCCTGCCTCCTTATTTTCTAACTATAATAGCAGCAAAAAGTTACGATGTCAAGCATAAAGTAGCATACACTACTAATGACAATCTTTCTTCTCCCAAAAGGTCTTCGATATCCTTAATCAGTTTTTCGGACGGCGAGACATAAAGCCCCTCACCCACCACCAATTGGACTTTGGCTTTTGCCGGCGTATCTAAGTTCAGGTATATCGGTATATTCCCGCGCGAGGCAGCGAGCACGCCTTTTAAGCTCTCAAAAACATTTTCCCTTAAGCCCGAAAGGTTAATGCTCATCGCCGTAATCAGCCTGTAGATCTCCTCAAACGGGAAAAGGTCATTTACGAGGATTTTGGGAGTGTCTTCTTTCAGGTTCAACGTGCCTTTTACCAGGACTACGCTATTGGGCTGGATATAACGCGCTACTTTCTGGAAGGCCCGCGGAAAGACGAGCAGTTCAACCGAGCCATTAAGGTCTTCAAGCTTCAATATCGCCATCTTTTCCTGTTTGGCGCGGGTAACCGTATGTTTAATCTTAGAGATTAAGCCGACGAGCTTGACCTCATCTTCATCCTTATGCTGGTGCAGGGCATCTATTGATGATGAGGTAAAACGCTTTAATTGCCGCGCATAGCGCGCCAGGGGGTGGCCGCTGACATAAAAGCCGAGCATATCTTTTTCAAAAGCCAGTAACTGCGGCTCAGGCCATTCCTTGACCTCAGGCATATTATTGGCAGTATGCTGAAAACCGTTCGCGGATAACCCCTGGTCAAAGAAGGAAAGCTGGCCCTTGGCGATTTCTTTTTGCTTACGCGAGGCTGAATCTAAAATCATGTCCAGGGAAGCAACCATTTTGGCCCTGGCCAGCTTAAAAGTATCCAGAGCGCCGCATTTAATCAGGCTTTCCAGGACTTTGCGGTTAACCAGGCGTAGGTCAATAGACTGGCATAATTCCTCTAATGAATTAAATTTAGCGGATTTTTTCCTGGCTTCAATAACGGATTCTACGGCGCCATGCCCGACATTCTTGATCGCCAGCATCCCAAAACGTATAGTCTTGTTATCTACCACCTTAAATAAGGCCTCGCTTTCATTGATATCCGGCGGCAGGACGACCAGGCCCATGCGCTCGGCCTCATTCACGTATTCAACGATTTTATCCGTATTATCGCGCTCAGAGGTGAGGAGCGCCGTCATAAATTCAACCGGATAATTCGCCTTTAAGTAGGCGGTGCGGTAAGAAATCAACGCGTAAGCGGTAGAGTGGCTTTTATTAAATCCGTATCCGGAAAAGTACTCTATTAAATCAAAAATCTTGGTCGCGGTAGACTCTTTTATCCCGTTCTTAACGCAGCCGTGTAAAAACGCGCTCCTTTGTTTCTCCATGACCTCCGGGATTTTCTTGCCCATAGCCTTACGCAGGATATCTGCCTGGGCCAGGCTAAAGCCGGCCAAAAGGGAAGCAATCTGCATAATCTGTTCCTGATAAACCATAATCCCGTAGGTCTCCTTAAGGACTTCCTCTAATTTAGGATGCTCGTATTTAATAGGGATGAGATTATGCTTGCGTTTGATAAAGTCATTAAGCATTCCGGAACCGATCGGGCCGGGCCGGTACAAGGCCAGTAAGGCAATCAGGTCTTCAAAGCGCTCGGGCTCAAGTTTTTTCAGCAGGTCGCGCATCCCCGAACTTTCCACCTGGAAGACGCCCATGGTCTGGGCTTGGCCAAGCAGCTTATAGGTGCGCGGGTCATCCAAAGGAAGCTTATGTATATCTATCGTTTTACCTTGCGTCTCTTTGATTATTTTTACTGCCTGGTCAATGACGGTAAGCGTCCTTAAGCCCAGGAAGTCTACTTTAAGCAAGCCGATCTTTTCCAGGATGCCCATGCTAAAACCGGTAGTGATCTGGTCGTCGCTGGTCTTAAAAAGCGGGCTGTATTCACTCAACGGTTTATCGGCGATGACTACGCCGGCGGCGTGCACTGAGGCATGGCGGTTTAACCCTTCCAGGGATAAACCGGTATTAATCAGCTTGGTAACTTCCGCATCGTTCTTGTAAAGGTTATTTAACTCCGGTTCGCTTTCCAGCGCTTTTTTAAGCGTCATATCCAGTTCAGGCGGGATCATTTTGGCGATGCGGTCGACATCGGCGTAACTCATACCCATTACCCTGCCTACATCGCGCACCACCGCGCGCGCCTGCATCGTCCCGAAAGTAATAATCTGGGCGACGTTTTCCTGGCCGTATTTAGCGGTTACATAATCAATGACCTCCTGCCTTCTTTCGTAGCAGAAATCTATATCTATATCCGGCAGACCCAGGCGCTCAGGGTTTAAAAAACGCTCAAAAAGCAGGCCGTATTTTAAAGGGTCCAGGTCGGTTATGCCGAGCAGGTAGCTTACCAGGCTTCCTGCCGCCGAGCCCCTGCCCGGGCCGACCGGTATGCCCTTGCTTTTAGCGTAATGGATAAAATCCCATACAATAAGGAAATAGCTGACGAAGCCCATATCTTTGATGATTTTCAGCTCATGCTCCAGGCGTTCGGATACCTGCGGGGTTATTAGTTTATCAAATCTTTCTTTTAAACCGCGCGCACAAAGTTCTTCCAAGAATTCTTCTTTTGTTTTGCCCGTAGGCGGCACATATTTAGGTAAATGCACCTGGTTGAAATCCAGCTCTAAATTACAGCGGGAGGCAATCTCGCAGGTATTGGTAATAGCTTCAGGCATCTCCTTAAAGAGGCTCTTCATCTCTTCGGGAGATTTAAAATAAAATTCATCCGTCTGAAAACGCATGCGGTCAGGGTCATCCAGGGTAGTCTGGGTCTGGATGCACAGGAGCGCTTCGTGGGAAGCGGCCATGCCGCGGGTTAGGTAATGCACGTCGTTGGTAGCAACCAGCGGAATCCCCAGTTCTTTGCCTATCTTGACCAGGCCGGCATTGACCAGTTTTTGTTCGGGGATGGAATTTTCCTGTAACTCCAGATAAAAATTATTTTTTTCAAATATATTCAGGTAGGCGTCAGCTAGCTTAAGCGCGTCGTTAAAACGTTTTTGCAGGATGAGGTCCGGGATTTCGCCTTTTAAGCAGGCGCTCAGGCCGATCAGGCCTTTAGCATGCCGGGCAAGGATTTCCTTATCGATACGCGGCCGGTAATAAAAACCTTCCAGGTAGCCGATAGAAACCAGCTTCATCAGGTTCTGATAGCCTGTTTCATCCCTGGCTAAAAGTATCAAATGGTAAGCTGCCTCGTCAATGCCGCGGGATTCTTTATCTAAGCGGCTCCCCGGTGCGATATATGCCTCGCACCCGATAATGGGCTTGATGCCCGCTTTCTGGGCTTCCACATAAAAATCAATCGCCCCGAACATATTCCCATGGTCGGTGATAGCCAGGGAATCCATTTTGTAAACTTTCGCCAGGTTAAGCAGTTCCGGGATGCGGCAGGCGCCGTCGAGCAGGCTGAATTGGGTATGCAGGTGCAAATGGACAAAATCGGAATGCGGCATTTTCTAAAACTAATTTATTCCCACTCGATCGTCGCGGGCGGTTTGGAAGAGATATCATAGACAACGCGGTTTACGCCTTTTACTTCGTTGATTACGCGGTTGGATATCTTTTCCATTACTTCGTAGGGGAGTTTTACCCAATCCGCAGTCATGCCGTCAAAACTCGAGACGCAGCGCACAGCCACAACATTCTCATAGGTGCGTTCATCACCCATAATCCCCACGCTCTTTATGGGAAGCAATATCGCAAAAGACTGCCAGACCTGTTCGTATAAACCGGCATCCCGTATCTCTTCAATAACCCGCCTATCAACTTCGCGCAGTATATTTAAGCGTTCATCGGTAACTTCGCCGATAATCCTTATAGCCAGGCCCGGCCCGGGGAAAGGCTGGCGATGGATTATCGCATCGGGTAAGCCTAATTCCCTGCCTATAGCGCGCACCTCGTCTTTAAAGATTTCCCGCAGCGGCTCAATGAGTTTTAATTTCATATGGGCAGGAAGCCCTCCGACATTATGGTGGCTCTTTATCTTACGGCTGGGCGCTCCGCTCGCCGAGATAGATTCAATTACATCCGGGTAGAGCGTGCCTTGCGCCAGGTATTTTACCCCTCTGACCTTGTCTGCCTCTTCTTCAAAGGTTTTAATGAATTCGTCCCCGATTATCTTTCTCTTTTCTTCCGGGTCGGTTACGCCTTTTAAGCGGGCTAAAAATTTCTTGCTCCTGTCTACGTAATCTAAATTCAGGTGATAAATATCGCGGAAGATTTTTTTTACCTGTTCCGGTTCGTCTTTCCTGAGCAGGCCGTTATTGATAAAGATACACCGGCTAGACCTGCCTATCGCTTTGTGCAATAATAATGCCGCCACAGACGAATCTACCCCTCCGCTTAAGCCTAAAACGACTTTATCGCGGCCGACATTCTTTTTTATGCTTTCCAGCGACTCCTTAATAAACGACTGCATGGTCCAGCGGCCCAGGCATCCGCATATCTTAAATAAGAAATTGCTTAAAATCTGGTTTCCCTTTTCAGTATGCGTTACTTCGGGGTGGAACTGCACCGCAAAAATTTTTCTCTTGGGGTTGCTGATCGCAGCAACCGGGGCGTTGGTGGTATGGGCGCTGACATGAAAACCCGCAGGTACCTTGGTGACATAATCTCCGTGGCTGGCCCAGCAGGTAAAATTTCCCGGCATATGGCTGAATAAATCCCGGTTATCATCTATAAATAATTCTATTTTGCCGTATTCGCGGCTCCTGGTATGCTTAACCTTGCCTCCGCACATCTCGGCGATAGCCTGCATACCGTAGCATATACCCAGGATGGGGACGCCTAATTTAAATATTCCTTTATCGGGAGCCGGGCTCTTCTTGCTGATAACCGAAGCCGGGCCGCCGGAGAGGATTAATCCTTTAGGGGACATACTCGCGATTTCTTTTGCCGGAGTATTAAA
Source organism: Candidatus Omnitrophota bacterium (assembly GCA_028687205.1). Taxonomy (GTDB): domain Bacteria; phylum Omnitrophota; class Gorgyraeia; order Gygaellales; family Profunditerraquicolaceae; genus UBA6233. The sequence goes on from JAQUAP010000027.1 coordinate 8,133, forward strand.
GGGGATTATCTTTGAGAAAACCTTGTTTTCCCTGACCCTGCGGGCGATTAATTGCGTGTACTGCGAACCAAAATCCAGGATTAATACTGTCTGCCTGACTGTTTTGATTACGCTTTTGACTTTACTCTTAGCTTTACTCTTAGTTTTACCCCTGGCCTTAATCTTGACCCTGCCCTTAACCCTGCCCTTAGCTTTAATCTTAGTTTTATTTTTAGTTTTTTTGGTTTTCATTTTATTTACCCATCCCTACTCTCTGCCCGACCTGGAAAATTTTTCCTTCGGTCTGGATTGAAGGCGCGATAATAATCTCAACGTCATGCATCTCTTTTAAGTTTGCAGCTCCCAATGAACCCATGGAGGTCTTAAGCGCGCCCATTAAATTCTGTGAGCCGTCATCAACCCTGGCCGGCCCAAAAAGGATTTCTTTTAACGAGCCGGTAGTGCCGACATGAATGCGCGTGCCGCGCGGTAAATTCACATGGGAAGTAGCCATGCCCCAGTGGAAACCTCTCCCCGGGGCTTCCTTGGCGCGGGCAAAGCTGGAGCCGATCATGACCGCGTCTGCTCCGCAGGCAAAGGCCTTACAGATATCTCCGCCGCGGTTCATCCCGCCGTCTGTAATAATAGGTATGTATCTGCCTGTCCGTTTGTAATAAAAATCGCGCGCGCCGGCAGCATCTACGGTCGCGGTTACCTGCGGCACGCCTATCCCCAATACTCCGCGGGTGGTGCAGGCCGCGCCTGGCCCGACGCCGATGAGCAGGCCGCTTGTGCCGGTCTCCATAAGCTCTACCGTTGTTTCGTAAGTTACGCAGTTGCCTAAAATAACCGGAATTTTTGTAGCTTTACAGAATTTATACAAGTCTAACGTCTTATATTCTTTGGCGATATGCTTGGTAGTTGTGACTGTGGATTGGATGACAAAGATATCCGCGCCGCTGGCGATGGCAAGCTTAGAGAATTTCTCGGCATTAGCCGGGATACAGCTTACTACTGCCGTGCCTTTTTTCTTCTTTATCTCGGCCACTCTTTTGGAGATTAGCTTCTCTTTTATGGGAGTGGTGTATACTGACTGGATTAACTGGGTGGCTTTCTGGGGATTAGCCTTGGCAATCTCTTTTAATACGCTATCCGGGTTTTCATAACGGGTCTGGACGCCGTCCAGGTTCAGGACCGCTATGCCGCCTAAGTTTGACATTTCCACGGCGAAGTTAACATCTACTACACCGTCCATAGCCGCAGCGAGTATGGGCACCTTGAATTTCTTAGCGTCTATTTCAAAAGATATTTCTACTTCATTGGGATTAACTGTCTGTGAGCCGGGCACAAGCGCGATTTCATCGAACCCGTAGCATCTGCGGCTACGCCTGCCAATACCTATCCATTCTGCCATTTTATAAGTCTCCTCTTATGTATAAGTTATTGTTTAACAATGGGTTACAGATTTTTACCTCTTTTTTGAATAGTGCCAACGAAAGGATAGCAAATTCTACACCAGAGAAGGCCGTTTGTCAAGTAAAATAAAGGGGACGGTTCTGTTTTTTTAGAACCGTCCCCCCGGTTTACTTATTTAACTCTATGAGCTTAATATCCGCCCATGCCGCCCATACCTCCCATGCCGCCCATACCTCCCGGAGGCATTCCACCCGGCATTCCAGCGGTTTCTTTTTCCGGCTTATCCGCCACTAAAGCTTCAGTAGTAAGGAGCAAAGCCGCGATACTTGACGCATTCTGCAAGGCTGAACGCGTGACTTTTTTCGGGTCAATCACGCCTGCCTCAATCATATCCACATAAGCGTCTTGCGAAACATCGTAACCGACATTGGTTTTTTCCTGCTTTACCCGCTGCACAACTACTGAACCTTCCAGGCCGGCATTTTCGGTAATCTGCCTGATTGGCTCTTCCAAGGCGCGCCTGACTATATCCACGCCGATCTTCTCGTCATCAGCAAGCTTTAGCTTATCTAATGCGGGGATACAGCGCAGCAAAGCCACTCCGCCGCCGGGGATAATCCCCTCTTCAACCGCTGCGCGCGTTGCGTGCAAAGCGTCTTCCACGCGGGCTTTTTTCTCTTTCATTTCCGTCTCGGTAGCCGCGCCGACATTAATCACGGCTACGCCGCCGGCTAACTTGGCTAAGCGCTCCTGGAGTTTCTCTTTATCATAGTCAGAGTCAGTTTCGTCAATCTGCTTTTTGATCTGAGCGATACGGGCAGTCACTGCTGCCTGTTTTCCGGAGCCTTCAACGATAGTTGTATTTTCCTTATCGATCTTTACTTTCTTGGCCTTACCTAAATCTTCCAGGTCAACATTTTCCAGCTTGATACCGAGGTCCTCGGTAATGGCCTTACCGCCGGTAAGAATGGCGATATCATCAAGCATTGCCTTGCGCCTGTCCCCGTAACCCGGGGCCTTGACTGCGCAGGAAACAAATGTCCTTTTTAAGTTGTTCACGACTAAGGTTGCCAGTGCCTCGCCTTCAACTTCTTCCGCGATAATCAAAAGCGGCTTTCCGCTGCGGGCGATCTTCTCTAATAAAGGCAGGAGGTCTTTTAGGGAGGCTATTTTTTTCTCATGGATCAATATGTAGGCATCCTCTAAAACACACTCCATTCTCTCGGCGTCAGTAACAAAATACGGGGATAAATAACCCTGGTCAAACTGCATACCTTCGACTAACTCTAAAGTCGTGGCAGTTGTCTTGGCTTCTTCAACGGTGATTACACCGTCTTTGCCGACCTTTTCCATGGCTTCGGCAATCTGGTCGCCGATAGCGGTGTCTCCGTTAGCGGCAATGGAAGCAACCTGGGCCACTTCTTTCTTTTCCCTGGCGTTAATGGGTTTGGTTAATTTGCTTAACTCATCCACTACTTTTTCAACCGCTTTTTCAATCCCGCGCTTTAAAGCCATAGGGTTGGCGCCGGCAGTAACGTTCTTTAAGCCTTCGCGGTAAATTGCTTCAGCTAAAACCGTTGCTGTTGTTGTGCCGTCACCGGCTATATCCGAGGTCTTCTCGGCAACTTCCTTGACCATCTGGGCGCCCATATTCTCATAAGGGTCTTCCAGGTCAATTTCTTTGGCTACGGTTACGCCGTCTTTGGTGATGGTGGGCGAGCCGAATTTTTTGTCAATGACCACATTGCGGCCCTTTGGCCCTAAGGTTACCTTAACTGCCCGGGCTAACTGCTCTACGCCGCTTAAAAGTTTCCTGCGGCCTTCATCCTGATACAGTAACATCTTACTCATCAAATCCTCCTTATTTTATTATCGCCAAGATATCTTCTTCGCGCATAATCAATAATTCTTCGCCTTCTTTGGTCGTAATTTCATTACCGGAATATTTACCGTATAATACCTTGTCGCCGACCTTGACTTCCGGAGCTGAAACCGTGCCATTATCTAAAACCTTACCCTTGCCTACCGCGACTACCTTACCCTCCTGGGGTTTCTCTTTTGCCGTATCCGGCAGGACTATCCCGCCTTTTGTCTTAGCCTCTGCTTCCAAAGGCTTGACCACCACGCGATCTCCCAATGGTTTAATATCCATAACATCCACCTCCCTTAAAAATTGGTTTATTTTAGCACTTAATTCCCGAGAGTGCTAATTATAATTAAAAAAAAATCCTTGTCAAGTATTTTTTTGCTGCAGAAAAAGCATATTTAATCCTTTTAGGGTTAGACGGATATCTTTACCGTCCAGGCTGCGGCAATACCTGGAGATTAAGCCAATATTCCCGCCGGTGCCGATGGCTTTTGTTTTTTTGCCTAACTTATGCTTCAGGCGCGCTATTAAGTTATCGGTCAAAGCGCTAAATCCATAGATAATGCCGCTAAGCATACTGCTTTTAGTATCCCTGCCGATAAATTCTTTTGGCCCCTCCAATTTTATTTTAGGAAGCAGCGCTGTGCGCGCGTTCAATGCCTCTAAAGAAATACGTAATCCGGGGAGGATCATCCCTCCGCGGTATTCTTTTTTCTTTGATATAACATCAAAGGTAACCGCCGTGCCAAAATCAACAACTACCAGGGGCGCTCCGTAAAGCTTAACCCCAGCGTAGGCATTTACCAGGCGGTCCTGGCCGACAGCTTTAGGGTTGCGGTAGAGGTTCTTTATGGGAACGCGGATATGTTTACCTATAATCTGCGGCTGCCTGCCTAAAAGACTCCTTAAATCTCTTTCTATCTTCCGGGTTACCGGAGGAACAACGCTGCAGATTATGGCATTATCGATTTTAAGCTTACGCAGGTTTTGCCTTAAATTACGCAAGTTATAATCCTGCGTAGGGATATTAAAGCAGTGTTTAATCCTGTCCGCCCTGAATAACCTAAATGTAATATTAGTATTACCTATATCAATAGCCAGTAGCACTTTTTAGCTCCCTTACCTTATCCCTTATCACGGCTGCCTGCTCAAACTGCAGGTTGCGAGCGGCTAGCTCCATCTCATATTCTAACTCGGAAATATACTTACGCAACTCATATTCGTCCCTGGCTTCACCGGTAAGGTTGACGACGAATTCTTCTGCCTGCGCCAGGTCTTCAATGCCCTCTTTGATCGCTTTTTGGATTGAGCGCGCGGTAATCTTATTCCGGGCGTTAAATTCCAGTTGCGTCTTGCGCCTGCGGTTGCATTCGCTAATCGCCTTGCGCATTGAGCCGGTAATGGTATCTGCGTACATAATCACTTTGCCGTTAATATTACGGGCGGCGCGGCCGGCAACCTGGATTAAGCTGGTTGCCGAGCGCAAAAATCCTTCTTTATCGGCATCCAGGATAGCGACCAGCGCAACCTCCGGCAGGTCCAGGCCTTCCCTTAAAAGATTTATCCCTACCAGGCAGTCAAACTCTTTTTTTCTTAAATCCCTTAAGATTTTGGAGCGTTCAATCGTCTGTATTTCAGAATGCAGGTACCTTACCTTAAGGCCTTTTTCCTGTAAATAAGCGGTCAAATCCTCAGCTATGCGCTTGGTTAAGGTAGTGACGAGTACCCGTTCGCCGACTTTAGCGCGCTGCTTCACCTCTTCAATCAGATCCTCGACCTGGTTTTGCGTAGGCTTAATGACAATCTCCGGGTCAACCAGGCCCGTAGGCCGGATGATCTGCTGGATAACTCTATCCGCGCTCTTTTTAATCTCATATTCCTCAGGCGTAGCAGAGACAAAAACCACTTCTTTAATTAAATTATTAAATTCCTCAAATTTTAACGGCCGGTTATCTAAGCAAGAAGGCAGCCGAAAGCCATAGCCTACCAGCACTTCTTTCCTGGCCCTGTCCCCTTCATACATACTGCGTAGCTGCGGCAGGGTCACGTGCGATTCGTCGATTACGGTTAAAAAATCTTCCGGGAAATAGTCAATCAATGAATATGGCCGCGAGCCCGCTGGCCTGCCTGAGAGGTGGCGGGAATAATTTTCTATACCGTGGCAATAACCGATCTCTTTTAACATCTCTAAATCATACCTGGTCCTGGACTCAAGGCGCTGGGCCTCCAGCAATTTATTTTTGGACCTTAAAAATTTAAGCTGCTCGGCTAACTCCAGCCGGATAGAAGCGAGGCTGGAATTGATATTCTCCTCTGAAATAATAAAATGCTTAGCCGGGTAAACCGCGGCTTTATCTAACGCGCTTAATATTTCGCCGGAGACAGGGTTGAATTCCAGGATTTTTTCGATTATGTCGCCGTTTAATTCCAGGCGCAAGGCCTTTTCCTGGTAGGAGGGATATATTTCCAGCACATCTCCCCTGACCCTTAACTTTCCCCGGATAAATTCATAATCGTTTCTCTCGTATTGGATATGTATAAATTTGGCGATTAAGTCGTCCCGGCTTACTGCCTGGCCTTTTTCAAGCAGGACAAGCATCTCGCGGTAATTCTGCGGGTCGCCCAGGTTATAAATACAGGAGACCGAGGCAACAATGATGACGTCTTTGCGGCTCATTAAGGAAGTGGTAGCGCTCAGGCGCAGCCGGTCAAGCCGCTCGTTGATGGAGGAGTCTTTTTCAATATAGGTATCCGTGGATGGGATATAGGCTTCAGGCTGGTAATAATCATAGTAGCTTACAAAATACTCTACCGCGTTATGCGGAAAAAACTCCTTAAATTCCGAATAGAGCTGGGCAGCTAAGGTCTTATTGTGCGAGATAACTAAGGTGGGTAAGTTTAATTTGGCAATGAGATTGGCGAGGGTAAAGGTTTTTCCCGAACCGGTAACGCCAAGGAGCGTGGAATAGCGCCGGCCTGAAAGGAGGGCCGCGGTTAATTCTTTGATCGCCTTGGGCTGGTCGCCGCAGGGCTTATAGGTTGAAACAAGTTTAAAACCGGACAACTTTACTTGACCTCTAAACTCATATCCACGGTTTTAATCGAATGCGTCAGCTCGCCGATAGATATAATATCTACTCCCGTCGCGGCGATCTTTCTTACGGAATCAAAATCAACTCCGCCGCTGGCTTCCAGCATGGTCGGAGGATGGTGGCTTTTAAACTCGGTATTGTCCCGGATCTTTACCGCCTCTTTTATATCTTCCAGGCTCATATTATCCAGCATAATCACATCCGGCTTAAAATAGAGGGCGTGCCTGAATTCATCCAGGTTCTGCACTTCTATTTCTATTTTAAAGCCTTTGGGTACGCTGGGTAATTTTTCGTAGCCCTCGGTGACCTTGATATGGTTATCTTTTATCAGGATCATCTCATCCAGGCCCATACGGTGGTTATGCCCTCCGCCTACGCGCACGGCATACTTTTGCAGCTCCCTTAATCCGGGAAGCGTCTTGCGGGTATCGGTAAGCTTGGTCTTGTAAGGTTCGATCTGCTCGACATATTCCCTGGTCTTGGTGGCTATTCCCGAGAGCATACTCAACAGGTTAAGCGCGACCCTCTCCGAGCTTAAGATACTGGTGGCTTTTCCGGAAATCCGGGCAATGACTTTACCCGGCTTTACTACCTGGCCTTCGTCAACCATGGGCTTGAATATAATCGAGGAATCAATGGCTTTAAAAACATTTCTCGCCACGTCTATTCCGCAGATGACCGCTTTTTCCTTGACTATAATATGCGCGCTGATTGTCTTATCCTTGGGGATAGTCAGCTGGGTGGTAATATCTCCCCTGCCGATATCTTCGATTAAAGCGTGTCGGACGATGTAATCTAATTTTTCCGGGTCAAGCCGGGGCTCTTTTTCAGAAAGAAAATGCTTATTTGAGGGCATCGCGCACTCCTTTTAGTTTTTGTGTTTCGCTTTTTAAGTTTTTTAATTTCTCTTTTTCCTTTTCCACGATCTCTTCCGGCGCTCTTTTTAAGAAATTTCTATCGCCGAGCATCTTCTCTTTTGCCTTTATCTCTATCTCGGCTTTATTAATCCGGAAACCCAGCTTCTCTTTATGTTTTTCTATGTCAATCACGCCGGAGAGCGGTATGACAATATGCGCCTCCTTTACAACCATGGCGAATTCTCCCGGGCTGTGTTTATATTCGCTTAAAATATCCAGCTGCCTTAACCTGGCCAGGTTCTTGATCTGCCCGGAAAAGCCTTCCAGCGCGCCCTGCTTGAGCTTATGCGGGATAAAAATCCTGGCGGTAACATTATCCGCTTGAGGAGGGATATCTAATTCCAGGCGCATGTTTCTTATAGCGGTAATTACCTCTAAGACTTCGGCCATCAGCTTTTCGCTCTTCCGGTCAATCATATTCTCCTGGATATGCGGCCAGGATTGAACCATAATTGAATTGCCTTCGTGAGGAAGTTTCTGCCAGAGTTCTTCGGTAATATAAGGCATGAAAGGATGCAGGGCCCTTAAGAATTTTTCCAGTATTTTATACATCACTACCTGGTTATGGGGATTTTTAATCTCCGCCTTGATGATTTCCAGGTACCAGTCGCAAAACTCATGCCAGAAAAAGGAGTAAAGCAGGTTTGCCGCTTCATTAAACTGGTAATGCCCCAGGTCCTTCCCTACCTCTTTGAGGGTAGAATAAAACCTGCTTAGTATCCAGCGGTTAGTTAAGCTTAAGTCCTCTTTTTTAAAGAATGCGCAGAGGTCGGTTTTAATTTGCGCGCTATCCAGGTTCATCAAGATAAACCTTGAGGCATTCCAGATTTTATTGGCAAAGTTTCTTCCCTGTTCAAACCTCTCCCTGGATAAATATACATCCTGTCCCTGCGCGGTTATTGAGATAAGGCTAAAGCGTAAGGCATCCGCGCCGTATTCATTAATGATCTCTAAGGGGTCAATGATATTCCCTAAAGACTTGGACATCTTTTTGCCTTCAATATCGCGCACTGTGCCGTGGATATAGACATCCTTAAAGGGAATAGCTTTTTGGAATTCCAGGCCAGCCATGATCATCCGCGCGACCCAGAAAAAGATGATTTCCGGCGCGGTGACCAGGGTTGAAGTAGGATAAAAATATTGCAGCTCTGCTTTATTTCTAAAAGTAGCAAAAGGCCAGAGCCAGGAAGAAAACCAGGTATCTAAGACATCTTCCTCCTGCTTAATGTTTGTAGAGCCGCATAGGCTACACTTTACCGGCGCTTCTACGCTTGCCAGAGCCTCTTTTTTACAATCCAGGCAATACCATATCGGGATGCGGTGCCCCCACCAGATTTGGCGGGAGATACACCAGTCCTGGATATTCTCCATCCAG
>JAQUAP010000080.1 GCA_028687205.1 Candidatus Omnitrophota bacterium
CATCAGGGTCGCAAATAAATTTTTTAACTGCGTAAACCAGGCAACGTTGAACACAATCTCCTTTTTTTCGGGAAAAATGGCAACATAAAATATACCCGTCTCTACCAGGTCCTGAAAAAAGTGTGTTCCGAATGATAGTTCGGGCATAAGATTACCGGTAGAAAAGGCGATCTCAGCGAGCGCTGCGACATTGTTGATCTCGGCGAACTTTACCGGTACGCCCAAAGACGGCGTGGTCGTGCCCCACCTGCCCGGCCCCATCAGCAGAGTAGGCAATTCTTCTTTGTCTTTGATCGTCCGATTAAGCTTGCCTATTACGCGGGCAACCTCATATTTATCCGATAACACAAGCTGGCTATACTTTGCGGGATCAACATAGATAATCCAGTCGATCTTTTGCGAAATATTGCCTCCCAGGAAATATCCCCTTGATGCAAAAAGAGTATCTTTACGGCTTAATTGCTGCGGCAGGTCAACTTTATGCCCCAGCCCGCGCGTTTGCAAGGGCCGGCATTGCAACAGGTTTATTTTAAACGTATTGCCTTCGGTAAAGTTCAGGGTAAATTCAATTTCAACCGGATATTGATAAACCTCTTCCAGCGATTTTAATATCTTCTTGAAAAGGCCTACCATAATATTATTTTCCAATAGATTGTCCAGGTTCAGCATCCAGGATTCTTCATCCTGTACTCCTCTCTCGCTTTTCATGCGCATAACCTCGTAGTCCTTTACTGCTATGCGCCCTAAATCTTTATATAGTTTCTCATTTATAACTCTTTGAAAAGAAACGTTTTCCAGGGCATTCTCTTCGGTATTGATAAGATCAACCTCATGCTGTGAATATCTTCTTAAATCATCCTTCTCGGCATAGGGCTGGCGCAAAGGATCGCTGAGCGCAACCATCCGCGGGTAATCACCTTCGACGCGGTTGACTGCCCTTGTGCCTAAGCCGAAGACCAACCGCAGCATTCCTGTTTCCGGTTTAATATCGCTATTCCAGACATAGGTATTATAAGAAACGCCGACCCCTGCCAGATCCGGAAAGAAATAATGCTGGTGATGCGCCCCCGAAACCCTCTGCACCAGGAGCGCCATCTGTTCATCGGATTTATCCAATCCCCGCTGTTTTCTATAGGTCAGGGCGTCTTCGTTCATCGTGCTGGCATAAATTCTTTTTACCGCCTCGGCAAACTGGATATATCTCTGCTCAGGGCTCCCCTGGTTCGCCAGGAATATACTTTCGTATTTTCCGGCAAACGCGTTTCCAAAATCATCCTCCAGAAGCGAACTTGAGCGTATGATAATGGGGGAAGAACCGAAATATTCTATAATCTGCTGGAAGCGCTCCATGATCTCTTCGGGAAAAACCCCGTAAAGCATCTTATCTTTGAGGACTTTGGCGATACTAAAATACCCCTCGTCGCTTTTCTGCTGTATATGCAATTTCCACCAGCGGTTATGCACGATATATGAATAAAATATATCTGAACCGATATAAAATGAATCGTGCGGCTCCGCGAGTTCCCGCCAACCGGTGATTTTTTTCGAGAGGATCTTTCTGGCTAAAAGCATACCTACGCTCTTACCGCCGATAAAGCCTGTCCCGATTAATCTGGATTTTATATCGATCAGCTCCTCAAGCGAAAAATTACTTATCGCCAGGGACAAAATCTTCTTATTCTTCGTAATCATAATCCCGCAGAGGCTCTTGATCCTCTCTTTTATCTTCTCCGCAGAGGCGCCGTCTTTGAGCAGTTCTTCGGCTGCAATGAACAAACGGTCCCAGTAATCAAGATTCCTCTTAGTGCTCTGCGCTCCTTTTTCACGGATATAGGAAAGTATCTTTACGGCGTTAATGCTGTCGGTGATAGGAATACAGGAATCATTTTTTCTTTGGTGCGGCAGGAACATGGTCGGGGAATAACGATTCCATACCTTTAAAGGATGTATGTAACAGCTGCCTTCACAATGGTATACATCCAGCAGCAATTGCGTGGTCTCGCGTATACGGGCTATGGATTTAAAAGAGTGGTTATTCCGTAATAACGAAAAATAGGTGACCGTCTTTAGCTCATAAAGATACGGGCAGGTAACCATAAAGAAATCCCCGATCATAAGATCGGTAGCCCAGGCCAAAAGAAGGTCGGAGAGGCAATCAAATACATAGTAGGCGCCCTCGCCCTCCTGCATAATAATATTATTCACCTTGGTAGTAAAAGACTCGAATCCGGCCTGGGCATTGAGTTCATAGCGTTTTATCTCTTTAGCCGGCTTAAGCAGCTCTTCATGCCCGGCAAACCTCAGGTAGATAATTTTCTTGTTTTCTTTGAGCGCCTGGCGCACAAAGGGCTCAACCAGCCCGATATAATCTTTTATGTCGTCTATCTGCCAAACTACATTGTCTCCGGCCCGCAGGCCCGTAATGACTTCATCCAAACCTTTTATCCCCGTGCTGATCATATTAATCCCCTTTTTTAGATAAATGGTAAACCGCTCTCCCCCATCAGATACTTATCTATGGAATAAGCCGCGCGCCGGCCTTCGGCAATAGCCCAGACCACCAATGACTGCCCGCGGCGCATGTCTCCCGCAGAAAATATTTTCTTAACCGAGGTCATATAATTCTCGTCTGTCAAAACATTCCCTCTGGCGTCAAGCGCAACATTAAGGTCGGTAAGCAGGCCCGCGCGAACCGGATGCAGGAATCCTACGGCAAGAATGACTAAATCCGCTTCAATTTCAAATTCGCTTCCCGGGATTTCTTTTAGCGCAGGGCAACTCTTAGAATCTATTTGCGCAAACTCTACTTTGACGCAGGAAAGCTTTTTGATAAAGCCCTTTTCTCCGCTAAAACGCTTGGTCATTATTGACCACCGGCGCTCTCCCCCCTCTTCATGCGAGCTCGTAGTTTTTAAAAGTAAGGGGTACCTTGGCCAGGGGTAAGCAGCGGTCCTGCAGCCGGGAGGCTGCGGTAAGACCTCAATCTGCACGACGCATTTTGCTCCCTGCCTGTTGGCCGTGCCTACGCAGTCAGCTCCGGTATCCCCTCCCCCGATCACCACTACCTTTCTACCCTGAGCATGAATTAATTCTTCCGTCGGAATCTTTCCGGCGGTACGCAGATTTGACTGTTTCAGGTAATCCATAGCAAAATAAATACCCTTTAGCTCTCTTCCTTCGATATTCAGGTCCCGGGGTACGCGCGAACCGCCGGCTAGGCAAACGGCCTCAAACTCAGATAAAAGTTTTTTAGCCGGATAATCCTTGCCTACTTCAATATTTGTTTTAAAAACCACCCCTTCTTTCTTCCAGATATCTATTCTTCTATCTATAAGATTTTTGGCGAGTTTAAAATCAGGGATTCCGTAGCGCAATATCCCGCCGGCTAAATCGTCCCGTTCAAAAACAGTCACGTTATGCCCTGCCCGGTTAAGCAGCGCCGCGCAGGATAGGCCTGCCGGCCCAGAACCAATAACGGCTATATTCTTACCTGTCCTTTTATTCACGGGAGCGGGCTTAATCCATCCGTTTTTGAAACCAAACTCTACAGCCGCAAGTTCATTTTCGCGGATAGTCACGGCATCGTCATTTAAGCCCAGCACGCAGGAGTATTCGCATAATGCCGGACAGACCCTGCCCGTTATTTCAGGCAGGTTATTCGTAGCCTCCGATAAAACCAGCGCTGCTTTCCAGTTCCCCTGATGCATATAGTCATTCCACTCCGGGATATAGTTCCCCAGGGGGCAACCCCAGTGGCAGAATGGCGTAGAGCAATCCATGCAACGCGAGGCCTGTTCCTGTGATTGTTTTTCGAGGCGCTGTTTAGAGACCTCTTCAAAATCCTTAATCCGCTCGCAAACTTTCCGGTAAGAGCTATTTTTCCTGGCTAATTTCAGGAAACC
>JAQUAP010000001.1 GCA_028687205.1 Candidatus Omnitrophota bacterium
TCGGCCAGTCCCATTTCTTAGGCAAGGGTAAGCTCCTGCGCCGGGCGATTGAGGCGGACCGCTTAAGCTCCCTGGTCTTATTCGTGCCTCCGGGAGTAGGCAAGACCTCTTTAGCCTGGTGTATTGCCAACCTTACCAGGGCCTATTATGTTGCTATTAACGCGACCACCTCAAACGTCGATGAACTAAGGAAGGTTATTGCTACGGCTAAACAAAAAGAAGCCAATGCCGGCAAAAAAACCATCCTTTTTATCGACGAGATCCACCGTTTCAATAAGGCGCAGCAGGATGTTTTATTACCTGACGTGGAAGACGGCAACCCGATATTAATCGGCGCCACCGTCCATAACCCGTTTTTCTCGCTGGCCTCCCCGCTTTTGTCGCGGTCGCTGGTCTGCGAATTAAAATCCTTAAAGGAAAGTGAAATTTTAACGATTCTCAATTCCGCGCTTAAAGACGCTGAGCGCGGGTTAGGGAATTTAAAGCTTAATGCGGATAAGAAAGCCCTGGAGTTCCTGGCGAAAATCTGCGAAGGCGATGCCCGCCGGGCGCTCAACGCTTTAGAAGTCGGCGCTTTAACTACGCCTAAAGCTAAAGACGGAAGTATTAATTTTAACCTGGAAGCAGCCCAGGAATCAATCCAGAAAAAAGCGGTTGTTTATGACCATGACGAGGATGCGCATTATGATACGGCCTCAGCTTTTATTAAGTCTATGCGCGGCTCTGACCCGGACGCGGCGCTCTACTGGATGGCCAAGATGCTTTATTCCGGAGAAGACCCCAGGTTTATCGCCCGCAGGGTTTGTATTCTGGCTGCCGAGGATGTGGGTAATGCCGATCCTCTGGCTTTGGTCCTGGCTAACGCCGCCTTGCAGATTTCCGAATTTGTCGGGATGCCTGAAGCCCGCATCCCTTTGGCCCAGGCAGTAATCTACGTCTCCTGCGCCCCGAAATCCAATGCCAGTTATTTAGCCATTGATAAGGCGCTACAGGATATAGAGAGTAAAAAAGTCCAGGAGGTCCCGGACCACCTTAAGGATGCTTCCCTGGACGGAGAAGGCTTAGGCCATGGCCAGGGTTACAAGTACGCCCATGATTATCCGGGGCATCACGTGAAACAGAAATATACCCGTAAAAAAGTCCGTTATTATGAGCCGACCAGTATGGGCTATGAAGCCAAAATTAAAGAGCGTTTGGAAAAGTTGCGTAAAGAGCAGGAAAATTTAAAATGAGCCCAATAATTATTATCTTCTTGGCGCTGGGAATCGGCATGGTGATTTATGCCATTTGTATCGTCTTTCTGCCTGCCGGATCGGGCTCGGGAACCCGGCCGAAAAAGAAATCCGCGCCTGATGCCAGGGACCCGATGTCTGAATTTAAGGAAAAAAGGATTGTCAGATTAGAGGAAGAGGTCAAGACTTTAGAGGCCGAAGCTGAAAAGGCTAAAGCCGGATACGAAAAGGAAAAATCCCGTTTTCAGGAGGCAATCAGTAAACATGAGCAGCTGGAGCAGGAATTAAAGCGCAGAGAGGATTGGGTAGCTACCTCTGAAGAGATGCTGAATAAGGTTAAGGCGGAGAACGCGGAGCTAAAGAATAAATTTGTGGCTAAAGAAGAAGAGCTGCAGCGGGAATTCACCAGGAATGTAAACTCAGGGAGAGACACGCGGGAGCTAAACGATAAAATTAAGGCGCTGGAGCAAAAAATTAAGGAGCAGGCCGAGCAGATAGAGATACAGAAGCATAAGATTGAAAAAAACCTGCAGGATATTAAAGGCCATGAAGACTCAATCTCGGAATTCCGCAAGAAAGAAAAGTTAAGCGAGTGGGTGCCTAAGCAGGACTTTAACAAGCTAAATGAAGAATATACCGAATTAGAGAATGAGCTGGAGGCAAAAGATGCGAAATTGCAGAGCTTTGCCGAAGAGATTACGCTTTTAAGAAAAGAGCTGCAAGAAAAAGCGCAAAAGCCGAGTAGGCCTGTTGCGGAAGAAGCAAAGCCTAAAGAAGAAATTACGCCGCCGCCCGAAACTACGCAAGAGATAGTGGTTGTGCCAAAAGAAGAAGCAGCGCCGGTTGAAGCGCAGCCGAAAACAGAAGAGCCTGCGGCCATTGAAGAGCCTCAGCCGCAAGAAAAAGAGGTTAAAGAAGAGGCTCCGCGGCCGACTCCGCAATACCCGTTAGAGAAAACGCGTAATATCGGGATTATGGCGCACATCGACGCTGGCAAGACAACGACTACCGAAAGGATTCTTTTCTATACCGGCAAGTCACATAAAATCGGAGAAGTGCACGAAGGGCTAGCGGTTATGGATTGGATGAAGCAGGAACAGGAGCGCGGGATAACCATTACCTCGGCAGCGACTACCTGTTTCTGGAAAGAGCACCGTATAAATATCATTGATACTCCCGGCCACATAGATTTTACCGTTGAGGTAGAAAGGTCCTTACGCGTCCTGGACGGCGCGGTAGCGGTCTTCTGCGCTGTCGGAGGGATTGAGCCGCAATCCGAGACGGTCTGGCACCAATCCAATAAATACAATGTCCCCAAGATCGCTTTTGTGAATAAGATGGACCGCGTTGGTGCGGATTTTTACGCGGTCTTAAAAGGTATTGATGAGGATTTAGGAGGGAATGCTATTCCCATCGAAATTCCCCTGGGGCAGGAAGAAAATTTTAAAGGCGTTATTGATTTGCTGGAGATGAAGGCCTATTTTTATGAAGAGGAATCGCTTGGCAAGGAGTACCGCGTAGAAGAGATCCCGCAGGATTATCTGGAGCAGGCCAGGCAATACCGGCATATGATGATTGAGAAGGCAGTTGGGCTCGACGAAGCTTTAATGAAAAAATATCTTGAATCCGCAGATGCGGGGATTACCGCGCAAGATTTAATCAGCGCTATCCGTAAAGGGACAGTAGCGAATAAAGCCGTGCCTTTACTTTGCGGCGCGGCCTTTAAGAATAAGGGTATTCAAAAACTGCTGGATGCGGTAAACATGTATTTACCTTCGCCCCTGGATGTGCCTGCGATCAAGGGCCATGACGCGGATGATATGGATAAAGAGATTTTACGGCATGCGGATATCAACGAGCCGTTTAGCGGCCTGGCTTTTAAGGTGCAGGCTGACCCGCATATGGGTAAACTAGTTTATGTGCGTGTCTACTCCGGGTTTTTAGCTACCGGAAGCTATGTTTTAAATGCCACGAAGAATAAAAGAGAGAGGGTAGCGCGCATCGTGCAGATGCACGCCAACCAGAGAGAGAACATTGAACACGCCTTTGCCGGAGATATTGTGGCAGTAGTAGGCTTAGGCGATACTGTAACCGGAGATACTCTTTGCGACCCGGATAACCCGCTCCTGCTGGAAGCGATAAAATTTCCTACTCCGGTTGTATCTTTAAGTATCGCGCCCAAGAGCCGCTCAGACCAGGACAAGCTCGGCAAAGGCCTGGCGAAATTAACCGAAGAGGACCCGACATTTTTAGTCAATACCGACGCAGAGACCAAAGAGGTGATTCTTACCGGAATGGGAGAGTTACATTTAGAGATTGTTGTAGACAGGTTAAAAACAGAATTCGGAGTCGAGGCTATTGTCGGCCAGCCCAAGGTTGCCTATCGGGAAACCATACTGGAAAAAGCCGAAGGCGAAGGTAAATATATCAAACAATCCGGCGGCCGCGGCCAGTACGGCCATGCTTTATTAAGGTTATTGCCTGCTGCGCCCGGAGAAGGTTTTGAATTTATCGATAGTATAAAAGGAGGGGCAATCCCGCGTTCATTTATTCCGGCGGTAGAAAAAGGCGTGATTGAGGCCATGCAGAACGGCGTATATGTGGGCTTTCCGGTAGTGGATGTCAAGGCAGAATTGTACGATGGCTCGTTCCACGAAGTAGATTCTTCGGAACTTGCCTTTAAAATGGCCGCTATCTTTGGTTTTAAAGAGGCGTTTATGAAAGCTAGGCCCATCCTCTTAGAGCCATATATGTCTCTGGAAGTCGCTACGCCCGAAGAATACGTCAATGCCTGCGTAGGCTATATCTGTTCGCGCCGCGGCAAGATCTTGAACATGGATGCCAAAGGTAAACAAAAAATTATCTCCGCCGAAGTCCCTCTTTCGGAGATGTTCGGTTATGCCACGGCTTTTCGTTCGCTTTCCAGCGGCCGCGCCAACGCCACCATGGAGTTTTCCAAATACCTCCAGGTCCCGCAGGAGATTACCCAGAAGCTCATCGAGGAAAAAGCGAAGCAAAAGAAAGAATCCTAAAGGCTATAGAAATTTAAGCTAACGTTTTTTCTTGCCCTTGACTTTAAATAGTGGTAAAATTTTTATATGATTATAACAGAGCTAAAACCCATTCAGGATATTATAGATAGCTTAAAAGGCTACGCCAAGATTTTCCTCATCGGCTGCGGAGAATGCGCGACTACCTGTAAGACAGGAGGAGAGCCGGAAATCCTGAAAATGAAGCAGGACTTGGAGACAGCTGGCAAGAAAGTCGTAGGCTTTTGTATACCATCTGCGCCCTGTGTAGCGGCAAAACTTAAAAGTGAACTCGCAAAAAATATGCCCAGCCTGCGCCAGGCAGAAGCGGTTTTGGTGCTTGCCTGCGGCTTAGGCGTACAGTCATTTAAGGATAATGACCGATTAAGCTTAGCGGTTTTTCCTGCCTGCAATACCCTCTTTGGCGCGGTAATGGATGCCAAAGGCGATTTTTACGAGAAATGTTCTTTATGCGGAGAATGCGTTTTAGATATAACCGGCGGGATTTGCCCGATTACGCTTTGCGCTAAGGGCCTGCTGAACGGGCCTTGCGGCGGGATGAATAAGGGTAAGTGCGAAGTAGATAAAGACCGGGATTGCGCCTGGGTTCTCATTTATAAGGAATTAGAAAAAAATAAAAAATTAGCGGCATTAAAAACAATCCGGGGGCCCAAAGATTTTAAGAAATCAGCCAGGCCCCATAAGTTAATCCTGAATAAATAAAATGGCAGAGCAGTTACCTTACAGCGAAAAAGTAATGGACCACTTTATGAACCCGCGCAACGTCGGAGAGCTCCCTGATGCCAGCGGTGTCGGTACCGTCGGCAACCCTATCTGCGGAGACGTGATGAAGATGTTCCTGAAGATAGAAAACGATATCATCGTGGACGTAAAATTCAAGACCTTCGGCTGCGGCGCGGCAGTGGCCACAAGCTCCATGGTTACGGAGATGGTCAAGGGTAAGCCTATTACCGAGGCATTGAAGATTACCAATAAAGCGGTAGCTGAGGCATTAGGCGGACTGCCGGCGATCAAGATGCATTGTTCAGTCCTGGCAGAAGAGGCGTTACGTTCGGCGTTAAAAGATTATTATACTAAAGCAGGGCTGCCTGTTCCCTTTGATTCCAAGGAACATCAGCACGAAGATGAAACTTGTTTGTAGGATTTAAGGCATGTTGACAAAGCAGGAATTACGTAGTAGAATTTTACTTAAGCTCAAAAGACAGAAGGAGGAGGACCGTAAAAATAAGAGCAGGTTAATTAAGGATAAACTTTTGAGGCAGAGGGAATTTAAAAAAGCGAAGAGAGTGATGTTTTACATCGCCATGCAAGGCGAGGTGGATACGCAAGAGATGATTGAAACAGCAAAAAGATTAGGTAAGATTATTGCCGTGCCGGTTTGTGTAAAAAATAGAACGTCTTTAAGGCCAGCCTTGTTCAAGAGCCATGCGCATCTGAAAAAAGGCCCTTACGGTATATATGAGCCTGTGATCAGCCGCTTCATCGGCCTTAAGGATTTGGATTTAGTGATTACTCCCGGGGTCGCCTTTGATAAAAAAGGTAACCGCCTGGGTAGAGGAAAAGGTTACTATGACCGTTTCCTAAGCAGAATCCCTAAAGATACACCTTCTATCGGCCTGGCATACAATCTGCAGATCTTGCCGCGCGTCCCCACCACGCCCCATGATGTAAGCGTCAAAAAAATCCTCTTCGCCTAAAAAATTTCGCCATAAAAATCGCTTCTCAAAAGGCATTCTTTTTAAGGAGGTAATCCCATGTTACTAAGTATATTTATATTTTTGATTGTTGGTTGTCTAGCTGTTTTAGGAGGTTATGCTTTAAGGAAATACGTGGCGGAGAAAAAGATTCAGGATGCCGAAGCCAAGGCGCAAGCTATCCTGGAGCAGGCCAGGAAAGAGGCCCAGGATAAGCGCCGCGAAGTGGAATTAGAGGCCAAAGATTTACTCTACCGCATCAGGCAGGATTTTGAGCGCGAGACCAAAGACCGCAGACAGGAAATCTCCAATATGGAGAAGAGGCTGTCGCAAAAAGAAGAGAACATCGACCGCCGGCTGGATTTATTGGAGAAGAAAGAAAAAGAACTTGAGTCAAAACATGAAAATATCAGGAAGCAGGAGGAGGCCTTAAAGGCCAAGGACAACCAGCTGCACGCGCTGATTGCCGAAGAAAAAGAGCGCCTGCAGAAAATCGCCTCCTTATCGCCGGAAGAAGCCAAGCAGATTTTACTCAGCCGCTTGAACGAAGAATTAAGCAATGAAAAAGCGGTTTTAATCAAGAAGCAGGAAGAAGAAATCCGCAGCCTCTCCGATAAGAAAGCCAGGGAGGTTTTAAGCCTGGCGATTCAAAAGTGCGCGGCAGAACATACGGTAGAATCCACAGTCAGCGTGGTGACCCTGCCGAATGATGAAATGAAAGGCCGGGTCATCGGCCGCGAAGGAAGGAATATCCGCGCCTTAGAAATGGCTACCGGCGTAGACGTGATTATTGACGATACCCCGGAAGCGGTGACGATTTCTGCCTTTGACGCTGTGCGCCGGGAGATCGCGCGCTTAAGTTTGGAGAAACTCCTTGCCGACGGAAGGATCCACCCGGGCAGGATTGAAGAGATTGTTGAGAAGACCAAGAAGGAGATGGATGAGAAAATCCGCGAAGAGGGAGAGCGCGCGGCATTTGAAGCCGGCATCAACGGTTTACACCCGGAGCTGATTAAATTACTCGGCCGCCTGAAATACCGCACCAGCTTTGGCCAAAATGCCCTGCAGCATTCTAAGGAAGCTTCGTTTTTATTAGGGGCTATGGCTTCCGAGTTGGGCTTAGATTTTAAATTATCCCGTCGCATCGGACTGTTGCATGACATCGGCAAAGCCGTAGACCATCAGGTTGAAGGCACGCACGCCAAGCTCGGAGCGGAATTAGCCAAGAAATACGGAGAATCCGCGGAAGTAGTCATGGCTATTGAGGCGCACCATGAAGAAACCGCGCCGCAGAGCTTATACGCGGTTCTGGCCATAGCGGCAGATGCCATCAGCGCTGCCCGCCCAGGCGCGCGCCGGGAGACCTTAGAAACATATATTAAACGCTTGGAAAAATTAGAGTCTATCGCCAATCTCTTTAAGGGGGTAGAAAAATCTTTTGCCATCCAGGCCGGCCGTGAAATCCGCGTGATTGTCCAACCGGAAAAAATAACGGACGCCGAGGCCACCAATATGGCCAGAGAGATCCGCAAGAAAATAGAAGAAGGCATGGAGTATCCCGGGCAGATTAAAGTTACGGTTATCCGTGAAACCCGGGCCATAGAATACGCAAAATGAAAATACTCTTTATCGGAGACATCGTGGGCAGCCCCGGCAGGAGGGCGGTTGAGCAGCTCCTGCCCGGTTTAATAGAGGAGCATTCCCTTGATTTTGTGATTGCCAACGCGGAAAATGCCTCTGGCGGCTCCGGGATAATTCCTAAGGTAGCCGAGGAATTGTTTAATTCCGGAGTGGATGTGTTGACTTCAGGGGACCATATCTGGAAGCGAAAAGAGATATTTGAATTGATTAGCCATGAAAAAAGGATCCTCAGGCCTTTAAATTTCCCCAGCCTTGCCCCTGGCAGGGGGAGCAATATTTTTAAGAGCAAAAAAGGCAAATCCGTCGGCGTAATCAATGTTAATGGTCGGGTCTTTATGGAGGCGTTGGAATCTCCTTTTACGACAGCCCTGGCTGCCCGCGAAGAACTCGCCAAAGAAACTAAGATAATCATCGTCGACATCCATGCCGAGGCTACTTCCGAGAAGATCGCCTTAGGCTGGTACCTGGACGGCAAGGTCTCGGCAGTCCTGGGCACGCATACGCATATCCAGACCGCGGATGAGCGGATTCTTCCGCAGGGCACAGCCTACCTAACTGACGTCGGTATGTGCGGCCCTTACGACTCCGTTATCGGCAGAAAGGTTGACCAGGTCTTAGAGCGGTTTTTAACCGCCATCCCTGTCAGGTTTGAGGTAGCCGAAGGCAATATCCAATTGCACGCGGCAGTTTTGGATGTGGATGAGAAGACAGGCAGGGCCAGGTCGATTGTAAGGATACAGAAAAAGCTTTTAAATGCATAAAGCCAAAAGTACAATTAAAAAGTTAAAATTCTGCATTTTAACTTGCGGTTTTACGTTTTACGTTTTAATTTTTGCGTTTAATGGTTTTGCCCAGCAGGGCGATGACCTTGAATACACCCTGGATGTTGCCTCAAGCACCGCCCCTACCCCCAAAATATTTAAGCCCAATATGGATTTAAGCGGCCGCGGTTTCCATCAGGAAGACAACTGGCCGCAAGGCCTGGCTGCAAAAGAGACGCTGGAGGCCTGGCAAAAAGATATCGGGTTTAATGGTTTTTACCGCCTGCAATATAACCTCTGGGATATCAGCCAGCCGTCGAAAGATAAGGGGGCTAAAGAGAAGCTCCTTGCCAACTATGCAAATATTATCAAAAGCATAAGCGAGGCAGGCGGCGTAGTGATACTGGATATATTCGGCACACCCGCAGGCATGGGGAGGATTTTAGACAAAAAAACCGCGCCGGTGAATATGGAGGCATTTAAAGGACTGGTCAAGGGCACCATGAAAGATTTGAGCTGCGACAAAAAATACAATATCTGGTATGAAGTATGGAACGCGCCGGATTTAGAGAATTTCTTTTTAGGCAGGCAGCAGGATTATTTTAACCTTTACCGGCTGGTAAGCGAAAGCGCCAGGGAGCTGGAGGCGCAGTATAAGGTGCGCATACCCGTCGGCGCTCCGAGCGCAAGCTCCTGGTTCCGCCACCTTGAGGCCAACACCATTTTTACGCCCGAGGCCAGCCTGATTTACAAATTAATTAAATTTTGCTACCAGAACCATCTCAGCCTTAATTTTATCAGCTGGCACGGTTTTTCTACCGATCCTAAAATCGAAAAAGAAAATACCATTTATAATAAAAGCTCCATCGATTTAGTGCGTGACTGGCTTTCGTATTTTAGCTTTGACCGCAATACCCCTTTAATCGTGGATGAATGGAATTATGACCGCGACGCCAATCTCCTGCCGGAACGCAAAGAAAAAGCTTATATCGCATCCAGCTATATACCCGCCCGTATAAAAAATATGCATGAGGCCGGGTTAGATAATCAGGTTTATTTTTGTTTAGAGGATTTCCAGAATAATCCCGAAGGGGTAACCCGGAATGTGGGGGTTTTTTATTTTGACACCCGGCACGCCCAGGATAAGGGCCTGCCCAAGGCAACCTATAACGCCTTCAGGATGCTTAAGGAGTTGGGCCCGGAGATGTTTGCGTTTAAGCTTGACGATGAATTTGCCGGGGTCCTGGCAACCAGGTCAGAGGATAAAATAACCCTGTTGGTTTACAATTATATTGACCCGGAGATAGTCAAGGATTTACTGGCGGAAAATATCGCCGGGCTTAATCCCGCGGAGAGAAAATTCCTGCTTGGCGTCATCCGTTCTGACCAGTTATTTAAAATTATGGCGCAGCATGAGGATGTAAATTTATTGCCTACCACTAATAAAGTCAAGTCTTTGCTGAAAAATGCCCAGGAGCTTAATGACAAGGCCGAACATTTTAAATCCGCTAAGCGCAAGCTAAAGATTAGCTTAAAAAATATTAAGGGCAATTATTCCTATAGCCGTTTTACGGTGGATAATTCCTGCGGCCTGAACTGCGGTTTTAAACCTGCCGCGGAAAAAGAGACCGGCACCCAGGATGCTTATCAGGAAGAACTGACTTTAAATCCATATTCGCTTAACCTCATTATATTGAAGAAAAAACCGGAGCCGCCTAAGGTAGAAGCGGTTCAGCCAGAGCCTCTTAAGCCGGAACCGCCTAAAGGAGAGGCTGCCAAGGACGCTAATGCCGCAGGAATTTAAACATATCTATACCGTTTCCCAGATTACCCAAGAGATAAAAGTTATCTTTGAGAATACTTTCGGTAACGGGGTCTGGGTGGAAGGAGAAATTTCTAACTTTAAAGCGCACCCCTCAGGGCATTTTTATTTTTCGCTTAAAGATAGCGCAGCGATTTTAGGTGCCGTAATGTTCGCGCGCGCTAACCGGGAATTGAAATTTAAGCTACAGGACGGGCTGAAAGTAATCTGTTTTGGTAGAATCGATGTTTATGGCCCACACGGTAAATACCAGATAGTTGTTGAGAAAATAGAACCTAAGGGCATTGGTGCGCGCCAACTGGCCTTTGAGCAGCTCAAGGAAAAACTTTTAAAAGAGGGCCTGTTTGATGCTGCTCGTAAAAAGCCGTTGCCGCTCATGCCTTTTCGCGTAGGAATAGTTACCTCCGGCGCCGGCGCAGCCATCCGCGATATTTTAGGCATACTGAAAAAAGGCTCACCCTGCACAGACGTGGTCATTCGCTCTGTGCGCGTGCAGGGCGAAGGAGCGGCAGGGGAGATCGCTCAAGGCATAGAAGACTTAAATCAATTTAATAAGGTTGAGCTGATTATTGTCAGCCGCGGAGGAGGAAGCACCGAAGACCTCTGGGCGTTTAATGAAGAAGTAGTGGCCAGGGCAGTGTATAACTCCAGGCTGCCGGTTATCTCCGCGGTGGGGCACCAGATTAATATCAGCCTCTGCGATTTAGTGGCGGATTGTTTTGTCGAGACCCCTACTGCCGCAGCTAAAATAATCGTGGATAAGAAGAATGCTTTACTGGCCGAGCTCGACAGCCTAAAACACGAATTAGGATTTTCTATCTCCGATATCCTGAGCAGCCTCAAAAATAACCTTATCGCCTTACGCCACGCGATTAAAAGCCCGCTGGACCGGTTACAGGAAAAAGAGCAGCTGCTGGATGAACTGTTTTCAGGTTTAAATAATAATCTACGCCAATTTATGAATATTACCCGCGAGCGGGTTAAGGCATTGATCCACCGGTTGGATGCGCTTAGCCCTTTGGCGGTTTTATCCCGCGGGTACAGCTTGAGTATGTTGGCGGCAGACGGCTCGGTAATTAAAGACGCGGATAAGGTCAAGCGCGGAGATAAGGTGAAAACCATTTTAAGCGCCGGCGCCTTTGTCAGTTCAGTCGAGGAGGTTATAAAAGATGAAAGAAAAACAATCGTTTGAGGAGGATTTAAAGAAATTACAGAAGATTGTGGAGGAACTCTCCGCAGGTAAGCTTACCCTGGGCGAATCGCTTAAAAAATATGAAGAAGGGATTCGGCTTGCTGAAAGCTGCTCTAAAGAATTAGAAGGGGCGGAGCGCAAAGTAGAGGCCTTGATGAAAAAAGACGGAAAATATGCGCTTGAGAAATTTGCAGAGGATGCGCCGGAAAAGGATTAGTAATGTTATTGGACGGGATTAATTCACCGCAGGATTTAAAGAAGCTCAAAATCGAGGAGCTACCCAGGCTTGCCGTAGAGATACGCCAGAGGATGACCGAGGTCGTCGCCGTGCGCGGCGGCCACCTTGCTTCAAGTTTAGGCGCGGTAGAGTTGATCATCGCCCTGCATTATTGTTTAAACGCGCCCAGTGACAAGATTATTTTTGATGTCGGGCACCAGGCTTACGCGCACAAAATATTAACCGGAAGAAATAAGGAATTCTCAACCCTTAGGGCTTATCAGGGCATATCCGGTTTCCCCTCCAAGGATGAATCGGTTTATGATTGTTTCACTACCGGCCATTCTTCAAATGCGGTATCTTTGGCTTTAGGATTAGCCTGTGCCAGGGACAGGCTTACGCCTGACGAACATTTTAAGGTTGTCGCGGTAATCGGAGACGGCTCTTTAAGCGGAGGGTTATGTTTTGAGGGCTTGAATAATGCCGGCCACTTTAAAAAAGATATGCTGGTTGTCTTAAACACCAATGAACTGAGCATCTCCCCGAATGTCGGAGCAATCAGCAACTATTTGAATAAAATCATCTCCCTGCCGGTTTATAACCGTTTTAAGGAATCGCTGGAACATTTCCTGACTAAACGCGGAGAAAAAGGAAGCCGGGTTTTAAAGTTAGTCACTAAATTCGAGGAGAGCCTTAAAGGCCTGTTTATCCCGGGGATGTTATTTGAAGAGCTGGGTTTTCGTTATTTCGGCCCTCTGGACGGCCATAATCTGGAGCTGCTTATCCCGGCGGTTAAAAATGTCTTGAATATCAAAGGTCCGCGCATATTGCATGTCGTGACTAAAAAAGGCAAGGGTTATTTTGCCGCGGAAAATGAGCCGGTGAGGTTCCACGGCACAGGTCCGTTTGATATCCAGACCGGCTTAAGCTTAACTAAGCCCGGAGCAGCCAAGACCTATACTGAAATTTTTAGCGGGAAATTAGTGGAGTTGGCAGCCAGAGATAATAAAATCGTCGCGATTACCGCTGCCATGCCTGAAGGGACAGGTCTGGATAAGTTTCATCAGCTTTTCGCGGATAGATTTTTTGATGTCGGCATTGCCGAGGCCCACGCGGTTTGCTTTAGCGCCGGATTAGCCAAGGGCGGGCTGAAGCCGGTACTGGTTGTATATTCTACTTTTCTACAGCGCGCCTATGACCAGATTATTGAAGATATCGCCTTGCAGGAGCTGCCGGTCGTATTTTGCCTTGACCGCGCAGGGATTGTCGGAGAGGATGGCGCGACGCATCAGGGTATATTTGACTTAAGTTTCTTAAATACCGTCCCGAACCTGATGATCTTAGCGCCTAAAGACGGCCCGGAACTTGCAGCAATGCTTGAATTTGCTTTTACCTGCGCCAGGCCCGTAGTCATAAGATATCCTAAAGGCCAAGCTCAAAACTTAGAAAGCGCAACGCATCCCATTGAATTAGGCAAGGCAGAAATTTTAACCGAAGGGAAAAATTTTGCTATAATTGCTTTAGGGAGCATGGTTGCCCCGGCTTTAGAGGCGATAGAATCGCTTAAAAAGGAAAATTTATCCGGCACCCTGATCAATGCGCGCTTTGCCCGGCCGTTGGATAAAGACCTGATTCTTAGAGTAGCAAAGCAGCCCGGTTTTATTTTTAGCGTTGAAGAGGGGATTATCGACGGAGGTTTTGGCAGCGCGGTCGAGGGTGTCTTAGGTAAGCCGGTAAACAAGATTGGCCTGCCGCGCTCCTTTATCAGCCATGGCAAAAGAGAATTGCTGCTGGATAAATACGGGTTGACTGCGCAGGGTATTGCGCATAAGATTAAATCAGTCCTTCGATGCGCCCCAGCTTAAAGTTTGGGGCTTGCTCAGGACTGATGGTGAGAGGAGTCGAACCACCAGTAATATGCCCAGGATAACCATTAATAAAGATAAATGCAAGGGTTGCTTGCTCTGTGTCGGTGTCTGCCCGCAGGGCTTAATTGTTGCCGATAAGGAATTGAACGCGCGCGGGGCAAAGCCGGCAAAATTTAAGCTCGACGGCAAATGCCTGGGTTGCTGCCTGTGCGCGATGATCTGCCCGGATTGCTGTATTGAGGTATATAAGTGAAGTCAAAAGTCAAAAGTCAAAAGTCAAAAGTATTAATGACCGGTAATGAGGCAATTGCCGAAGGGGCAATCCAGGCCGGCTGCACTTTTTACGCGGGCTATCCCATTACTCCTCAAAACGAACTAACCGCTTATATGGCGAATCATATGCAAAAGAGCGGCGGCGTATTTATCCAGGCTGAGGCAGAACTAGCGGCGATAAACATGGTTTTTGGCGCTGCGGCAGCAGGAGCGCGCGCGATGACTTCGTCATCCAGCCCGGGAATAAGCTTAAAACAGGAAGGGATTTCTTATATTGCCGGCGCAGAATTGCCGGCGGTAATCGCCAATGTGATGCGCGGCGGCCCGGGGTTAGGCAATATCGCTCCTGCCCAGTCTGATTATTTCCAGGCTACGCGTTCAGGAGGCCACGGGGATTATCATTGCCTGGTTTTAGCGCCGGCAAGCGTCCAGGAAAGCTACGACTTAACCTGCCTGGCATTTACCCTGGCGGATAAATACCGTTCCCCCGCCATCATCCTTAGCGACGGCCTGCTCGGCCAGATGATGGAGCCGTTGTTAGTCCGCAAAGAAGGAAAAATAGAATTACCTGCTAAGCCATGGGCCCTGACCGGTTGCACAGGCAGGCAGGCCAATGTTGTAAAATCATTTTATCTTAAAGAAGGAGACCTGGAGAAGTTAAATCTTAAATTGCAGAAAAAATATAAGGAGATACAGCAAAAAGAGCAGCGCTGGGAAGAGTTTTTCTTGACCGATGCTAAAGTTGCCTTGGTTGCCTATGGCACCATGGCCAGGATTGCCAGGAGCGCAGTCAAGGTTTTAAGGGAGAAAGGTAAAAAAGTCGGCTTGCTCAGGCCGCTCACCCTCTGGCCTTTTCCGAAGAAGGCATTTACCATGCCAAAAAAGAAATATTTAGTAATTGAAATGTCTTACGGCCAGATGTTGGAAGATGTGCAGCTGGCTCTCTGCGGCAAAGCCGGGGTTGAATTTTTAGGCCGCTCCGGAGGCGGGATACCTTCGGAACAGGAAATTATAGTTAAGGTCAATAAAATATACCATGGAAAAAATATATAGCCACCCTCGGTCATTGCGCGATCTATCAACGCATTACTGCCCGGGTTGCGGCCACGGCCTGGCACACCGCCTGATCGCCGAGGTAGTGGATGAGCTGGGCATAAGAGAGCGGGTGATCGCGATCGCTCCGGTCGGTTGCGCAGTAATCGCCTATGACTATTGGGATTTTGATTGTTCGGAAGCAGCGCATGGCCGGGCATTGGCAGTAGCAACCGGAATAAAAAGGGTCAGGCCGCAGAATATCGTTTTTACTTATCAGGGTGACGGAGACCTGGCAGCCATCGGCACTACCGAAACAATCCATGCGGCTAACCGCGGAGAAAATGTAACGGTATTTTTCATTAATAATGCTGTTTACGGGATGACCGGCGGCCAAATGGCGCCGACTACTTTATTAAATCAAAAGACTTCTACTACCCCTGAAGGAAGAAACGCGCAATTCCAGGGTTATCCTTTAAAAATCTCTGAAATGTTAGCGCTCCTGCCGGGAGTCAAATACGTAGAGCGTGTTGCACTTGACTCGCCGCAGGATATTATCAAGGCTAAAAAGGCCATCAAAAAAGCACTGGTAAATCAGATGGAAGGAGTAGGCTTTTCTTTAGTTGAAATGCTCTCGCCTTGTCCGACCTACTGGGGCCTGTCCCCTAAAGCATCGCTGGACTGGATTAAAAATACTATGGTAAAAGAATTTCCTTTGGGAGTGATTAAATGACCGAGCGCATTATTATCGCCGGTAGCGGCGGCCAGGGCATTATGCTTTTAGGGAAAATTATCGCTGAGGCAGCTTTACTTCAAGGTAAATTCGTTACCTGGCTTCCTGCTTACGGGCCGGAGGTGCGCGGAGGCGCGGCGCATTGTATGATCATTATAGCGGATGATGAAATCGGCTCCCCTTTTATTGATAAAGCGGACAGCTTGATTATTATGAACCAGCTTTCCCTGGTAAAATTCAAAAGCCGCCTGAAAAATAACGGCCTGATGATTATTAATAGTTCCCTCGCTAAATTAGATAACAAGCTTAAGTTCAAGGCGGCAGAGGGCAGGTGCACGGATATCGCCGAAGGCTTAGGCAACATTAAAGCAGCCAATGTTGTAGCCTTAGGGATGTATCTGGCAAGCAAGAAGATTATCAGCGTAGAAAATACGCTAGGCGTCATTAAAAAAATGGCGCCTCAGGATAAGCCCGAACTGCTTAAGGTTAACCTGGAGGCCCTAGAAAAAGGCAGGGAGCTTGTAAAAAATGGTTAGGGTAAGGTTTGCCCCCAGCCCGACAGGGGCATTGCATATCGGCGGAGCGCGCACTGCTTTATTTAACTGGCTTTATGCCCGCGCTAAAGGCGGTAAATTTATTTTACGGATAGAGGATACGGATAAACTGCGTTCAAAACAGGAATTTGTCGATGAGATTTTAAACAGCTTAAAGTGGCTCGGGTTTAACTGGGATGAGATTTATTATCAAAGCAAGCGCTTTAGTATTTACCATGAACACGCGCAGAGATTGCTTCAAGATGGCAAGGCCTATAAAGAAAAAGCTCCGGATAGGCCGGGAGAAGCGGTGATTTTTAAGGTCCCGCAGCAAAAGATAAAGATCCAGGATCTCATCCGCGGGGAGATTGAATTCGATACCAGCATCATTAAAGACCAGGTACTCATCAAATCCGATGGCACGCCGACTTATAATTTCGCCTGCGTGGTTGACGATGCGACCACTGATATTACCCACGTCATACGCGGGGATGACCATATCTCTAATACGCCCAAGCAAGCCCTCTTATACGAAGCCTTAGGATTTACCCTGCCTAAATTTGCGCACCTGCCGTTGATTATGGGTATGGAAGGAGGCAGGCTCTCCAAGCGCACCGGCGCTACCGCCATCAGCGATTACCGCAGGATGGGCTATCTGCCGCAGGCGCTGGTGAACTACCTTTTGCTCCTGAGCTGGGCGCCCGGAGACAATATCGAGATCATCGATATAAAAGAGGCGATAAAATTATTCGATGTCACGCAGGTGAATAAGACCGCAGCTACTTTTGACCTGAAGAAACTGAACTGGATGAATAACCAGTACCTTAAAAATGAAGACCCGGAGAAGCTAACCGATACCCTGGTCCCGCTGCTTGCCGAAAAAAACTACATCGATACGAACAGGCTTGACCGGGAATACCTGGTATCTTTAGTGAAATTATTCCAGCCGCGCCTTACGACGATAACCGATTTTCCCGACTGGGCGGACTTCTTTTTTGTAGAGGAGCTCAAGATAGAACCGGAGGCGCAGAAGAAGTTCTTAACGGACGACTTATCAGCGGAATTCAGGCAGTTCATAGAAAAACTTGATAAATTGGAAAAATTTGATATCCTGAGCATAGAAGCTGGGTTCCGCGAATTGGTCAGGGAGCTGAACATCGAATCCAAGGCCCTGATCCATCCTGTCAGGGTCGCCCTTACCGGAAAGACCGTGGGGCCGGGGCTTTTTGAGGTTATCTATTATTTAGGAAAAGAGCGCACTAAAAAAAGGTTAAGCCGTTGGATAAAGGGAGGAATATGATGCTTAAAAAAGCGTGCTTGCTATGTTTTCTTCTTGTCTTCGGTTTCTTGGCAATCGGTTGCAGCACCGTATCTAAAGGATCGGTCGGCTTGGTTAAGGGAACGACCAGCGGAATAAGTGAAGGAGCCAAAGACGATTGGGCCTGGCTGCTCAAAGTCGATAAGTGGGTGAAGAACAATCTTTGGTAAAAGAGCTTATCCTCATTATCCCCGCCAGCAGCCACCCGTTATTCCGCCTGGCCCTGCGTTTTTTCTTTAAGACTCCCACCACCTTTTCTTTGCTGATCCTATCCGCGCTTACTCCTGCGGAATATAAGATCAAAGTAATTACCCAGAAGCTTATCTGGCTGAAAAGCGATTTTGTCCCTGGCGCATTAGTAGGCATCTCCTGCGCTACCTCCAATTCTTACGAGGCTTACAAGATAGCCGATCGTTTTCGCAGGGCAGGCTCGACCGTGGTCCTGGGCGGGCCGCATGTAAGTTGTTTTCCCGATGAAGCCCTGGAACATTGCGACAGCCTGGTTATCGGGGAGGGCGAATCCGTCTGGCCGTCTGTCATCCGGGATTTTGAAAACCGGTCCCTAAAGAAGATCTACCGCGGTCAGCCTCTGGATGATTTTTTCTCGCCGGTTTATGACTATTTTTTAAAGGTTGACCCTAAGATCCTGTACCGTTCGGGCATAATGGTCAGCCGGGGATGCAAGTACCACTGTGAATTTTGCTCCCAGCCTTTAGGAGGCCTGCGCTTTATTAAGTTGGAGCAGGCCGTAGCACTAATCAGGCGGATCAAAGAGAAAGTAAGAGAACCTTTCGGCTGGAAACCGACCATAATTTTCCGGGATGATAATATTTTTTCAAGCCCGGCTTATGCCAAAAGACTTTTTCGCGAGCTCATCCCTTTAAACTTAAGCTGGATAGGCAACAGCTCCCTGGATATCGCCTTTGACGCAGAAGCCTTGAGTCTGGCCCGGCAAAGCGGCTGCCGGGGTCTATTCATCGGATTTGAGACGATCTATCCGCAGAAATTAGCCAAGACTTCGGTTAAAGGCATCAGCTCTACCGATGATTATCTGAAGGCTATCAGGAATATCAAGGCTTACGGCATCAAAATTACCGGGGCTTTTATTTTGGGGTTTGACTACTATACGCACAAGGATTACCTGAAGCTGATCGCCTTTTTAGCCAGGGCCAGGCTGTATTTGATCTCAATCACTATCCTGACCCCTTTTCCCGGTTCGGCGCTTTATGATAGGCTTAAGAAGGAGGACCGGATCATTAATTTTGATTGGAGGAAATATGACAGCCTGCAGCACGTGGTTTTTAAGCCTAAAAACATGTCTCCCTTCGCGCTGGCAGCGTGGTTTTTGGCGGTCAGGGCGGCAGCCCTGATCCTTTCGCCAGGGTTCCTGCTTCCGGCTCTCTGGATGATCTCGCTGTATTACTTGTCGTATTTCTTGTCTTTTAAGCTGGTCGGCTTTTTGCGCGGCTATTGAATATAAAATGGAGAACGCAAAGCCTAAGGGCGTATATATTTTCGGGGTTATGCTGATCCTGGTCTCGGTGGTCCAGCTGGCGTGGCTAGCCAACTATCCGTATTATGTTTACATTTTCCGTCAGCTGCCCGCTCCGCTTATCCCTTTGCGCTTCCTGGTCTCCAACGCCTTAAGGATAATCGGCCTGATCTGCGGCATAGGGCTCTTACGTTTTAAGGCAAGGTACCGCAAAATGACCCTGACCCTGTTCTGGTTCGTGCTCATTACTGTCTATTGGAAGCACCCTTATTCTGCCTTTGAAAACCATTTGCGGCATGTGGAGAACATCTCTGCTGCTTCCGGGATGAACACAATGTTCGATCTAAAACTGTTCGCCGCCGTCTGTACTGTAGTGGCGATCTCCTTAGATATTATTTTCGCATCCGGCTTTATCTATTATTTCAGCCGTCCAAAAATAAAGGCGTATTTTAAGTAAACTCCTTTCTTTACAGCTTTGTCAGAATAAAGTATAATTAAGCTTCAGCTGCGACGTTATTTTTGCCCTGTCGTCTAATGGTAGGACACAAGATTCTGGATCTTGTTATCATGGTTCGAGTCCATGCGGGGCAGCCAACCTTGACGCTCAGGCGAACTTCGGGCGTCCGATACAGTGGCGAAATGGAACAAATATTCAGTTTTGTATTAGAAACAAAAATGGGAGGTGTCTGATGAAAAAATGTCCATTTTGTGCCGAAGAGATTCAAAATGATGCTATCAAATGTAAACACTGTGGAGAAAACTTAGTTCAGACCCAGAAAAAAAGTGATTTTTCCGGTCTCTCAAGATATTATCAGGAAGAATTTAAAAAGATAAGCGAAAGTAACGAGGCATACCGCGGTAAGTGGAATTGGGCCGCATTTTTCTTTGGCCCCTTATGGGCGCTGACCAAAGGAATATGGTTAGCTTCAATCATTTGTATTGTTGTCGCTGTTATAACTGCTGGCATCGGAGGTATTATTTATTGGTTTGCTTTTGCCTTAAGAGGTAATTATCAATATTACTGCAGTCATGTAAAAAATAAACAATTGCTGATCTGATAAAAACGTCATTTTAGAATAACACCTACCATGACAATTGAAGAATTGTATAAGAATTTCGGCGAGAATTTTAAGAGAATAGCCACACTTACACCTGACTCAGGCAATCCTGAATGGACAAAGGCCACATACCGTTATTTTTATAAAGAAGGCATAGAGAACGGCTTCAAGGTATGGGCTAAACCTAATGTTCTCGCAGAAGGAGAGCAGGAATATATAGTTGACCTGTGTTGGAGCAAGGAGTTGGGCAGTGACTATAAGGATTATATGGGACTGGAATTAGCCTTGGAATCAGAATGGTTAACCAGTAAAGATGACATAATGTGGGATTTTTGCAAGCTGATAGACATCAAATCATTTTTTAAAGTTATGGTTATTTGCGTTCGCGGTGAAGAAGTTAACCCTATGCTGGAAGAGATGAGAGAGACTATTAAAAAATCACGAATAAAGTTTCCTGATGAAAATTACCTTATCATTGTTTTTATGCCTTTGCCTACAATTTCTAACCCAAGGCAATATGTTATTGAAGGATATAGGGTTAACTGCGAAGGCGCAAGCGATAAATTGCAGTCGGTGGACTATATTTTTAATCAGGTTGTCATTTAGGTTGTCGTTTAGGTTGTCATTTGTTATAATAATACTATGCCGTTTGAGCCGAAATATACGATTACTAATAAAATTCTTAATAATCTTACCGAGATTGCTAGGGGTAGGGAGATTATTGAGCAGGCCAAGCTTATCCCTAAATGGGAATTAAAGCTTAAAAAAGAGGCGCAGATTCATAACGCCCATTCATCTACGAGTATTGAGGGTAATAATTTACTGCTTGAGCAGGTCGCCGCCTTAGCTGAGAATAAAGATGTTACAGCTATGGCAAAGGATAAAGACGAAGTTTTAAATTATCTTAAAGCGCTAGATTCGATTCCAGAGTATGCAGCCAAAAAAACAATAGACCTTAAGCTCTTTCTCAAAGTTCACGAAACTCTTACTACCGGCACTCTGCGATATCAAAAAGATTGCGGCGTATTGAGAGATCGTGCGGTTTTTGTAGGTAAGCGCATATTTGACGGAACAAGTTTTAAGGAAGTTGCAGAGTATATCCCGCCAAAAACAAACTATGTGCCGCGATTGGTTTCGGAGTTTCTGGATTGGCTCAATTCGGATAAAATAAAAAACACCAACCCGGTAATTCTTGCAGGTATTGTTCATTATGAAATTGCAAGGATTCACCCCTTTATTGATGGGAACGGCCGGACAGCCAGATTAATGGCAGCATTAATTCTATATAAAAGCGGCTTTGATCATCGCAGATTTTTTGCTCTGGATGATTATTATGATGAAAATAGAGAGGCATATTACGCAGCGTTAAAAACAGTCCAAACAGATAAAGGCGATATTACGAGGTGGCTTGAATATTTTACAGACGGTGTCTTATATTCAATAGATAAGGTTAAAGATTTCATAGAAAAAATAGGGCTAACTCCAAAGATAGAAGATGGGGAAAGAATAGAATTAACCCAGAAGCAGATAAAAATCTTAGAGCGCATTCAAGAAAAAGGCAAGGTTAGCAACAAAGAATTAAGAGATATGTTTGGCATAACGCGCCAGGCAATGCTGAAAGAGATTTCTAAGCTGACAGACGCAAAACTGATTGAGCTTGTAGGAAAAGGCAGAAACGCCCATTATAAGATTTCGGATTAATTTCGGTTGCCTAAATAGATAAAACCACGCTTAAAACGACGAACACTCATTTTCACAAGTAGGTGTACCTCTTGAGGATACGAAGTTCGTCTGGCGTCCAGTTCGGGCAGCCACATAAATCTCTGCAACCCGTCACCCACTTTTTATTAACGTAATTCAATGGAAGAACAGCTAAAACCGAATAAATTATTAAGTTATTTGTCCTTGGCGGGGATATTTTATTTTATCTTTCTCTGCGCGCTTCATTTTGCCACAAGGCGGCCTCTCTGGTTAGACGAGGTCTTTTTGTTGAATAATTTTCAGGAACTAAAGCCTTTAGAGATATTCGGGGTTTTAAAATACAGCCAGGGCTTTCCGCGGCTGTATCTTTTTATTATCCGCAGCTTTAGCGCGTTATTTCAATTCGATGTTTTAGCCTTAAGGTTCCTGCCCTTTGTCTTTATGCTTTCAAGTTTTGCCGTCTGGCTCAACATTTTTAAAAAAGAAGAAGGGAGGGGATTAGGATATTTACTGTTTATCCTTTCCTGGTGCGGTTCAGCCTTAATGAGCTATTACGCGGCGGAATTCAAACAATATTCAGCCGAATTGTTCGCCGCGGCGGTGTTTACGTATTTTATAATCAAGCAAAGGGAGCACTTAAAAAATGAAAAGCTGAATTTACCTTTAGTCTTAAGCTACTGTTTGTTGCCCGCGTTAATCCTGTTTTCCTATACCGCGTATTTCTTTATTTTATTGCCTGCCTATAATCTTTTGGCAATGGAGAGGAAAAACAAGGCCAGCATTACTTATCTAATGATTTATCTTATTTCGGCGCTGGTTTTTGTATTTATCTCTTACAATTCCGATATCAGGCATACGCTCGCCAATCGCGGCTTGGCCGCTTATTGGGAGAGTTATTGTATTTCCACCGCCTCTTTTGCTAAATTTACGGGGACATTCTGGGAGGGCCTTAAGAGGATTTATGTAAGATGGTTTTGGGCGGCTAAGCCTGTTACGTACATTATGACTTTGTTTATGCCTGCCGCCCTGTTTTTTACTTTCTCTTCCGGCATTAAGCGTTTTAAAGATGACGGCAGGCGGGTTGTATCTTTAAGCGCCATTTTAGTATTCTTGCTGGCTGGTTTATTCATTGCCGGAGTCCTTAAAATTTTTCCTTTTACTGCCGCAAGGATTACTCTTTATCTAGCCCCGTTTATTTTCTACACTATAATTAAGGGCATAGCAATGTTTAAAAAGAGGCTGTTTATCCTTTACGTTATTTTGAACCTTGTTTTTATCTCTACTGTTATTACGACTTCAATCTGGGCCCTATCCGGTTATATTAAGAAGTTCGCTATTTACCATATCTAATGCATACCTATATATAACTATAACCGGTTGCGGAATTCACCTGCATTGTAACTCCTAATTTCTGGATATTTGGCAAATTTCTTATATAATAAGCTTATCCAGCAGCCTTTATTTTTAAAAAAATGAAAAACAAGAAAAAAACCAGAAAGCCAGTTGCTAAAATAAAAATCCTGCGCAAAAAAACGCTTAAGCCCAAAGCGCCCAGGATAAAAACCGGTGGGCTAAAAGAAAAGATTGCGGAAACCATCATCCAACATTCTGCGATAGCCATCTTTGTTATTAACGCGCAACATAAGGTTATTTACTGGAATAAGGCATGCGAAGAACTGACTGGCTTAAAAGCGAAAAGTTTAATCGGCACCAGCAACCACTGGAAGGCTTTCTATGATGCTTGCCGCCCCTGCCTGGCGGATATAATTATAGATAATAAATTCAGCGATATGGCCAGGTTTTACCAGGATTATGGTAAGTCTACCCTCATACGCAACGGCTTACACGCTGAAGGCTGGTACCTTAAACTGAACGGTAAAGACAGGTACCTGGTATTTGATGCTGCGCCCGTATACAATAATAAAGGAAAATTGATTGCTGCTGTTGAGATGCTGCAGGATAACTCTGAATTTAAGAAAGTGGAAAGCAAGTTGCAAGAAAACGAGCAGAAGATGCGCGCTGTTTTTGACCAGACTTTTCAGTTTATCGGGCTGATGACGCTCGACGGCATACTGATAGAGGCCAATAAGACCGCCTTAGAATTAATCGGCACTGAAGCATCCGAGGTCCTGGGTAAGCCATTCTGGCAAGCCCCCTGGTGGACACATTCGCCGGAGCTGCAGGAAAAATTGCGGCAGGCCGTAAAAAAAGCAGCTGAGGGTAAATTTATCCGTTTTGAGGCAACCCATTTAGATAAGGAAGGCGCTGTGCACAATGTTGATTTTTCACTTAAGCCGGTGAAAGATAAAAGCGGTAAAGTTATCTTTCTGCTTCCCGAAGGCCGCGATATCACCGAGTTCTTGCAGGCAGAGAGGTTATTGAAGGAATCGGAAGAAGACCTGCGAAAAGTCTATATTGAATTCAAGCAAACCCAGGCTGAGCTTATCCAGTCAGAAAAGATGGCTGCTTTAGGCAAGCTGGCAAGCAACATCGCGCATGAGATAAAAAACCCCCTGGCAATAAACCTGCAAGGCTTAGAATACCTAAAGTCCATAGTGCCGTCTGATAAAGTGTGCATAGATACCATAGAGAGTTTAATACAAGCTAACCTTAGGGCGGATAAAATTTTAAAAGACCTGTTAAACTTCGCCCGGCCTTCGGCCCCGCTTATATTGGAAGAGGTAGATGTTCCTTCGCTTATCAATAGCAGCTTATTTTTCGTTGACCCGCAAACTAACCTTAATAACGTAAAGATAACCAGGGTCTTTGCCCCGGACTTACCCAAGGTAAAATTAGACCATAATCAGATGCAGCAGGTATTGATAAATATTTTTATCAATGCATTTGATGCCATGCCTCAAGGGGGTAATATTACCGTGATAGCCAGCCAGGCTGAAGATGTTTCACATAAGAAGAGCCTGCAGATTATTATTAGCGATACGGGGTGCGGCATCAGGGAAGACGATATGCGTAGGATTTTTGGGCCGTTTTTTTCTACTAAGCAGGAAAAGGGGGGCACGGGTTTAGGACTAGCTATATCTAAGGCAATCATTGAAAGCCACAGGGGAACTTTGGAGATTAAGAGTAAATATGGCGCAGGTACGAGCGTAACGATCAACTTGCCTCTTAGCTAGGGTGCAGATAACCGCGCCTTATAAGGCTGTGGCGCCCCTTAGAAGAGGATAAGCTAAAAGGGAGATAAAGATGGCCGGTAAAATAAAAATACTACTGATTGACGATGAGCAAGAATTTACCCGCTTTGTGAAATTAAACCTGGAAAATACGGGAGAATTTGAAGTCCTGGCAACCGAAGACCCTCTAACCGGCATAGACCTGGCCAGGCAGTACCATCCTGATTTAATCCTGCTGGATATCTTTATGCCGAAAATGGACGGCACGGAGGTAGCGGAGAATTTGCTCGCCGATAATTCAACCAACGATATCCCGATAGTGTTTCTTACCGCCCTGGTAAAGCAGGATGAACTAAGAAAAGAATCTACGATTGCCGGAAGGCATTATATTGCTAAGCCCATAACTACAGGCGATTTGATAAGTCAGATTAAAGGTATTCTTGGGAAATAAATCCAGGGCTATCCAAATTGATATATTGGATTTATGCGCGGGTGGTGGAATGGCAGACACGCAAGCATGAGGGGCTTGTGCCGAAAGGCTTGGGGGTTCAACTCCCCCCTCGCGCACCAATAGAAAACCTACCGGTCTATGCCGCGCCGGTCTCTTACGTAATTACTTCTCTCCAGGCTTTTGGCGTAAGCCTTTAGCTCCGCGCCTATCTCTCCGATTTGCGCCACGTGCGCTATCTTCCTGGATTCATTGGTCACTACACCGATAGATACAGAGAGGAGCGGAATTTTTTGTTCCAATCCCTGGCGGTCCTTGCCCGTTATATAGCCATTCTTCCTGTCTTTTTCATTATAGAAGGAAGGGACAAGGTTTTCAAAATCTAAAATGACTTTTTGGCATAACGCTTCGGCCTTGTCAGGCGTAGTGACAACGACGAAGTCATCGCCTCCGATATGCCCTACAAAATCGTCACGGTTACCCAGGTCCTGCGTTGCGCGGATAAGCAGGCGCGCAGTCTCGCGGATTACCTCATCGCCGTGTTCAAACCCGTATTTATCGTTGTAAGATTTAAATTTATCCAGGTCCAGGTAGCATACGGCGAATAAGGCTTTGTTTTCGATGCGCCGGGATAACTCTTTTAAGATTGAGACATTTCCAGGAAGACGGGTGAGGGGATTTGCCTCCAGGTCGCGCTCGGTATGCCTTAAAATCATGCGGATGCGCGCCAGCAATTCTTTAGGCTCAAACGGCTTGACCACATAATCATCCGCCCCGGCGTCAATGCCGTCAACTTTGTCGCTGATATCGCCTTTGCCGGTGACCATAATTATAGGCAGGTGCCTGAGGAGTAAATCTTTTTTTATCCTTCGGCAGACCTCTCTGCCGTCGACCTTGGGAATTTTATAGTCCAGCAGGATTAAATCCGGCTGATTAGCGTGGATCACCTTTAAGGCCCCCTCTCCGTCAGCGGCCTCGAGTATCTCGTAGTTTTCCTCGGAGAGGGTAAGTTTTAATACATCCCGGATATCCGGATCGTCATCAACAATAAGTATTTTTACGCCCATATATTTATTCTGCTGCAGGTAAAGTGAAACTGAATGTTGAGCCAGAGCCTATCTTGCTCTTGACCCAGATTTTTCCGTTATGCGCTTCAACGATATGTTTTACCAGCGTCAACCCCAGGCCGGTTCCCCTTACTTCCTGGTTGATAGCGTTATCCACCCGGAAGAACTCTTCAAATATCGCCTCTTGCGCTTCTTCGGGTATCCCGCAGCCGGTATCGCGGACACCCACTTCGATCATTTTATCTACCTTGCGGCTGGTTACGGTTATTTTGCCTTGCGCCGGAGTGAACCGCATCGCGTTACTGATAAGGTTAATAAATACGCGTTCTATCTGCGTCCGGTCAGCCAAGACCAGGTTGGCATCTTGCGTAATCCCGGTAGTTAAAGAGAGCTTTCTTTCTTTTAGTTGCCCGGATAATAAGTCCTCAACCTTATCCACTATTTCTTTTAAATTACAGATTTCCGTGCGCATGGTTACTTTGCCCGATTCAATGCGGGATATATCCAGTAATTCATTAACCATATGTACCAGTTCATCGCTGTGCCGGTTTATCTTTTCCAGGCGTTCCCGCACATCCTTAGGCAGTTCGCCTAATTTTCCGGTGAGCAGTATCGCCGCGTAGCCTTTTATGGAAGTAAGCGGAGTCCTTAACTCATGGGATA
This sequence comes from Candidatus Omnitrophota bacterium, assembly GCA_028687205.1. Taxonomy (GTDB): domain Bacteria; phylum Omnitrophota; class Gorgyraeia; order Gygaellales; family Profunditerraquicolaceae; genus UBA6233. The sequence continues at coordinate 26,927 of JAQUAP010000001.1, forward strand.
CGCTGGAGACGAAGTTAGTCTTACGGGCGCTGATCTTTTTGACCTCTTCCAGGGCGAGGGTTAATTCGTGGGTCCTTTCGGTTACTTTTTTCTCCAGCTCTTGTTGCGCGCGCCAGGTTTTCTCAAACAGGCGGGCATTTTCCAGCGCCTGGCCTAATTGCGTAGCCAGTATTTTGATTAATTCCTCGTCTCCTTCGGTAATTACGGTTTCGGGATTTTCCGTGCCGACAAAAATCAATCCCCGGTTATTTTGCTGCGGCAATAGCGGCGAGATTATAAAAGAGATTACCTTAAAGACAGTATTTAACTGTTGCGCGCTGATTAAGTCATTTGCCCCCGGGACAGAAGAGAGGGTCTTATCGTTAATTATAAAATCAAGGAACTTTTCCTGGCTGTTGTTAACGAATGATTTTATGGCCATGATTTCATCGTCTCTGTAGCCGATGCTAAAACGCAAGGCAAATTGTTTATTCCTCTCATCCCATAGGAAGCCGCACCCTTTTTCCAGCCCCAGGTCCTCTAAGTATTCCGCTTGTATGCGCTTGAAGATCTGGTCTTCTTCCAGGGTCATGCTGATGATGCGTGATAACCTTTGCAGCGCGTAGAGGCCGGTGATTTTTTTATCCAGCGCCTCCTGTATTTTATTTAATTCCATATCCGTGCGCACAATGAGCTTGGCCTGCTCATCCATATCATCCAGGGATTTCTTGACGCTATTAAACTTAGGTTGTAACTGGTTCAGGCGGTATACCTTATAAATAAGGAGAATAGCCAGGGGCAGGGTCGTTAGCACGTATATTAAAAGAAGAATTTTGTCCAAGTAAGACATTTTTTAGTCCGCCAGGGTTAATACCGCTATGGAATTGTTATGAAAATAGACCCTGCCTAAATAATTAATAGCATTTAAGGGCGCCTGTTCCGCAGAAGTATATATGCCGGCCAAAGGCACGTCCGTGCCCAGTATATCCTGGATAAGTTTAATTTCCTGCGCTGCCTGCCTGCCCAGGAGTATATTCCTGGATAAAGAGTCAAGTATAAGGGCAAGTTTTATTTTTTTCCCTCCCATATTTTTCAGCGCTGTTTTAGCGGCGTTGCTTGCGCTCAATAAACAGGCTTCCTTTGAGCTGATCATCAGCCGCACGGAGCTGCCTTGCGGGACCTCTCCCCGGAAAACGAGGGATCCGTCGTCCTGTATAGCAACGATGCTTCTTAACAGATATTCCTTTTTTTCAGAGATGCGCATCCCCAGCGGGTAAAATGCCGAGAGGCGCCGCAGTTCTTTTTTTAACCAGGGGATTTCTTTGGCGAAGTATTCTTTATATAAATTGACTGCCGGCGCGCCGTCAATTTCATTTACGATGTCTCCTTGCGAGCGGGTTACATAACGGGGTTTTCCCAGCGGCTCCCAGCCGTGTTCTATCCCCAAGTTAAAATTAAATTTACCGCCCCAGAGTATGCCGCAGGCAGCGTTACGCAATATTTCCGAACCAAAATAAAGGCAGCTTTCTTTATGGTCAGTAATAGATGCCCCGACTAAAGGAAAGCTCATCCCTAGCCTTTCCTGCAGCCCGGTTATAAAACTTGAGCTGTATAGCGCTTCGGTGTTGGAGAATATGACACTAAGATTGCGGCGCACATTCTTGCATCCGTATAAAAGCCTTTCCCCTAATTCTTCTCCGGCGCTTAAGGTAGCTTTTGCGCCTATATCCTTGACGCAGGCGGTATTGAAATAAGTGTTTTCGGCCAAGGCAAAAAGTATAACCATTAAGCCCTGCTTTAGGCTGCCCTGCCTGGAGATAATCGCCGTGCTGCTGGTACCCAGGAGCGGGACGGGTCCGATTAAGTCGGCGATTGTCTCTAATACCAGGGAGTGACAGGATTCTCCCGCGCTAAAGACAAAGGCAAATTTAATCTCTTCGCCGTTTAAATCCTGCCTGGCTTTCTCAACCGCTTCCTTAGCCGCCTTGATGTAGTCTTGCGCCGTGCTTATGCCGATGGCTGCCTGCATGTTTTGTATTATAAACGCTTTAAGATACAGGGTCAATAAAATTATTGACTAAATCCCTGTGTATAGTAAAATATTTTAGCTTTTCGACGGCCCCATCGTCTAGCCCGGTCTAGGACGCTTGGTTCTCAGCCAATAAACACGAGTTCAAATCTCGTTGGGGCTACCAGCTGAAGATTTCTCTTGCTATTTAGTGCGGTTTATGCTAAAAAATTTATAATAACTTACAATAACAAGGAGGGTCAATGCGCGAACATTTAGGTTTTTTGAAGACGTCCAGTGCAGTAGTCAAAATTGCTGCCTGGATTTTTTTATTTTTCGGCCTCTTGGGCGGCCTCTCCATTATCTTTGGCGCTGCCCCGGGTAATGCCCGCTGGATGGGTATAGTCGTCCTCATCGCCTATACCTTTTTCTTCTTTTTTCTTTACCTTATTGCCAAGATCGCGGATTTATTAATCCGCATAATCAATGAGATTAAGAAAGAATAAATAATGAATCTTAAGGAGGAGTAATGAGATACCACATTATTTTCTTAGGGCTCAGCCTTTTTATTTTATCGTCGATGCTTGGCTGCGATAAGCTCGGCCTCGCTAAGCCAAAGTTTAAGGAAGCCCTTACCGCCGCATTGCCGGTCAAGGGTACGGTTATCGCCAAAGTAAACAACTCTCCGATTACCCTGGAAGACCTGGATAGGGAGGTAGCTACTTATAATGACCTGATTCCCGATGATAAGCCGGAGAATAAAATAACCACCCGCGATAAAAAAATAGAATATCTTAAAAATGAAATGGTGCGCCGGATGCTCCTTTACCAGGAGGCCCTGAACAGGGGGCTGGACAGGAAAGAAGAAATCGTCCAGGCATTAGAAAGAACCAAGCAAGAGTTGCTGGTGATGGAACTTTTCCGCAAGGAAGCGGAAAAAGTGGAAGTGAGCTCTAAAGAAATAGAGGATTATTACAATAATTATAAGGACCAGCTCAAAGAGCCCGAAGAAAGGCAGTTGCGCGAAATAGTGGTTAGTTCCGAGCAGGACGCCCGGGATATTTTAATCCAGCTTTTGCAGGGGGCGGATTTCGCTACTTTAGCCAAAGACCGCTCTAAAAGCTCAAGCGCCAAAGACGGGGGAGACCTGGGGTTCATCAAGAAGGGCCAGAAGTCCGCGCAATTTGACGCCGTGGCTTTCTCTGATTCGTTGGAAGTAGGCAAGATGAGCAGTATTTTTAAATGCCCTGACGGGTATTATATTGTTAAGCTGGAAGCCAAGCGCGGCGGTAAACAGCGCTCGCTGGCCGATATGTGGGATGATATCAGAAAGGGCTTGACTTTTTTAAAACAGCGGCAAAAAATCGAAGATTTAGTCGGTAAGTTATCTCAAGACGCGAAATTAGAGTTTCACGAGGGAGAAATAAAGTAAGTATGCAGAAACAAAGGATTATCATCATTATCGGCATACTCTTAGCCGTGGCCGCGGTATTCATGACCAAGACCTATATTGACCAGCAGCGCCAGCAGGTTATCGAAGAGGCGAAGAAAAAAATAGCGAATATTGAGCAGAACCTGCCTAAGAATCAGGTTAAGGTATTGGTCGCCAATAAGGATATCCCTAAAGGCGCTATTCTTACGGCCGAAAACTTAAATACGAGCATCGTCCCGGAGCAATATCTCCAGCCGCAGGTAGTTTCTTCGGCAGAGAGGATTCTGGGAATGGTGGCGCTCCTGCCAATAGCCAAAGGCGAACAAATTACTTTAAGTAAATTGGTCCAACCCAGGCAAACAGGCGGTTTAGCCGAAGGCACGCCGGTAGGCAAAAGAGCGATTACTATTTCAGTAGATAGCCTGGCCGGATTAGGGGGGATGATTAAGCCAGGTGATTATGTGGATGTAATTGCCTTACTCCCGGTGCCGGTAACAACAGCCGAAGGTAAACAAGTAACCCAGGTAGCGGTTATGCCGCTCTTCCAGAATGTTTTGATTCTCGCCGTAGGCCAGGATACCGGCGCGGCATCAGGCAGCGCCGGGAAAAAAGCCCCGGAAGGAGAAAGAAGAAGCGAAAATTCTCCGTTGATCACCCTTGCCCTCAGCCCGCAGGAAGCCAACCTTATCGCCTTTGTCCAGGAGCAGGGCAAGTTACGTTTGACTTTACGTTCGCCTGCGGACGCCCAGGTAGTGCAGCCGATTCAGGCGGCGAGCTGGGATACCTTATTCAGGCATATATTGCCTCAACAACAGGAAGCCCGGCCTGAAACTCAGGATGCAACCGGTTTTGTAGAAATATACCGGGGCTTAAATAAAGAAAAAGTCCCCTTAGCTAAATAAATGAGAAGAGGAAGGATAATGAAGAGGATATGCTTATTTACTTTACTGGCAGCCGCTGCTTTCATCGTCCTGCCCGGTAATAGCTATACCGCGGATGATACTTCGGAAGTGCTTAAGCTATACATGGGAGAAATCAAGATTATATCGGTGAGCAGCCCGAGCAGAATTGCCGTCGGAAATCCCGCCATAGCGGATGTTACCAATGTAACCAAAAACTCCATAACCCTGACCCCTAAATCTCCGGGGACAACCACCCTGGTATTCTGGGATAACTTCGGGGAGCAGCCTTACCGGCTGAAAGTATTTGCCGAAGACATTAGCGCCATAAAATCAAGGGTGGATAATTTATTGGGTAAACTTAATCTGCCCGAGGTTTATTCTCAATCCGCCGAAGACGAAGGCAAGGTGTTGATGCTGGGCAGAGTTAAATCCAGCCAGGATAGAGAAAGGGTCTTTACTGCCCTAGGCGGATTAAAGGAGAAGATAGTAGATTTAATCCAGGTTAAAGAAGAAGAGTCTTTATTAGATATAGACGTGCAGGTCCTGGAATTAGATAAGGATGCTACCAGTACTTTAGGGTTTAGTTGGCCGGGGTCAATTACCTTTACTGAAATCGGCTCTCCCGCGCTTGGCGCAGCAGGGACGAGCTGGGGTAAAATATTCAAAGTCTCTAATATCGGACGCTCAATAAGCGGGACAGCCAGCCCCTTTACACTTAAATTAGATGCCTTAATCCAGGAAGGCAAGGCGCGTATCCTTTCCCGGCCGCGGATTACCTGCCAGAGCGGTAAAGAGGCGGAATTGATTGTCGGCGGAGAGCAGCCGATATTTACTACCCAGATAGCCGCCACTACAGGGAGCCAGGGGACCAGCGTGGAGTATAAAGAGTACGGCATTAAATTAAAAATAAAACCCACCTTAACCGCAGAGAAACGTATAAAACTAGGTTTAAATGTAGAGGTTAGCGATATAGGCACAGTTCAAAGTATCGGGACAACCAGCAGCAGTACCACCACCACCACTGCTCAGGCCTATCCTCTTTCCAAGCGCAGCGCTTCCACTGAACTTTATCTTGATGACGGCCAGACTATGGCTATCGGAGGATTAATTAAGAAAAAGAGCGAAGAAGATATCCGCAGGACCCCGTTCTTAAGCAATGTGCCTATTATAGGCGCGTTCTTTAGGCAGAAGACGACTAAGGAAGGCGGCGGCACTGCCAGCAGGGGAGACACCGAGCTCTTTATTGTCCTTACGCCTAAGATAGCTTATATGGAGAGAGAGAAATCCCTGCAACCCGCAACCCCGAAAGAAGTAAAAACTACCCGGGAAGCGCCGGAGGTTGGCGTTGATCCGGTTACGCAATACGCCAAAATTATCCAGGAGCGCATGTTAAGTAATTTCACCTATCCCCCGGAACTTAAAGAAAGCGGCGATCAGGGGACAGTAAAATTAAGGCTGCATATTTCTTATACCGGAGAACTCCTGGATGTGGTGGTCAAAGAGCCTTCAGGGTATTATCTTCTGGATGACCAGGCAGCTGCTATGGCTAAAAATATAACTTCCTATCCCCCATTTCCTGCCTCTATAGAAGACAAGGAACTCTGGATTGATATCCCGGTAACCTTTCAACTAAAATAAAAAATGTCTAGGAAAATAGTCATATTCAGCACGAAGGGCGGAGTAGGCAAGACCTTGATTGCCACTAACCTCGCCTGTTCCCTGGCTAAAGAGCAGGGGCAAAAGGTCTGCCTGGTGGATTTAGACCTGCAGGCAGTCGGCGATATGGCCCGCATGTTAGACCTTAAGGTGGACAGGAGCATGGTTGAGCTCATCCAGAATTTTAAGAAACAAGCGTCGGAATTCAAGAAAAGCGATTTTTTAATCCATAGCTATATGGGCCTTGACCTTTTATGCGGAGTAATCCGGCCTCAACAGGCGCCGCACCTTAAGCCCGAAAATATTAAGGAGATATTTAGCCTGTTGGATAAAGATTACGATTATATGATTGTAGACGCCGGAAGGAGTTTTAGCGACCTGCTCCTGGCGACCTTAAATCAGGCAAACCTGATCATCCTGGTGGTTACTCCCGATATACTTTCCATATACCAGGCGGAGTGGGCAATAGACACCCTGCAATCTTTGCAAATTCCTTTATCCATGATTAAGGTAATTTTAAACCGCGCCGAGTCTATCTCCAGTATCAGCCTACAGGAGATAAAAGTTAACCTGCTTTGCGGTATCCTCAACCAGATACCTTCGGAGGGCAGGGTTGTCGGCTTGGCCGTAAACCGCGGTATCCCGGTAGTCATCGACAGCCCGCGCTCGCGCTTTAGCCTGGCGATAAATAAACTGAGCGAGCAGTTAGTCAAGGATAAGGATTTATTTACGGAGAACCGGGAGATAGACCAGTTGCGCCTGCAACAGGTGGCCTTAGAGAAGCCGGCAAAATTATGGGAAGAGGAAGGGCTGACCGAGCCGGTAATCGAAGAGCTGACCGCCAAGGAAGAAATGGCGGACGATATCATCATCCTGAAAAGGAAGATCCATACCCGGCTGATCGATGAGTTGAATATTAAAAGGCTGGATTTAAAGGTTTTCAGCGACAGTAAAAAATCAAAGACCTTGCGCAGCAAGGCAGAGGTAATGGTAAGTAATTTTTTGGTTGAAGAAGCCGGGACCTTTATTTCTTCCCCTGAAGTGCGCAAGAAACTGGTCAAGGAAATTTTAGATGAGGCCTTAGGCCTGGGGCCCTTGGATGACCTTTTAGCTACGCCCGATATCACCGATATTATGGTCAATAATAAAGATGAGATATACATTGAAAAAAAAGGCAAAATAGAGCTGACCAGCAAAAAATTTATCTCCAATGAGCAGGTCAAGACAATCATTGAAAGGATTATCGCGCCTATCGGTAAGAGGGTCGACGAATCTGTCCCGATGGTAGATGCGCGCCTTGCCGACGGCTCGCGCGTGAATGCCATTATCCCGCCTTTAGCCCTGACCGGTCCCTCGTTAACTATAAGGAAATTCAGGAAAGAGAAATTTAAAATCGAGGATCTGATCCAGCTAAAGGCCCTAAACCAGAATATGGCTGATTTTATCAGCGCCTGCGTTATCTGCAGAAAAAATATCATTGTCTCCGGCGGTACCGGAAGCGGTAAGACCACGGCCTTAAATGTCCTTTCCGGATTTATCCCGGAAAACGAACGGATTATTACCATTGAAGATGCGGCAGAATTAAAGCTCGACCAGCAGCACTGGATAAGGCTGGAATCCCGGTCGCCTAATATTGAAGGCAGGGGAGCGGTAACCATAAGGGACCTTTTCCGCAATACCTTGAGAATGCGCCCGGACCGCATAATCATCGGCGAGTGCCGCGGTATTGAAGCATTAGATATGCTCCAGGCGATGAATACCGGCCATGATGGCTCAATGACCACTATCCACGCTAATTCCACGCAGGATGTTTTAAGCCGCCTGGATTCGATGATTCTCATGGGAGGAGTAGAGCTGCCGATCAGGGCCATCCGCGAGATGATTGCCTCGGCAATAGATTTAATTATCCACACTGCCAGGCTATCCGATGGCTCGCGTAAGATTGTCCAGGTAACAGAGGTAAGCGGGATGAAGGATGAGCTGCATATCAACCTGCAGGATATCTTTATTTTTAAACAAACCGGCATTGATGCCCAGGGTAGTGTACTGGGTGATTTCCAGGCTACCGGCCACATACCTTCCGCAATTGAAGAAATCAGGATAAAAGGCCTAAAGCTCTCCGATAGTATATTTAAAGCTCCCTAATCAATGAAGATAATTAACCAGACGCGCAATACCATATTGGCGCAGGATACCTTTGTCGCGGATACTTTTTTGAAAAGAATAAAAGGCCTCCTGGGTAAAAAGGAATTTAGGCCTGGCCAGGCCATTATCTTAAACCCCTCTAACTCCATCCATACCTGTTTTATGCGTTTCCCCATAGATATATTGTTTGTAGATAAAAATAACCGGGTTTTACAAGCAGTGGCTAATCTTAGGCCTTTCAGGTTCAGCCCACTCTCTTTTAAGAGCCGCCTGATTATTGAATTACCTGCCGGCACAATCTGCTCTACTTCTACCAGCCAGGGCGACCAGCTTATTTTAGAAGCATAATTTCTTACCAAATAATGTCCAATCTATAATATCTTGACAAATATTAGTTTTGAGTTATACTCTATGTGCGGAGAAATGTCCAAACTGGAGTAGCTATGGGTGTAATCTATAAATTAAAACCAGAAGTAAAAGATTTCATCTTGCGGCAAAAGAGCGACAACCCCCACCTAAGCTGCCGTAAACTAACCGCCTTAGTTTTAGATAATTTTAAGATCGAGTTATCCAAATCCAGCATTAATATGATTATCAAAGAAGCCGGCCTAAGCGCGCCTATAGGCAGGACCCCTAAAAAGAAAAGGCATCATATAGCTATGCCGCAATTGCCCGTATTGTTAGAAGATACGTCTGCCAAGGAAGCAGAAGCAGCTGCCAGGCAAGCTGAAAAAGAAAAATGGCAAAAATTAGCCGAAGAAGAAAGAAGGCGGCAGGAAGAAATTAAAGAAGCCGAAGCAGAAAAACGCGCCAAGGAAGAAGCGGAAAAACGCGCCAAGGAAGAAGCGGAAAAAGCGCGTAAGGCAGAACAAGAAAAAAAGCGGCTTGAAGAAGAAGCTAAAAAAGCCGAAGAGGCGCAGCTGGCTGAGGAGGCCAAGAAAAAAGCTGAAGAAGAACGTCTCGCCCGGGAAGCTAAGCAAAAAGCCGAGGAAGAGAAACTTAAGGTCGCAGCAGAGAAACGCGCTAAGGAAGAAGCAGAAAAAGAAACCCTGCGTAAGCAAGAAGAGGAGAAATTAGCTAAAGAGGCCGCGGAAAAAGCGCGGCTTGAGCAGGAAGAAGCAGAGCGAAAAGCTAAGGAAGCCGCGGAAAAACTAAGGCTGGAAAAACTGGCGCAGGAAGAAAAAGCGCGTCAGGCCGAAGAGGCGCAGCTGGCTGAGGAGGCCAAGAAAAAAGCTGAAGAAGAGGCAGCTAAAAAAGCCGAGGAAGCAAAGAAAGCTGAAGAAGAGAAAGAGGCGTCTTTAGAGCCGGCAGGGGCAAAAGCCGCGGTTGCATTTGACGTCAGTACGTTCCCCCAGTTAGAAAATAGCGGGATTATCTTGCTTAAGGCAGCAGATTCTATTATCGGCGCAAGCTCACGCATTGCCGCGGCAGTTAAAAGCAGGTTATCCAGGACAGAGGGTAATTTTAACGCGGTGATAGAAAACCTTATTTACCTGCCCTTACTCAAGGAAAAAATAGAAAAGCCTGTCTTGGATAAATTGTCCGCCTGTTTAAATGAAATAGAAAGTATCAAGGTGATGAACCTGGATATTTTGCGTATTATCACTTTAAGCCTGCAGGAGGTGCGCTGTATCAGGATCATCCTCTCCGACGGAGAAAACCTCTACCTGGACGGGCAGATGTACTCGGTCTGGTCTAGCCCGCATATCCCCTATGATTTTGTCTCTCCCATCCATAATTTAAAAAAATATATCAAAAAATATTTTACCGAAGGCCAGCCGCTGGTGCTTTTTAACGCCCCGGGTTATGATATGCCTTCGCCGGAATTTTTTAGTTTTCTTGGCGCCTTTGAAGCGCAAGCAAGCAGCATCAGTAACATGATTCTTTACGGCAATAAATTTAATGAACTGGAAGTCATCCCCATGTCCCCGGCTAAAAAACGCTTCTTTATCTTCGGGGTCTGGCCCTGGCAGTTTACCGAATGCCGTAAAGTTAAGAACATAGGGCAATTCCGGCGCCTGCGCCTGGAAGCCCAGAACAGCGATTTTTATATCGCGGATATAGAGATGGCTTTGAGCCATCCGCGCCTGGGTAAACAGGTCAGCCTTAACGGGTGCGCGTTAAAGACAAGCCTGAATGAAAAAACGCGCCTGGTCATATTAAGTAACATTGCTCCCGGCGATAAAAGCTCCGAGCAATTAGCCCTCACCTACCTTAGCCATTGGCCCAACCTGGACGAGGCTTTTCAGGACTATAGCCATAAAATTGAGCTCTTTACTTACGCTGCCAATTCCCAGCGTTTCTTCTCCGCCGAAAAATTAAACCCGCAACTCGACCATGTTTTAAGCGTTGAGGAATTATTAAAGAACTATTTATTAGCTTTAGATGCCTATGTGCGCTGGTATTTATTGCCAGCCGGATATACGGATAAGGAGCTTACGCTGGTAAGAGAGCGCTTTTATAACCTGGATATCCGGCTAACCAGGGATAATGAAACCTGTTTAGCCGGTTTTGTTGTTCCGCCGGGTTATTCTTTCGGCAAGGATTTAGGGTATCTTTGCCGCCGGCTCAACGAAAAAGAGGTTGCTTTCTCCGACGGGCTAAAATTATATTTTAAATAGGGGGGATAAAGAAAACGCTTTCTGCGCGGGCCTTGAATAAGATTGACGCTTACCTATAAAGATGTTATATTTAAATGGAAAAATAGAATACAGGTTGAGGGGCGGCAAGGCGGAGGTAAATCCTGGTATGGAGGTATCGGGACGGGAATGTGCCACGGGCCAAAGCGAAAAAAGCTGTCCTGTAAGGTTACCGAAGGCCCCTGGTTTTCGGTTTTTTATTTTTAGGAGTTAATGATGTGTGACGCAAAACCTAAAGGCCAGGCATCCTTAGAATATTTTATCATATTCGCTATTATAGCTGTTTTGACGATCCTATCTTTCAGTACTTTTTTGCCTAAGGTCAAAGAGGCGATCCAGGGCTCAAGCGCAAAGACCGGCTTTTTTCAGAAGGCAGCGACGGCCATAACGCAGTGAGGGAATGATGGAAAAAATTAAATATATACCGGCCAAAAATGGCGGACAAAGCATTTTAGAGTACGCGTTGATTATTTCTGTGGTTGTGGCGGCGCTGGCGGCGATGAGTATCTATGTGCAGCGCTCAGCCCAGGCAAACCTGAAAGTTATTGAAGACCAGATCAATGCCCAACCGAACAATTAGGAGGAGAAAGATGTTAAAAAGAAAGAGGGCTCAGAGCACGCTGGAGTACATCGCGGTATTCGCGGCGATCGTCGGCGCGATCATTATCTTCGCTTACCTGAAACTCAAGCCCGCGGTAGAGAACGTGATGGATTCTTCGGCGACAAAAATAACCACGGCAACCAGCGATTTCACTGCGCAGTCGACCAAGTAGCGTCTTTTTAAGGAGGTGGAAGATGTTGCGGATATTTAAGAACAGGAGAGCGCAGAGCACTATGGAATACGCGCTTTTGATCGCGGTAGTCATCGGTGTATTCAGCGCTATGCAGATCTATATGCGCAGGTCCATGCAGGCCAAGGTCAAATCCGGTGCAGATAATATGTCTACGGTGGTATTGCAGGGCACAGAGGCAGGGGACAAGACCCAGGCCCTTTTCGGGACGGAGAAGCAGTATGAGCCTTACTATATCCGGGAAGGCCAGTATCAGTTCAGCACCGAATCCACCGAAGGCAGGGAAGCAGGCGTGGTTACTGAAGCCGGCGGAAAGAAAGAAGTCACCGGAGCGACAGTCAGCCGTACCGGCACCCAGCAGATCACCGGCGCTAAAGAGGAATAAAACCTAAAGAAGCAGGAGGGGTGGATAATGTTGAGAAATAAAAAAGGCCAGAACACCTTAGAGTATGCCTTGATTATCGCGGCAGTAATCGGTGCCTTAATAGCGATCAATGCCTATATGAAAAAAGGCGTGCAGGGGAAATTAAAGGAATCTACGGATCAGATCGGCAAGCAGTTTGATGCCGCGGGAAGCCATACCTCTGCCTGGAAAACAGAGGCGTCCGGCACTACCGTGACTACGGAAAGCCGCGATACGTCGACGGGTGCGACGACCAGCAAGGTAGAGCAGGGCGAAAAGGTCACCAGGTCCGAAACTGAAGAATGGGGCACTGCGCCAGAGCAGCGGTATTAAATGCGCGTATTTGCATTAAGAGGGCAGAGTTTAACTGAGCTGGCCATATTATTGGTTGCGGTAGTGGGCATAATTTTGACCATGCGTATTTATCTGCAGCGCGCTATGCAGGCAAAATACAAGGCCGGGCCGGATTACTTGGTTTCTGAGATCAAGAACGCCGCTGCCGAAAAAGGGGCAGCCGGTGTCAGCGGCATAAAGCAGCAGTATGATCCCTACTATCGGGAGTCGAGCGTTGCTGAAACAAGGAGCGGAAGTTCCAGCGTAGGTTTTCCTGAGACGTCAATTGAGCAAACCTCTACCCGCAGCGGCTGGGAAAAGACAAGGCCCGCTCAAGAGGCGGATTAGAGATGAAGAGCAAAGCGCAAAGCATTATGGAATACGTAATAGTTTTAGGTTTAATCGCCCTGGCTTTAGCGGCGATGTCTTTATATTTTCGCAGGGGGATACAATCAGTAGTGAAGATTGCGGCAGATGAGATGGGCGACCAGAAAGATGCCGAAGATATTAATCCCATTACCGGGACCAAGACCTCTTCGGCAATCAGGCGCCAGGCGCAGAGCACGCAGAAGTTAAGGGCATACGAGGGCGCCGCCCGGTCAAGCGAAGTCAGCTCAACCACGCTGACTACCGGGACAACGGCTTCGGTCTCAACACAGGAGAAATAAGATGAGAAGGGCGCAAAGCAGCCTGGAATTTGCCATTGTTATTTTTGCCATTATCGCGGCATTATTGGCTATGCAGGTTTATATCAGGCGCGGGCTCCAGGGAAAGATGCGCTCCAGTGCGGATGAGTTAAGCCTGCAGCAATATGATCCAGGAAAGATGTCTTCGGATATTACCACTACGCAGCAGAGCGATATAACTACTACCAGCGTAACTACCGAAGACGACGAGTGCTATACTACAACCACCGCTAACACTATTAATTTCCAGACCGAGAGCCGTTCAGGCACCGAAAGTATTGCGTCGGAGAAATAAGATGCGTAGGGCACAGGCATTATTGGAAGTAGCGATTTTTGGGGCGATCATCGTGATGCTCTTGGGCGTCCTCATAAGCTACGGCATCAGGTATAATTCCCAACAGAAGCTGATGCAGCAGTCCTTCAGGAAGTCTTTAGCCGGTGCAGTAAGCGAACCGGGCAAGGCCATATCCAATGTATTATTGGGGGATACGCATATTCCCAATCCCGCGGATACCTTCGGCATAGGCTCGGTCACTCCTTTTACCGGCTCTGCCGGTTCCATTATCCGCGACTACCGTTTGAACGAGACCCCTGACCAGGATAGCGAGTTGCCCAGGATAAAAATGAGTATCAATGGTAAAGAATTTACTTATAGGGTTGCCGGGTTCAGAGATGAATACAATGTCCCTGAAAGCAGCCTAGATAGGTACGACCAGATATACGGTTCGGGAAATGTCTGGAGCATCGGCGAAGGAGAATGTCTGGAGGAAGAGGAGACAACCGACCCGAATACCGGCCAGCCGGTTACGACCTGTAACCAGCCGTCAAAAAATATCCGCATTATCGATTCCTGCGCCGGGGAGGTCTTTGATTACGGCACTGCGGTAAAACAGTGCCGTATGATCGTGGACTCGGCTGCCTGCGTCAAAGAATGCAGCCGGGCCAACGACTCCACGGATTGTAACAGCGTCTGCAGCCACTCTATGAATATCCCCTGGTATTGCGCCAATTATACGGAAACGGATACCGTAAATCATGCCTACAATTTTCCTGTTTTAAACCAGCTTTTTAGCGCAACGAGCTTAAAGGCGCTTGGCTTACAACAGAATTACCAGCAGCGCATAACCGCCGACAGTTCCTTAAGGAGAACAGAAGATACTTCGGGCATTGCGACGACGGATAATGTTAACTGGGAGACTGAAATTACCAGGAAGATTATTACTCAACCTTACGGCTCAACCAGCGGTGCTACGACTACCGAGGAGGTTACCAGTGCAGTTTCGCAGAATAAAGTGGAGTCCCGGAAGACCGGCTGGTAAAAGGGCTCAAGTTTCTTTAGAGCTGGCAGCCGGCATCGTCGTAGTTTTTATCCTGCTATTCGGTACATTACAGGTTTTTTTATGGATGAATAAGCGCCTGGTACAGAGGCAGAAAGATTACGAGGCTAAACGGGTGGAAGCGGGGAATAGTCCGGTAGAAGTTCAAATAGATGAGTCTGACCAAAGCAAATACCCGAAGCTGAATATTTTCGCCAAATAAAAGGGGACGGTTCTATGCTAACGGCCATACGAATAGAACCGTCCCCGGGATAGCCGGGAGAGGCGATGTTAGGGAATTTTTATCAGAAATTTTCTCTGGATAACCTGAAAAAAGACAGGCCTTTAGGCCAGGTGGCGACCATCCTTATCTTAATGGTCGTGGTCATCCTGATCATGATCCTGACCACGGTAAATTTAGGCCAGCTCTCTCTTTATACCACTACTCTTTCCAATATCGCGGATTCTTCAGCCATGTATTTAGCTTCACAGTTAGCCACCCGTTCCCATGCTCTATATCAGGCATTAGGAAATTCTACCTGTAAATGCAAAAGCGGTGGCTTTGGCGGGCTCTTTGGGGCAATAATCGGAGCAATTATCGTTATTGTAGTAACCGTAGTTACTTATGGAGCAGGCACTGCTCCCACAATGGCCGCAGTTATGGCTAATACAGGCTTAATGGTAGCCGCAGGAGTTGTGGGCGGCGCCATAGGCGGAGCGATAGGTAGTAGCTATTCCGGAACAGGTATTCTGGCAGGAACTATCCAGGGGGCGATGATAGGAGGTGCGATTGGCTATGGAGTTAGTGCCGGCGCAGGAATGGGGGCCGATGTAGGTGGTTCAAGTTTAAGCCTTGAAGAAACAGAAGCTCTCCTGGCCATGCAGCAAAGCGGCGTTCAAACTGAGGCTGGAATTGCTGCTGCTAGTAAAATAGCTACTGCTTCGGCAGTTGGTGCTGGAGCAGGAGGCACCTTAGCGGTGGGGGCAGCTAGCTACAATGCCTATGTGGCTGACCAAAACCAGGCAGCTGCTTTTGCCGCTGCCTCCAGGATGCTGAACGGCTTGCCTGAATATGACCGCTACCGCGAGAGCATATTTTTACAGGTCTTTTCCCAGGCCGTGGATGACCCGAATAAGGATAAGGATACCGATGACTTAAACGGTAACGGCATAGTTGACGAGAAAATCCCACATTTTCTCCATTATTGGAGCGGCAGGATGGGCTACCTAAAAAGCGTTATCCCCAGCCTCCAGAGTATTACCAATACTTTTTTTAACGGAACCCTGGAGGACTTTCGAAAGTATATGCAGGTCCAAATTCTTGGCGAGAGTACAGGCTCTTCTGATCCGGAAACAGGTTCGTCTACCTATAAACCCGGGATACTTTCTAAGGCGGGAGCAGGTACAAACGTTACTGCCAACGGTTCGGTAGCTGAAGTCGCCGAGGCCTTGAATCCTATGTTCTGGAACCCGCAAAGCAACGGCTCTTTTGACAGCATCGTCAGCGGCTTTAACAGCTTTATCTCCGACGTAAAATCGCTGCAGGAGATAGGCCTTAGCCGCCTGACCAGCCAGTGGCAGACCTACATCAAGAATTTTTATAATAAAGATGCCGGAAAGACGGCCGAGGATGGCTCAACCATTACGGATTATTATACGATGTTGGGGGAGGTAAAAGGTTATTTAAATGACTGGAAGACGCAGATTGCGCAGAAGAGGAACGCCCTTCCTGCCTGTAAAATGGGTGGGTGGGAGATGATTGATTACGCTACCTTTTGCCAACCCTGTGGTTTCAGCACTTTTTGCCCTAACAGCTGTATTATTGATTCCGGCCCAGAGATGAGCCCGATGCCTTGCAAATTTAATTTTACCCTTAAAGGCGGCACCCTGGATTATAACGTAGATGATGAGATTACCGCCAGCCTGAACGATATCGATACTTTGATCAATAAGATTAGTAATTTCCAAGACGCGATTAAGCAGTATGTCAATGATATGGAAAATACCTACGCTGCGCTTGAAAGCGGTTACGGCGGACTGAACCCGGCGATTTACAGTTGGGCCGACAGCCGCGGAGACCACAGCGTAAGGGTCGCAGTAGGCAATTACCAGTTGGCCAGGACCATCACTACCTCTAGCGGAAGCTGGCTGAAGAAAGAGATCTGCGTACGCCTGGTGGATTACAGCGACGACGGCTCCAATTCCTGGGTGCAGATAACCCGCCAGGACCCCAAGAACAAGGATGTAAAAACAGGAAAAGTAAGTTTAGGGATGTGGAATCCGTTTTTTAGTGGTACAATTACTAAGAAAGGCAGGGCCTATTATAGTTACGATAAAGTAGGCCTGACCCAGTAATATGGAATTAAATAGTAAAGACAAAAAAAATAACCCCATCTTGGAGTATGCTATTCTGGCAGGGGTAGTTATTGTCTTTCTTATATTTATTTTCCAGATAAGGACAGGAGACGTTAATTTCTGCCGCGCTATCTTTAAAGATTTGGCCGGCGGACGTTACGGCGTCCAGAAATATATTGACTGGGAACATTTCCAGGGTTTGGATATTGATGTCGCAGCAACCTATAACAGCTTTGCCACGCAAAAAGAAAAAACCGGCTATAAAAAGGCCTTTATCCAAAGCTTCTCCCGCGGGTTTAAGAATGCGGGAGGCAGGTATAAGGCATTTGTCAATTGGCGCATTTATAGCAAGGCCGGCAATCAGATAACTGTGGCTGCCGACTATCAAGGCCGTAACCAGACTTTATTATTTACCCTCCCAAGCGCAGGGAAAAAGAAATTAATTGCCCTGCAATGGCAATAGCTTAGTTTAATGAGGAATAAAAAAGGTTTTTTATCCCTGGAATACGCGCTGCTCATTGCGGTATTGGTAGCGGCGCTGGTAGCCATGGGATTTTATTTTAAGCGCTCCTTAAGCGGAAAATGGCGGGAGGCAGGGGACAGTTTTGGCTTTGGCCGGCAGTACAAACCTTAGGGACGGTTCTCAACTCAAAGCTAAAGTGTCCCCCGATTAGGGGACGCTTTGAGATTGGCTTGAGAACCGTCCCTAAATAAAACGAAAGTTAGCCTATGCAAATCTTAGTAATCCTGGGATTAATCGCTGCGTCCATAATTTTAATCGGTAGCCAACTCCTGCCTATATTCCTGCAACGGGCAAGCAATCTGCACACGCAAAAGGTAACGGAGGCGGAAAAACAACTGGATAAGATGTTTATCCAGGTCAACCGCCAGAAGCTTATTTTATGGTATACGGTTACACCCCTTATTATGGGGCTGGCGGGTTTTTTCTTTTTCCGCAATTTAGGCTTAGCCCTACTTACCGGCGCAGTCAGCTTTATCTTTCCTTCCCTGATCATTAAAAATTTAAAAGCTAAACGCCGCGCCCTCTTTCAAAACCAGCTTGCCGACGGGATCATGGTGCTTTCCTCGTCGCTAAAAGGCGGGCTTTCCTTGATGCAGGCGATGGAGGTGGTAGTGGAGGAGATGCCGGCTCCTTTTTCCCAGGAATTCGGCCTGGTCTTAAGAGAAAATAAAATCGGCGTGCCCTTAGAAGAGAGCCTGAAGCATTTACACGAGAGGCTGCATTTTGAAGAGCTGGATTTAGTGATTAACTCTATGCTGGTTTCTAAAGAAACCGGCGGAGACCTAACTA
This sequence comes from Candidatus Omnitrophota bacterium, assembly GCA_028687205.1. Lineage (GTDB taxonomy): Bacteria > Omnitrophota > Gorgyraeia > Gygaellales > Profunditerraquicolaceae > UBA6233. The sequence continues at coordinate 44,884 of JAQUAP010000001.1, forward strand.
AAGTTTTAGCGCGCCTCTCGGTTACGCTGCGGGATAACCGCAAATTAAAGGAAAGCATCAAGACCTTGACCCTCCAAGGTAGGCTCCAGGGGATCATTATGTCGGTATTACCCTTCTTTTTTGTCGCCTGGGTAGTAAGTTTTAACCGCAACCACTTTGATATCATGTTTAATTCAGAGACAGGCAGGGTACTTTTAATAATCGCGGTTTGCTTACAGGTAGTGGGGATATTTTTAATCCATAAATTCAGTAAGATAGACATATAGTCCAACAGGGGACGGTTCTATTCTTTATGGCCATTTAGCATAGAACCGTCCCCTGCGAGCAGGAGGAATATGCTTATATTAATTTTTATATTTCTGGCATTGGCAATTATATTAATAGTAGTAGGCATAAGGAGTATCCCTCAGGTCACCGGAGCCAGGACGCCGATAGCCCCCATAAAATCCAGAGTCTCCAGGTTCCATTTTCTAGCCGCGATTTTTTCCTTTCACCAAAGTTATCCTGGAGAAGCTCAATTTAGAGCTTAAAATTAAATCCCGCTTAGCCAGCGCGCATTTAAGGCTTACGCCCCAGGAGTTTTTTAACCTTAAGCTCCTGTTTATGATTGTTTTAATTATCCTCACTCCCATAGTATTAGGTAAGATTGAGCCAGTGGGATTTATTGTCGCGCTTGCCGCCGGATACCTCCTGCCGGAGATTTGGCTCAACAGCCGGGTAGCTAAGCGTAAATACGCCATTATCCGGGTGCTCCCTGAAACCGTAGATTTATTAAGTTTATGCGTGGACGCCGGCCTGGATTTTGTCGCTTCCATTGAGTGGGTGATTAAAAAAGGCATCTCCACCAACCCGATGATTGAAGAGCTGGCCTTTGTTTTAGAGGAGATCCAGTGGGGTAAACCCCGCAGCCAGGCCTTAAAAGATATGGCTAAGAGGCTGAATATCCCGGAGGTCAACTCTTTTATCCAGACCCTGGTCCAGGCTGAACGCATGGGCACTCCGGTTGCCGAGGCCTTTGGGGTTTTATCCGAAGACGCCCGTATGCAACGCTTTAACCGCGGAGAGCGGTTCGCGATGAAGGCTCCGATTAAAATCCTTATCCCGCTCATCTTCTGTATCCTGCCGGTAATCGGCATCATTATCGGCGGCCCGATATTCCTGCAGTTTACCCAGGGCAAAATGCTCCAAGGCTTCTAAAATAAAGGGGACGTTTCTATTTATTTGAGCAACTATAGAAAAAATAGAAACGTCCCCTTTATTTTGCGTTAGATTTTTTCTTACCTTACGTCAATTGTAGTATAAGGAGGCAGCCCTATGCCCAGGATAGGAAGAATAGTCCCTCTTGATGCTACCTTACATGTCATCAGTAGGGGTAATAACCGCCGAGTTGTGTTTCATAGTGAAAGTGACAAATTGAGATATTATGCATTATTATTTAAATTGAAGCAAGAAAATAAGATAGATATTTTACACTATTGCTTGATGGCCAACCATGTCCATTTGGTCCTCCAGCTTAAACCGGAAAGCACCCTAGCTAAGTTTATGAAACAGCTTAATTTAACGTATTCTCATTACTATAGGAAGCTATATGAATATGCCGGCTATCTCTGGCAAGGCAGATTCAAAAGCAATATAATTGAAATGGACTCATATTTATTGCAATGCGGTAAATATATTGAACTTAATCCGGTTCGGGCGGGCATTATAGCTCATCCCGCACAATACCTTTTCTCAAGCTATAATTTCTATGCGGAAGGCAAATCCGACTCACTTGTTACTCCGAGCCCGGTATACCTGGGTTTAGCTGGCTCACCTGCGCGAAGGCAGGAACAATATATTGATTTTGTAATTGACAGCAGTATAATAAACTCAGATTTACTCGCCTCTAAAATATATATAGGAAGCCAAGCTTTTATTAACCGCCTCCAAACTCAATATAAGATAGGGAATTACAGGGAGAAAAGGGGCAGGCCATTCAAAGCAGAACAATAATAAAAAATAGAAACGTCCCCTTTATTTTACTGCTGACCGCATTAAGCTTATCTTTCGCTATACAGCATGCCCAAGCCGCGCTCACCCCCTTAGAGATATCCCAGCAGGAAGAGCAAAAGATCGAAGGCCCCGTAAAAGACATCTGGTTTAACCGGCTCAGCGACTACCGCCAGGATGTCGCTAAAAAATATGGCACAAACTTTGCCTTTCTTTTTAATTATACCCAGCAGGCGATAATCAAGGCGCCTAACGACGAAGGCAAAAGCCGCGGGGTCTGGTATTGGAACTTTGAGATAGCCCAGAAGCTCTGGCCAGGCGCAGAGTTGTTCGTAGAATTTGAGATGGATAGAGGTAAGGGGGTAGATAAGTTTTTGCCCACTTTTTCTTCCTTTAACGATAACTCCGGGGATGACGCCTGGTTTTATCTGCCGGTTTTATATTTAGAGCAGTATCTTCTCGACGATAAGCTCTTTTTCGCCGCCGGCAAGCTGGATCTAACTTACTGGTTTGACTGGAACGAGGCAGCGAGCTCTGCGGATACCCAATTCTTATCCAGTGCCCTGGTAAATAACCTGGCTATTCCCTTTCCGGCTAAAGGCCTGGGTGCCCTGGCCTGCATTACGCCCTTAGAATGGCTCTATTTTCAGTCCGGCGCAGCTACTGCTAAAGCCAGCTCTACCAAGGTCGGCCTAAGCGACGGATTTAACAGCACTTTTTTTATCAATGAGCTGGGTTTCACTCCTAAGTTCGGCTCCTTGCAAGGAAATTACCGTTTTATCTTTTACCTGAACCGCGAAAAGTCAGATTACCTTAATTCTGACGAAAGCAAAAAGATAGATTCCGGCTGGGCCTTAAGCTTTGACCAGCAAGTGGCTAAAAACATAATTTTATTTTTGCGCTACGGTTTTAGCGACCAAAAAGTCAGGGAGATTGAATATTTCTGGTCAGGAGGTATGCAGATACTTGAGCCCATCCCTGGCCGTAAATTTGACTGCCTGGGAATAGGCGTAGCCCGCTCTATTTTTGGCAATGATTACCGCGAGGCAAACGAAGAAGAAGATTCTAGCGTCAGCCGCGCAGAGACAATTTATGAAGCCTATTACAGCTACCATTTAAATAACAGCCTAACCTTAACTCCGGATATCCAAATAGTCATCCACCCCAATGCCGATAATTCGGCGAAGACAGAAATCGTCTGCGGTCTCAGATTCCTGCTCAGCTTCTAAGTTAAATTTATTGTCCAAACTGAATTCTCGTCGCTGTTTTAATGTCCATTCTACCTCAAAATAATCTAAAAATGTCCATTCTTCTAATAAAGGGGACGTTTCTATTTTTTTGTCGCCTGATTGCTAGAAAAAATAGAAACGTCCCCTTTATTTCCTTGGCCATTAGGCCAAAACCGTCCCCTGGGTAGCTAATTTTGGGGCAAAATCAGCTGTTTTTCAGCCCGTTTTTTAGCTAAAAATTAGCCTCCTTTCGGGGACTGAAAGCGTTACCAAAATAAGCTAAATTTTCCCTTGACAGCGACGAGCTACGTGTTATACTTTGGATGTAATTGAGACAAGTAACGAAATGGCAAACCCGGAGAAATCCGGGGGCGCAAAGCCGCGGGTCCTAAAATAATTCAAGTAAATAGCTTCAAAGGATAGCCGGGCTGCCGAATTACCGACGGAAATTTGACAGTTCGGCTCTTTCTTTTTAGAAGCTTAGTAAAGCATTTTACAAACGCTTTATAAAATGAAGATAAAAGCGACTCAAGCAAAACTTGGAGTAGTGCTGGGGGTAAGGGGGGAATTATATTCAACCCTATTTGGATATAGTAATATAATAATAAAATGATAAAACCAAAAGCCCACACAGAAGACAGGGTCGTCTCCAAAAAAGAATCCAAGGAAGGATTCAAATCCAGCTTTAAGACTTGGATCCGTGTGGTGGCTTTTATTGTGGCAGCGGTATTCTTACCTGAGCAGGTTGCCCAGGCAGTCGAGTATGACTGGCGCGTGCTCTGGCATAAACCTGCTATCGGCCTTCCCTCAAATAACGCATTTTCCCCGGATTACCTCAAAAACGTTCAAAATATCAATGTTCCGCAAGCTGTAAGAAGCATCCTCAAAGATATAGCCAATAAGCCCATAATTTCCATTAAAATCTCGGATAATTTGACCATAGAGCTGGATAAGCCCTTAAAAATGTCCAATCAGAGGATAGATGAGCTATTCAACTGGTTGGTGGGCAAACCCTGCGGTTCCAAGGCGCTTTATGACTTATTAATGTACCAGGGACTGTCCCCGCAGGGGACTGTCCCTGATTCTTTAGAGCAGGATATCGCGGTTTTTGCCCTGACCGTAGATATCTTAAATGATGTGCTCAAGCCGGAAGGCAACCCTAAGGTGATCAAGAATTCCCTTTATGCCTTAGCCAAGGCCTCAGAGTTCTTCGGCCTGAAACTTTATCCGGTTAAGATAGATTCGTTGCAGGAAACTACTCCTGCGCCTTTCATTGCCCATTTAAACGGCGATCACTATGTTTTAATCACCAAGATCAGCGGTGATAAGATCTATTTTCTGGATGAGCACAAAGAAGAGTTCCTGCCTTTAGAAAAATTCCTCCAGGATTTTTCCGGATACGCATTAGTACAGGGACTGTCCCCGAAGGGGACTGTCCCTTTGAATGACGCCGAAGCCAAAAAGATCCTGGGCGCGCGTTCCAATAAGAAAGGTTACGCGGATATCTCGTCTTTATTTGAAGAGCCCTCCAGCAGCGATTTGTTGTTGGGTGCGGGTATTACTATAGCTGCCTGTGCCGCAGCTTCTTATTTAGGCCCGGCAATGAGCGGCGGCACAGCTACCTGGAACACAGGTAGTGCGGTAGCCTCTTTTGGCCAGGGAATGTTCTATAGCCAGATTGGCCAGGCAGCGACCAATATAGGTGTGCGTAATCTCGGAATGAATGCCACTACTGCCGGGATATTCGGCACTGCAACTATCGGCGCGCTTACAGGCGGGACTTCTGCGTATGCTCAAGGCGCAACGGGTTTTAGCGGTATAGGCCAGGGCGCTTTAAACGGAGCTCTTTTAGGCGCGGCCAAGGCCGGAGCCAGCGTCTTCGCCTATGATATGCTGAAAGATACTAGCTTCTTCAAAAACAATCCTTACATCGGCAGGCAGTTTGCTAATTTAGCCGGCAGCGCTATAGGTTATACCGCTTTTATGGGAACTATGGGCGCTTTATCAGGGACAGCTTTAGACACAGGTTACAAAATGAAAGTTTATGCGGCAGATGGACAATCTTACAAGTGGGAGTCTCCGCAGACTTTATCTCAAGGTGTGGGAATGGCCTTGGACAGCATGAAAGGTTCCCTGGTTCAGCAGGGCGTAGGTTTAGCCGTGGAATATGCTGCTTCAGAAGGCTGGTTAGGCGGCACTTTACAGAAGCATCCCGGTTATAGCCGTTTATTAGGCGAACCCCTTGGCGGTTTCGCTGGAGCAAATGCCGGTAGCCTGACTACATATCAGAGCGTTATGAACGGGCTCCTCTCTGGCGGTGTCTCAATCGGCCTTACTGCTTTAGGCGGTAATTATGATGAGATTACGGGTAAAAATAGCCTGGGTATGACAAGAATGCAGATGTCCACTTTAAATTGGGCAGGTACAGCATTAGCCTATGCCGGCACAGGCGCTTTAATAGCCGATACCGATAAAGCCAGCATATTTAAGACTGCCTTTGTAAAACGCCTTGAAGGCCTTAGTACAAATTATTTAACTTTTGGCGGAACTTCTCCTCTTTCTACTGGAGGCGGTCGTGGTTGGTCTGAAGTCCAGTATATAGAGAAAATCTCCCAGCTTGCCGGTATCTCTGATTTTAAGGCTAACGCCGATTACGCAATGAAAAAAGCCGGCTATACCGATTGGAATAAATTTGTAGAAGACGGCCGCTTAAGCTCACTCATGCCCTCTATTTCTTATTCTTTGGTTAACTATGCGCAGTCCAGCCTTCATTATGCCGCGGTAAATAATCTTGTTGATACCGTGGGTTATTCCAAAACAGCCGCGGATTTATTCGGCATCCCGCACAGTAAGATTATCGAACAGGAATTTAACAACGAAAAACACGCTTGGCTGGCGCCCATACAGCCGAATAAAACTGGCCCAATAGTCGGCGAGAATTACTTTAGTGGCTTAAAAGGAAGCGATATAAGAATAAGGATGGAGGATGGAGAGACCGTATTGCTTTCTTTACGCGCGGGCTTAAGGGACCCTTTGAATACCAAGGTGAAAGAAGGAGATAATGAGTTGCTCTTTAGTAAAGAGCAGATTAGCCTTGCCGGCATAAAAGATAAGCGTAAAGACGGAATGGGCGAGATTAAGATAGTTGGCGAACGTAGTGATTTTTTACAGGGCGCCCTTGAGGAAATTTCTGCTAACGCCGAAGGCGATTTAGCAATTTTTGCCAAACAGGATATCTCCAAGACCGATTATTATAAGGGGTCATATACTTTCCAATACAGAAAAGATGAGCCGACAATTTTGGATGTCTATACTTCAGGCAAGGTTACCCAGAAGGACTATTGGTTTAACGATGAAAAACAGGTGAATGTCGGCAGGATGTATGTTTATGCGGATAATCCGATTAAGGCGAAGGAGAATAAAGATTACCTGGATTATGCCGCGTTTCTCTCGCGCGCTGACGGCAAATACCCCGTAGACGCCTTAGGTTATCGTAAGCTAAGCAATGGCCAGATAGAAGTTACCGCAGTGTCTCTCGGGGAGGGCAAAAATAAAGCCGCCTCTTCGCCGCTGCCAAAGACAATGGGAGATTTATTAAGTGGCCTGAATAAAACAGGAGAATCTCGGGTCGGCGCTAAAGTGCTATTTAAGAAAGATGATACCGGCGTAACAGTCGAAGGCAAGATTACCCGGATCCAGGAAAAAACCCTGCCTCCGCAAAATTCTACCTTGCCAGATTTCACTCCCCAGAAAGTAATCGAGGTAACGATTTATACCGGAAAAGAGTATGTTTCGGTCACCGCCGATCAAGGGCAAGACATACCTTTTACCGTCATTAAAAAGGAAGAAACAGGAGTTACTTCCAAAAATCTGCCCTCAGCAGTTGAACTTTCTCTGAAAGGTTCCGGGGCAATTACCGGAGAGAAGGTTAATCTTGACGGCTTGAAGGAAATTAAAATCAGCTTAGCGCTTAATCCTAATACGCTTTTTGAATCCTCTACCCGCGGCATCCCGGGGATGGAAGCAGCTTGGTCCAGGCAGTTAAGTTTTATTGGCAAGGCAGAAGATGGCCAGCTGGTTGTTTCTACGCCTTCGATAGGAATACAGGCATATAAGCAACTGTCAGAGCAGATGCATCAAAAAGTCTTTGAAAAAGCCAAAGAAGACCTAAGCCCCAAAGACGCTATTAATAAGAATCTCGAGGTCAAATTAACCGCTGTAGATAAAGAAGGAGAGACAGTTAGCCTGGCAGTAAAAGGAGATTATGCCCTGAATTATTATCCCAATAATAATCAGGTTCAGGAAGAATGGAAACAGTACGGAGGCAGGCCTGAAGGGTTGACCCCGGATTTGCTTACTACTTACAGGATTCCTTCTGATATTGAAGACTTTTCCCTGCCAGTCGTATTCTTTAAGGTAAAAGAGCTTAGTTCCAAGACGGGAAAGATCCTAACAGAAGATATGGGCCTGGCGGATGCTCAAGCGATTGCGGCAAAAAATCCCGCCGAAGCCAGAAAGTTCTTGCGGATTGAAACGATCCAGGGTTCCGTCATTGAGCCCGCGGCGCAAGAGCGCGTCGAGCTTTGGAAATCAATCGGCCCTACGCTTAAAGAAAGCGCAGGGGAAGTTACTCGCGAAGGCGATACCTTAATCAACTTGGCCAATCTTTTTGCTTCTCAGTACGCTGTAATTAAGGCCAAGAATGATGGCGATATCCGCAGGCAGGATACAATAATACAAAAAGATGAAAAAGGCAATGCACAGGTTACCTCAGTAGATTTAAGGTACGCAGGCCAGGAATTATTATTATGGAAAGACGGATTAATTGGCAGGTCTCAGGATACCGCAGATGAGGCAACGAATATTTTAGCTCCCAAGTTTAAAGAAGGAAGCCGTTTAGCCGTTGAATCTTTTGACCAGGCAGGGAAATCGGTAGGAAATCCGCTTATAGCGTATACCAGCGATCTTAACGAGGCAAGCACTTTTATCCGTTCAGGCATCAAGTCAACCGATCTGAACAGAGAAAAAATAGAGAATTTTCTTAAGAAGGAGAATAGTTTAATTACATTTAATGATGCGCAAGTAAACGAGGTTCTTGGTACATACGGGAAATCAGGGAGGATAGTAGATGCCATAGTAGAAGTTGCTTCCAAGACCAAACCAGGGTTGGAAGAGAATGTTAAGAAAGGCGATATCCGTGCCCAAGTTATTCAGGAGCTAAAAAATCAGTTAGCTACGGAATACACTACCATTTTTGATTTTGAAAATGAAAGTACGCCTTATTGGGCAGTTACGCCTAAGGCCGCCACTAAAGGTACTCAGGATTCTGCAAAAGTAAAAGATTCAGCAAATCCGCCTGTTTCCGGCACCATTTTCATCACCCAGTCGGGCGGTAGCGTAAAGCGCCTATCAGACGCATTTAATGAGTATTCCGGCCGCATCCAAATCAGCCAGACCGACTTACAGCCCCAGGTATTCTCACCCGGCGCGCATTGGGCTTTACCTGTTGATAAAGAAGGCACCGTTAAGGATGAAACTAAATTTATGTTTGACAAGGCCTCTTGGCTTTCCGCTAAAGGTACCCAGGGAGGCTTTACTATCGGCTTAGATAATCTGCCTTACGGATGGGCGGATAAGACCGTATCCCGTATAGAAAAACAGGATATCCGTTGGGGCGTAAATGCCAGTGCTTCTTTAGAGCAGTTTATGGCAAGTGTCTCCCGTAGTTTAGCTTCCAAGCTGAACAGTCTTGGGCAGGCTGGCGGAGTTGAAAAGTTAAGAGAAGCGATAGGGGAAGAATTAACATTTAAAGATCGCGACGGTAAAACTATTGACATAAAGTTTAACGAGGGCGAGTTAGAAAAATGTTTTGATGGCACCAGGTTAAACAAAACAGCATTATCAGTGCTTCTCTTTGCGAAAGCCAATCAAGCCAAAGTTGATTTTAAGGAATTAAAGATAGAGGGCTTAGGGACAAGCGTAATAGAAAAAGATTTCTTATGGGGTGTCAATGGGCTAAAAGAAACCTACGGAGAGTTTGGCAATACGGGTAAGCTTAGTAACGCCAAGATTAAACTCCACGCCATAGTCGTTGGTCAAGATGACAAAAAGACAGAAATAAAAAGCCCGGCGTTGCTGAAGGATATGGAGGTTTCTTTCCTTGATGAAAAAGGGCGCATATCTGCCTCTACCAAGAGCCCGGTTGTTTATTTCTCTACCCCCATTGGCGAAGGTGACTCCCCTGCAGACAGGAACGATTCTACTTTAATGCTCTCTCAATTAGCGGAGGGTGCGCATGGTTTTACTATATTTACTCCGGTTGCCGGAGAAAACGGCAAGGTTGAGGCCCTTGACTTGGGAATAAAAGCAATTTCGCCGCAGCAGTTATCCGGCACTATAGGCATCCTGGATTTGACTAAGGTGCATTTAGCCGGGCGTTATATAGTAGGTGAAGGCGGAGCGTATTTTAATGACAGCAATATCTTCGGCAAATGGAAGCCGGGAGCTAAGATAAATTACGTTAGGACCGAAAACGGCTGGCGTCCGGATTATGGCAAACAAGATATAGCCGGCCTGGTGAAGACAGTCTTGAATATGCCTGTTCTAGCTACTCAGAATAAGCAGGCAGTCGGCGACCAGGCTATCGGCGATAAAGAAAGCAGCCAGGTTTACTTTTTAGAACTTCTAAAAGAAGGCGCTGTCTTAGATTACAAGTATAACGAAAAGGCAGGCCAGGGCAGCTTCGTGCCCGCAAGCAAAGAATTTGATTCCAACTTTGCCGTTCTAACCCAAGCCTTCTATAAACATGACGGTGATTGGAAAGAAGCCGAGGTAATCACAAAGCCGAGATGGAACGAAAAACTGGGCTCTTTCGTGGTGAGTATCGATACAAAAGGCCAGGAGATAATTTTCTATAACCGCAATCCTCTGAACCAGCAATCTGACGAGAATGGAGCCAAGAAGAAGCAGGTTAATTTCGATAAAACACGCAAAAACGTAAACACTAAAGACTATCAGACAGAGGCAACCAGCGAGGAAAGGATTGAGCAGATAAGGGATAAGAACGACAAGCTTTTAGGCACGCTGGATGAAGGTTACGGGAAGATAGGTTTTAGCATGAACATGGCAGGAGACCTTTCTTCCATCGTTGGCCTTCCAGGCACACATCTTACCGTTAAGAATTCCGCCGAAGATCAGCTTATCCTGGAAGGAGAAAACAGTAAAGGCGGAAAGACCGAGCTGAAGTTATGGAACAATAAGGATTTTGATTATTACGTGGATGAGAAATACGGCGTATTTGCCAAGGATGCCAACTTTAGCGAAAAGGGCGTTATTAACAGCGATACCGTAAGCGGCAGGTTCAATCGATACGGCCAGAAGACCTATATGGTTAACGGCGAAGAGGCAATGGTAGTTATTGAGAATGGCAAAAATAAGTTAGTCTCCAAGAGGGTCTTTATAGAGAACAATATAGAAAAACCTTTGCGCGAATTGGAAGAATTAAACAAGACCAGGAAAGACCAATCCCTGGGAGGGCTTTTGGAAAAAACACGGGAATCCCTTGGAAAAGGAGACCTTGAAGGCGCGAGTAAATTTTTAAACAGGGCAGTAATTACCGAACAGCTCGGTACATTATCCCCGGATAAGCAAAAGGAAATTTCCAAAAAATTCGGCCTTACTGTCAAGGGCGACAAGATAGAAGTATCTGATAAGACCGATTTTAACGGCCTGGGCAAGATGTTGGAGAGAATAAAGCTTACGGCTTTATTTGATATTCTTTCTACTGAGGCAGAGGCCAGTATTTCCAAGGATCCCGCCCTGAAGGCATATTTTAATAACGGCCGCCTGGATAGAGAGAAATTTATTAATACAAAATCAGACGCCGCTACAAAGGCCTTGGTGTCTAAAGTACAGAAAACGCTTATCCAGGAGAACGGTTTGGATGCAGCATCGCAACTCGTAATAGTTAACGGCCGCTACTACTTAAGAGACAACAAGAACAAAGAGTTACTTGATCTTAAGACGAACATGAAATATAAGATTAACGAAGATGGAACGGTAAGCGGCACGACAACTATCAACGGCGGTGATATCCGGATGAAGGACGGCAAACCGTGGATAGAAAATATCAATGGTGCGAATATCGCCGTTACCACAAAAGGAATGTATCTATTGCTTGGTCCCGGAGAAAATCCGGTTCGCCTATATTTTGATCGTGATACGAATGTGTTCGGTGGCAAGCTTCGCCTGGTAATTAATGAACCGGATAAAGATGGCCTCATCTCCTATGGCCTGTCATTTGAATATAAAGGCGTTTCTTACAGGCCCAAGAATTTATATTTTTCCGACAAAGGTAAGGCGGTGGTCTTGGTCTTAGCTCCCGCAGCCAGGGAATTTACGTTTGAAGAGGCATCGGTAGGAATAATGACTACAACCATGGTGCAAGATACAGAGGCACTGATATTGGATTTACGTGCAGGTTCGCCAAAGCCGCTTACTGCCTCATACACGGAGAATGTCAGTTTCGCTAATGGCATAACCCAGAGAAGGACGATCGATAATAAAGGCATAGAAAAAGTAATCTTGATGACTCCCGAAGGCAAATTCGAGCGTATGACGGCAATTGCTCAGGGGATATACAGCTACCGTTCTAACGAAACGGACAAGAAAGAACAATGGCGTTATTACAATAACAGCGGTGCAGAAGTCCCAGTAAAAGACATAAGCAAGGCGCTTGTGGATACTGCGCTTACTTCTGTCGGGCAGATGAAGGAAAATCAGCAGGCGCGGGTTGACCCGAGGAAGTTCCTGGATTCTCTAATAGATGGTATAAATCGCGATATTGACTTTGCCGTCATTGATAGCAACACCGGCAAAGTCGAACAGTTGAAATTAGACGCTCTCTCCGAAAAGCCCGAGGCCCTGGCGCAGGCAGTCAATGAATTATGCCTTAGGCGCAGGTATGGCGTGGCGACCTTGGAGCAATTTTACAAGGAGTTGCAGCAAATAGTTTATAATCCTTCCTACGGGATATCCAACAGGTATATATTTTCTCGTATAGTTGATGATGCCTGGACATATAGGGAAATAGGCGGCTATGGTACTGGGACCGCTTTAACTATAGGCGGTACTATAGGCGCATATATGACCGGCGGATTGTCATTAAAAGCAACTGCTTCTGGATTAGCCATCTTGGGAACTACTGCGGCATTAAGCTCCGCGGCATTCTATTATGGCGCAACGGGGGAATTTATCGGAGCCAAGGCAATGGCAGAAGACGCGGCACTGGGCATGTTCCCCGGTTTAGGTGGTCTTGGCCGCACCCTAAAAACATTTAGACAAGTAGCAACTTTAAGTAAAGTTGTAGAGTTGGCAAGCGTAGGCAAATACGGGGCAATGCTCAACTCTGCCCTCTATAATACGAATAATGCTATTTACGGGATTAACGGAGAAGTTGCTCCTCTTTCGCAAAAAGTAATTGCCGCCGGTTATTCTCTCGCGCCGGGGGTCTTAAATGCAGGCAGCCGGGCAGCCAGGTATTTTGCTTTAACCGATACTGCCGGTGTTGCCATTGGCACCGGACTATATTCGGCTGCTACTTTGGGAACTTCGGAAATTACCGCTCGCCTTTCAGGAACAAGCCTGGATTGGGGCGATCGGGCCTTTATTGCTGGCACGTCTTTAATTCCGGGAGCGGCAAGATTAGGGGCATTGAATACCTCCAGCAGCAATTTCTTGTTCGCTACCCTGCGTTCTCCGGCTACACAGTTCTGGGCCAACTATAACTTAGGCTTAGGTTATACCAATGCCATTGCTTTAAATCAGAATGTAGATCTTACCACTTTAGCCAAGACAGCCGGGTATAGTTTGCTCCTTACCTATTCTATGCTTGGCGGCGCCCAGGGCATATCAAAAGGATTAACTACATTAAGAAATGTTCCGGCGTTTTCACAAAATCTTAGCCCCGCCAAGTCTTTAATTTTTTCCACTGCTACCGGAGCGGGAGTCGGTATAGTAGCCAATAGAGCAGTAACCGGAGAATGGTTTGGTGACAGCTGGGGCTGGTATGCTGCAGGCGGCGCATTGGCCGGCGCAGGTGCATACGGAACAGGACGCGCACTCTCATCAGCATTAACCCCGGCATTAAAAGATTTTAAATTTGGATTTAATTCAGGCCTAAACGGCCAGTATACTTCTGGGCTCGGTGGTACTTCCGAGAGTATGGGAGTAAGGGCAGGTTTGGCCGTGAAAAAGGTCGGCGACTTCGCTGCAAGAGATTTGAGCACAAAGGCCGTCTTTGTCGCTTCCACTGCTACCGGTACGGGAGTCGGTATAGTAGCCAATAGAGCGGTAACTGGAGAATGGTTTGGAGACAACTGGGGTTGGTATGCTGCAGGTGGTGCATTGGCCGGCGCAGGGACATACGCAAGCGCTAAAGGCGCAAGCAGGCTCATGCAGACCGAGACCGGACAGAAGTGGCTAGCTGGTCTTGACCGTGCAAAATATCGTACACAAGAAACAATCAGATCAACCTCAAGCGCCCTAAATGACCTGGCTAAGCCGGCAGTGACAGGCTTTAAGACAGAAATGGCAGGTTACAAGAAGATCCTTTCGCAGAGCGTAAGCGCAACAGGAGAAGTTATAGGCATTAACCAGCCGATGACCTTTCTTGCAGGTTCTACCGCAGGCGCAATAATTGATTATACGGCCGGCGATAAGCGCGCTAATCTTAAACCCGCTGCGGCAGGCGCCCTGGGCCGTATTTTAATTAACCCGGGAAGAGGTATCTTATCCGCTGCATCAGGCGCGGCCAATTATTGGCGCATTGACAACAACTTAGGCAGCAACCTGGATAAGATTAAGGCTACGGAGCGCTTTGTTTTAAATAAGGCAATGCGTGATAATATCGGCGGTATACCTTCCGGGATGCTTTCTTTTGCCTTCTATACCGCAGATTCTTATATGCAGGCATATTCCGAAAGCTACACTGTGCGTGCCATAACGCACACCGCGCTCCATCCCTTGCAGGTAATAAAGGACATATTCACTTCTATAGACCTGACCACAAAAACCATCAACTCTCTTAGTAGCGGTATTCCTAAGGATAAGTGGGTAGAGGTTGGTATGTTCCTGGGCGGGATGATTGGTGCAAGTAAAGGTTATTCTAATCTTGGCAGCAGGCTGGCAACCGAAGCTAAAGCGTCTTCATTCACTTCGTTTATGGCGAATACCCATACCAGCGCCGCCAGCCTGGTATATTTGAACGCAGCCTTCACCTTCCTGCCGCTTATAACTGACGGCGGCGCAGGTGATCCTCAGGCCTGGTTTAAGCAGCTTTATTACGGAGCGTATAATATGGACCAGTCTGCCCAGGGCGCAATGACTATGGCGCTTGCCTGGAATGTATTGAGAGCAGGGTTGGGTAGATTAAGGCAGACAGGCGCAGGACAAGCAGTTGACAAGCTGGTTAATAACCATCTTGAGCACGCCACTCCGGCAGTAAAATACGGCCTGCCTCTTGCGATGACCGTGGGCGGAGCAGAGCTTTATGCGCTCAATAAAGATAAGCAAGATGACCTGCAAGCTAACTACCTGGCTCATACGGGCTTAGTTATTGCCGGCATAGGCGCAATGCTTCTAGCTAACAAGATTGAAAAATCCAGCGCTTACCGCTGGTTACGCGAAGAAGGTAAGCAAATGCCTCAGCCGAATGCTTTGGGCCTGGAGGCAGCTGAGAAGACAACGGCAAAAACACGGACCGAAAAAATATTTGGTACTCATAGCAGCCGTTTGTATGGCAAGGAGTGGGTAAAGACAGAATTGAAATATAATATCCGCTGGGGCGGCATAGGGGCCATTGCCGGATTAGTAGGGGCTGCGAGTTCTGGCAAGATAAAGGATTGGCATGACCGCATAGAATATTTAGTATTAGGTGCAATCGGCGGTATGGCCATCTTAAGAAACCTGCCTGCGCTTGTGAAAACCGGCGCACGCGTAGGAGTTAAGGGTACTGAAATTACCGGCGCAGGGGCTTTGACCTACGGCGCCAAGAAGATGACCTTTGATCCATTAGCGGGCTGGATAGAAGGTGAACTTGGCTATAGAAATGATTTTAATTTTACCAGGGCAACTACGCCGCACTTGTTCAGGGCAGGTGATACTCAGGATGACCTAGTATACGCCCTTTCTATGGGAGTTGTCGGCTTGGGCATTGCCAAGGTCAGCACTACTGCTATAAAGGCATACCGGGAAAAAGGCGCCGCAGGATTAGAGAAGCCGGAGGGAGTAATAAATAAGGGTTTCCTCACCAAAGCCGAGCAACACCTTATGCGTTCCGGCCAGGATCTTGAACCGTTTTTACAATCTTGGTCTAAGGATTGGGGCAAGAACGTACTGAGTTCTGTAGGTACTATGGCCGTTGGTTACGGGCTTTATAACTGGGGTAAAGAAGGAGAAGCAAGAAACAAGGATTTATCTACACTCTGGAAGTATGCCGGTGTGGCGATGGTGGGTATGGGCCTGCTGAAGACAGTGGGTATCTTAGGCGGCGACTTGAATTTAAGGGCGATTGCCAACCTACGCGGTAAAAATCAGGCAATAGCCGGCGCTATGGCTACGGCAGCAGGAGCGGGATTATTCTTATGGGGCTCTTCGGATGACCTCAAAGATGCACAATTAGCCGGGCTTGATTTAGGTAAGATTATTCAAGTAAGCGGAGGAGCTTTAGCTGCCGTAGGTGCTTTAAATATGTTTGCCGGAGTAAGAGGGATGCGTCTTCAGGGCAAAAATTTAGAGGCAGCGGTTAATAATAGCGCATTAAGCCGGTATGCAGGAAACAGCCTGGCAACGGCCAAAGGCATAATCTGGGATTTTGGCGCAAGGGGCACCACGGTGAACCTGTTTACCGTTATCGCTCCACTCTTTGGGGTTATTGCTGCCACCTCCTGGTTTACCCAGAAATATATCAGTTCGTCTTCCTATAGCAAATTAGAAAAGACTATCTTAGATTATACCGCAGGCGCTTTCTTGAATAATGATATCAAAAAAGGCCCGCTGAGCATAAATACTTATTCTGATATCGTCGGCGGCAAGGGTGAGAAATGGGCAGAGGCAAAGGGCTTATGGGCTAAATTAAGCATTCTCGGACTCCTTGCTGACCGCGCATACACCGCCTCCCTCTTCGGAACAGACGCCAACGCAAAGGTAAAGGGCGATTTTAAGTCAATGGCCGATGCTGTTTCAAAGCTGGGTTCCTCTGGCCGCATCTGGAATGCCCTGGATAAGAGTAATGTCAGTTTTTCTGCTGCCCTGGCTCTCCTGTATCCGGTTGCCGAGCCTTTCTTCTCCAATATAAAGCCGGGCAATTTCGGCTACAAATTCCAGGCCGTTGGTAAGGCTATGGAGGATGTGTTCGGCGGCGCTGCAATAGCAGGGATTTCTCCTCGCGCCGCAGCCCAGGCCTCAAGCCCGTTAAGGATATTGAATATGATTACTACCGGGACCATAGAAGAGACGGTTACCGAACAGGCTATCCAGATGATACTGAACATAACCCCGTTAGGGCCGGTATTAGGCCCGCAGGCCGTGGAGGTCATACAGGAAATCGCCTCTCCTTTTGGCAACGCGCATATGAACTATATTCCTTCCCGCGCCATGGCGAAGAATTACGTCAACGGTAACCTGCAAAGAGTACAGGGATTAATTGACAAAGTAGATGCCAAGCTGGCAAAGCCGGACGCAAATACGGATATTTTGAATCATCAGCTCGGCCGTTTAAACACTACTAAGCGGTTCTACGAAAACATAGCGGGTAACCTGGATTTGGCTAATGGCAGCGCAGAAGGCGTTATTGGGGCCATGCTGCCGTTATTGCAATCTAAGATTAATTCTCTCGGCAGCGTTGGGTTAGCAGCTATTAGGAATAATCTGGGTGCGATGGATGCCGTTGAATTCAAGGCAAAAGGGCTCTATTCATTAGTGAACCAGGACACCAAAGATATCGTTACGGCGCAGGCCTCTTCGGACGGCAAGACTGTAGATGTTGACGCCGCACAGAACCTCAACTTTAATATAGACGCTTCCGGCAGGCTTTCCATCAGGCCTAATGTCGTCGGCCATTATAATATCGGCGGCGGCGCGCACGAACTCGTCCATCTCTTTGTGGATAAGAACCGCAGTAACGAGAAGATTGCCCCGTTAGTTAGACAGATACAATCTTCACTTGGCTATAAAACCGTAGGCTCTGTTCCGCTTGAGATCAGTGAATGGGGCCCTAATGAAATGCTTACCCAGTATTTCAGCATGCTCTTCTTGGCTAAATATATCGCTAACCATAAGCTTGATTACAGCACTGACAGCAGCGCTTCTTCCATCCAGGATCTGGTTGAGCGCACTTTAAACAGGAGATTCGATGATTTAGGCCAGGCTATGGCCAGCGTGAACGCTATGGCGCAACCTGATCTGCTGGCGCCTAAAGTAGCAAGCGATGACTTCATGGCGCACGTCATTGACTTCGTGCAGTGGAAGAACGGCAACAGGGTTGAGGTCAATTATGAAGCCAAAGTCGGCCAGCTTAAATCTATGCTGCAGGAAAAGGGCATTCATTTGGAGCAGGCTGGGTCAGCTGAATTCAAGAAAGCAGGTATTTACTTGAATGCTGACGGTAACACTACAGAAGCCGGCCAGGGCGGCGATATCACTGTACAGATAAATAGAGACGTGCAGGATAAAGGGGCAGCTTACGAAGCATATGTCTTGTATCATGAAACTGCCCAGGCACTGCGCGAACAGATAGGTAACCAGGATACAGTATTAAAAGAGTTTGGCTCTGTGCGCGAGCAATTCCAGAAGACGCAAGACAAGAAAGCCGTCCAGGCGTTAGATGATTTTATGGATTATTTAAAAACCTATGATAGTGTGCTCAAGGATTATGTTGTTGGGTTAGTGGAGGCAGGTAAAGAAGCCAAGGTTTCTTTAGAGGATCTGACATCTATTAAAGCGCGTATCCAGGCATCATTCCATTATGATAATGAAGATAATGCGGCCGTAATCAGCGGTTTGGACAAGCTGATTAGCGGGCTTCAGGAGGGTGGTCAGGAGGTTACGGTAGCAGATATAAGAAAGCTTGCCCGGCAGTCTGTCAATCCAGAATATCACAGAGCTATCGAATTCTGGGGGCATACCGCGCCGTTGTTATATACCCCCGAGCTTGCCAAGAGTATTATAGGTAAGAATAAGGCATTAAAGAGGTTAGCCGACTCTATCCAGAAGTATCCGCTGCTAGCTGATTTCTTAAGGAAACAAAACGAGGCATTGGGTATGCCAAAGATCGCCACCTCTTCACCAGCTAGAGATGCTGGAATTAAGTCCCGCATTTTAGCCGCTGCCCTGGCTGCCTTGACTGCCGGGACGACTGCTAAGTCGAGTTCACCGGTTGACTCCAGCTCGCCTGCGGAGAGGACCCAGCCTATGGCTTTGCCGGTTGCGGCTGCTACAGCAGCGCAGGTTGCGCTTGGCTCCCTGGTTAATACTAACTTTACCCAGCAGGTAATCGTACCTGGCAGCAGCCCGGTAATTCCTGCAGGCGTAACATTATCAGCATTACTGCCTAATACTCCATTTGCCAAGAACCTTATTATTGCAGGTTATAACTCTGACACTGCCCCGCCTGCAGGCGCCATCGCGCACAACTTTATTTCCAATGTAGTGCCAGCTTCAAGCTCAGTAATTGAGAAGTTGACAGGTTCCCAGATTGTAAGCCCCGAAGAAACCAGTGGTTCGACTCGTGTAAACTCCAAAACCGCGAATAGCGGCGTTTTTGTTCCTACCGAATCTTCTTCACCGGCAATAAACAAAGATAAGTTGATAGAATTAACGGAATTATTGCTTAAGGAAGCACCGCGTCTTACTGGCCAAATTAAGTCTCGTGGACGCCAGAATATAGACAGGTTAGCCCAGAAGAGAATCGCTGTTTTTGCAGCTAAGCATGGAGTAACTGCAGAAAAGGCAGGAGAGATTATTGACTATCTTGCTGCCTATGAAGAAATGCTGGGAGAGTTAAAAACAATACAGGATGATAATAAGAAACAGATTAGGTTAAATGGGGAAAGTAAGGAAGTGGATATAAGCATTGAAGATCTATTCAGCAGGCCGGAAATACAAAAAGTTGTTAACAGGATTAACGATAGAGATCTGGGGGATATGAACGAAGAGCGTATCCGGAAGATTTTCGATATAGCAGAAGAGGTTTTAGCCGTGCTTATTACTACTGTTCCGGAAGCAGAAGAATTATTCAATAAAAAGTTTGCTGAACAATTCACAGACACATATATTAAAGAGGCGATTACAGATATAGGTAAGAGAATGGAGAGAATGGAGGACAACCAGAAAACACAAGGAAAAGCTATAGAAACACAAGGAAAAGCTATAGAAACACAAGGAAAAGCTATAGAAACACAAGGAAAAGCTATAGAAACACAAGGAAAAGCTATAAAAGGAATAGATACAAGGTTAGGAGAAGTACAAAGAGCCCAGGAACAATTTAGAGCAGATGTTAATGCTAGATTTATTGTTATAGAAGCAGCACAGGTCGAGGTCAATGAAATTATTGTAGCCATCAATAACTGTATTGCAGGAGCCCTGCGTAATTTTAAGGTTAAGCAAGGAGTTTGGAGAATCAGAGAAGAATACAAGAGATTAGGCAAGAAGTTTACTATTTTGGAGGTAAAGAGAATTATAAATAATGTGGCCGCCCAGTTAGATCTGTTAACTGAACGCGTTAGAATTTTTGGAGCTTCCGAGAAAGAAATCGCAGATCTTCCCGAAAATATTAGAAAAGATTCTATAGTGCTTATATCTGAAGGCGATAAATTGCATGCTGTGCCCATAAAGGCAATGGTATTAAAGAAAGATGAAAAGGAAGATTATTATTTCTATGCCCAAGAAAATAATGTACAGGGCGGGACTGTACTGAATAACAGGAGAATATATTTATCAGAATTGGTTAGACTCAACGGAAAGATAGTTATAATTTCCTATGAGGAGTATAAAGATTCTTTTAAATATGAATTCTCTGATCAAGAGATAGCTCAATTAAAAGGAGAGGTTGAGGGAACAGGTATCGGCGGCGGCGCAGGAACCGGCCAGGGTGGAGCCGGTGCTGGCGCTGGCGCCGGAGGCAGCCCGTTAGGCGGCGGAAACGCTGGCGCCGGTACTGATGATGATAAATATGATACAGCCGGAAGCCCGATGTTAGATACGCATGATATAAAGCCATATAATATTCCTGAAGTCAATATGACAATAGACCCTGCATCTTATCGCGCTACGGCTGATCTTGCTCCTCCTGTAGCTGCTCTTGCTTTGAATCCTGCAATAAATACTCTCACTGAAGAATTATTCGTGATTGAAAAAGGCGATAAGGCCTATGCGGGTAAAACGCTTGAAGAGGCCTATGATAAAGCTTATGGCTTAGAAACAGAGGAAAAGCCCGTAAGGAAAGCAAGTATCTTTAGCTGGGTTAATGAACATCCTAAGGCGGTAAGTTTAGCTTTGGCAGGCCTGGCTTTTGGCCTTGTCTATGTAGGCGGGCCGTTACTAAATAATATAGGTAATGCCTGGGCTGCAGACCTCCAAACAGAACCGGTAGCCCCGCAGACAGTAGATTCATTTGCAGTTAAAAAAGGCGATACTCTCTGGAAGCATTTCAGGGCGGACTGGAAGAAGGCATATGATGCTAACCCGCAAATTCACGGCCGCTTAGGCGAAAAGATAGGCCCGCAATACCCGGATACCAAACAAATCGTAATTATCTATCCTAACGAGAAAATCAAGAAGCCCGCTGTTGGGCCAGTTCAGAAGGCGGAAGAAAAGGTTACTGCTAAGCCGGAAACCAAATTAAAACCTGAAGAAACTCTAGCACAGCCACCTGCCGGACAAGAGGTAATTTCCAAGGAAGATGCGGTAAAGGGAAAAAGCGTAATAAGCCATATAAAAGAATTCTTTAATAATAATAAGGCAACAGTATCTTTCGCTTTAGGATTGATTATTACCGGAATCTTAGTGAGGGTTTTCTGGCCGAAAATTACCAAATTATGGAATAGTTACAGAGAAACAGCAGCTAAAAAAGCAAGAGAATCTGCGGCGAGAGAAGAACAGGAGAGATTGGCTAAAGAGGCGGAGGCCAAAAAGGCAGTTGAAGAGAGAGCAAGGTTAGAAAGAGAAGCAGCGGAAAGGTTGGTGGCAGAGAATGCTAAGAAAGCCGCGGAAGAAAAAGCTAAGGAAATTAAAGATTATCTAGGTTATTCCGAGTCAGGATATGAGGTTACGGCCAAAGAGGAAGTTTATCCTGAAGCCACAACTGGAAACCAGGAAGGTCAAATCTTAGCAGATAAAGAGCCCTCATCTATTAAAGATAATATTGCTTTAGGAGACAGATACTATAGTGAGGGCAGATACTCAGAGGCTCTCCGGGCTTACCAGATAGCTGAAGAAGCTCTTCTAAATTTAAAGAGCGGATTCGATAGAATTCAGCTTAATACTGAAAATTGTTGCGAAGAAGAACTTAAAGCTAATGGGGCGACCAAAAATGAAATCAATAAATTAAATGGTAAATTAGTCAGAGTTGAAGTAATGGTTAGCAAGTGTTATTCAAAGTTGGGTGACCAGAAAAAAGCAGTTGAGGTCTTAAATTCTGCTAAGTTAATTAATCCTACTGTTTTTAAACAAATTTTAGCTCAAGAAGAAGCAACCTCTTCGCCGCTTAACCAGATACCCGTTGTTCCTGCTGCGGTAACCATAGTAAGAAATGCCACAATAACCAGCGCTTCCCTCAACAGATTAGCCGCCGTAATCGCTTACGTAAGAAGTCTGAAGAATAATCGCGCTGATCTTGAAAGGGTATTTAGCGCCCTGGAGACCAAAGCTACAGCAACCGGCAGGAACATTCATAATATACTCGCTCCTCCGTCACTGCGCGCTGCTGCATCTGTGGGAAGTTCACCTGTTGAAGTTTACAGCAACACAAACGGAGGAGGGCAAAATGAAAAACTTACTGCAGGAATTCGAAGAGGAATTAAAGATGTTAGAGACGCAATACTTAATAGAGGAATTAGCGGAAAGACGCTTAAGAGCGGTCCAGGTAAGCCTGGAAGACCGTGGTATCTTGGAGCCGACTGCTACGCAAGAATAAAGGCATTCTTACAGGAAAACCGGCTTCATAGCTTAAGTGAGCGTGTAATTCTGCTTATTCGTGCTCCGCCTTACCTATTATTATATCGTGCAAACACAGTTGTAATTGCCGCAGTTCGTAATTCCTTATTACCAGTCTTATCCAATACCAAATCAATCACAAATAACCTTATAAACTTAACTTTAACCAAGCTGCTAACTCTTTCCGTGGCAGGAGTGTTAGCGGCTTATGTTGTTGTCTGGGTGGCGCAGGAGCCCTCCTCCAGGGAAATGACCCCTCTTGTTGCCACCCTGACAACAATAATAATAGGAGGTGCACTATGTGTCCTATCAATGTCAATGAAATCAGAATCGACCACATCGTTGACTTTACCAAGGACAGGACTACGTTTGCTGCAGCCCGCCAGAATGACGGCCACCTTAGGATCTTTCTTATCAATGATCTTACCGGTACCGTCTACACTCGTAATGGACGTGCAGATAGCTGGGAGGAAGTTATCGGGGCTAATTGCGAGCTTATTAGGGCAAAGATCAGCGACGCAAGGGGCTATGGGGTCCCGGTCTACAAAGTCAACGCAGAACACAACTAATCTAGCCTGGGCAGGACTCAACGTTCCTGCCCTGGCTGGAGCAGTTTCATCCAGCCCGGTCAGCAACATCGAGAAAACCATAGGTAGATTTATAATACTGCCTTTGTTGGTTATAGGCATTTTATGGGGCGGATATAGGCTAGTTGATTTTACTTTTGGGAAGACATCTTCGCTTGTCCATGAATGGGCATTATCTCAGAAACAAAACTTAGGGTATAAAGCTTACAATTTACTCACCGGGAAAGAAATACCTTTTGACGAGATAGCCGTTACGAATACCCTGGTTATCCTCGGTAAGGGAGCAAAAGTTTCTAGCGATGACATCTATTATGGCAGGTGTATTTATTTCATCTTCATCGATAACGGTGGGAAAGCAGTTGCTGTTCTGCATGCTCCCGGATCCAAGGACCTAGTCGAGTGTCTTGCCGATACAATGGAGAATGCGAAGGGATTATTAGAAAAGAATGGTGTTAAAGTTTACGGAGCGATAGCTATTACTGGTTATGTAACCAGGGAAAATGAGAGAGCAATTGCTATGTTGCCTAAAAATTTGAAGCTCTTTACAAAAGAGACTGGCCAGCACACTACTGAGGTTATCGTATACGCAGATGGGAAGAACATTTCAGTTATCGGCCTTGGCCCGATTTATCAAGGGCCTATTTCAGGATTTATCCAGCAGCCTTCTTCCAGTCCGGTGGAAGTCACAAGAAGAGAAGCGTTAAAGCTGCTGCTTGGCATATTAGTTATCGCCAGCCAGGCCAGCGGAATTATCGGCTGCGCAAACAAATCCAAGGATATTGCTCCGGAAGAATTATTAGCCAAGTTGAAGTCCGTTGTACCCGAAGGAATAATCAAAAAAGCTGCCCAGGCCTGGGGAGTTGAGCCGGAATTATTAGCCGCCATTGTTATGGAGGAGGTTGAATATACCCAAAACCTTAACTTGGCAAGCTATATACTTAAGGAATATATTCAGCCTACTTTTATAAAATTTGGCATCAACGGGACATTCGGCATAGCCAGGACTGCCTTGCCGGATACTTTAAATGATACGTTCTGGAAGAATATCCAGACCTACGGCGAATCTTTGAAAATAAGGACTCAGGGTAAGCGGTCTTTTGAAGAATTAATGGAAGTTGTAAAAGTTGCCCGCGAGCGCAGGAACCTGAAATCGGTCAGGTCCGCAGAAACAGCTCTGCTTTACGATGTATTCAGTGTGCCGGAATTCAATGTATTCATAAGCGCGTATTGGATTAGCATAAAATTAAGATTAAACGGCTCAAATCGGGCCCTTTCTAAGGAAGAAAAGGCGATTATGCGCTATAAGGGCATTGTCAATGCCGGTCAGCGCCTTGAAAGGACTAAATTTTTCTATTATTGGCTAAAGGAAAAGCAGGTATTGGCAACTTCTTCCAGCCCGGTGGGCGCCTATGTTACTACGCACGCAACCTCCAGCCCGGTTGAGGAAGCGGCCGTTGAGGCTATTAAAAATCTGGAGTCTCCGGAAATTACCGATCGCCGCAGAGCTTTTAAAACAATGACCGACAACCCCTGGTTAATCGAAGAATGGTTAACTGTCGAATGTATCGAGGCGCTTGTTAAGGTCATCCAGGATGACGAGAATGCCGAAGTAACCCGCGGCAATAAGTTGATGAAAAAATACAATACGCACGAACAAGAGGGCATAAACTGGTATCATGTAAAGCACAGCGCCATTTATCTCCTTGCCACATATCTCCTTGAGCCTATCGCTATAGAAAAATTGGGTTTAGAGAAATTCATATATCTTCTGTCAGTCATTGAGGGCGAATGTGGGGCCAAGAGCAGAGCGCCTTGCGTTGCCGATTTGTCAAAGCGTTTAGTCAGCAGGATAAATGAGAAATATGGATTCTTGGGATCTTCCAGCCCGGTGGGAGCTTATGTAACCACCTCCCTTAAAGAAGTTAGAATCTCCGAACAAATAAGCAAAGAAATAACCGCATATCTTAATGGCGTAAAAGAACGCTTAGAATCTGATTTTAATAATGCGCAATATTCTGCCTTACAGAAAGATGTACTCAAATTGGTTGAAGAAGTGAGAGGAAGATGGCTTGAGAAAGGCGCAGACGAAGAAACTTATAAGATCTTATCTTTTACCTTTGCCAAGGGCGGCGTGCATAAAGAAATTGATGTAGCAAATAAGGGCGCTGCGTTGATTGGACGGATAGATTTACTGTCGTTAGGAATCAAGCCAGATAAACAACATATAGAAATAGAAAGAATCTTTAAAGAAGTGCGGAGGGTTATTAGGGATATTTCAGAGATTGTGGCTTATCCTGGCCCTATTCCTGTCGCGAGATTAGGAGGCGGAGAAGCCGGGATTTATTACGAAGCACTAGACCCTGTCTTCATTGCCGAAAAAATACTTAAAGAATCAATCACCGCCTCCAGCCCGGTTAAAACAATCGCAGAGCTTGAGGCAGAAATTGAAGCGTTAAAGGCGGAAAATGCTGCATTAAGAAGGATAAACCGCATTGACCCATTGACTAAGTTGCATAACAGGAGAGATTTTGACGATGTCCTTAAAGGGATGATGAAGAATGCCGACAGGAACCCGGGCAGGCGCCTGCTCTTTGTGTTGATAGACATTGACTTCTTCGGCATAGTTAACAAGATATTCGGCCATGATGCCGGCGACGTAGTGTTGAAGTCATTCGCCAGGACGATTAAGAATAAGATAAGGCCGGCAGTTGATTATGTGGCCCGTTATGGCGGCGAAGAGTTCGCGCTCTTATTGAACGGCGTAGATGCAGAAACGGCAAAAGCGAGAATAATCGGCAGATGCGCTGAGGCAGTGAAGAAATTGGAACTTCCGGAGTTAGAGGTTAGCCTTGAGGCAGGCGTGCTTAAAAACAAGATAGCCAATGTTGCCGGCGCGGACAGGACAAAAATGCATTTTGCCGTTATTCATCAGTTATTTACCCAAGGGTTAATCGACGAAACAGGTAAAGATAAACTAAGCAGGCTGCCTCTTGAGGAATTGCCTTACCAGGAGCTTAAAAAATGGGGCATCACCTTTAGCGCAGGCGTAGCTTTATATCAAAAAGGTATGTCCGGCGCAGAATTATTGCGCAGAGCCGATAAAGAGGCATTATCTAAGGCTAAGATAAACAGGAATAGCATAGAGATTTTTGCGGAGAACAAAGCTGTATCCAGCCCGGTTAAGAATTTGAAGGAAGACTTAAAATCTGACAGCAGATTTATCCGCATTAGGGCTATCAATAATATAAGAGACAAAAATTTAGTCTCTGCTTTTGTTGATGACCTGCTTGCCTTGATTCAAGAGTCGGAAGAAAAGGACAGATATAATTTAATTTATAAAGAGGGCAGAGAGTGGTATCACACCAAGATGTTTGCGATACAGGCGCTTGCCCAGCTGGACGTAAGACAGGTCGAGCCTAAGAAATTAGGGGAAATTTTACGTGTTATTAACGGCCCATACGGGCTTATGAGCGAGGCGGGTTGCGTAAGAGTAATGGCAAAAGGCGCTGCTCAGCTATTGGCTGAAGCCAGAAAGGGCGTATCCAGCCCGATTAGAGGAATGGAGTTTAGAAGGATATTGTATGCGACGCGCTAGGGCATATTTATTGCGG
>JAQUAP010000028.1 GCA_028687205.1 Candidatus Omnitrophota bacterium
GGGGTCATCGCCAATAAATTTGTCCCGGTCCTCTGCGGTTCAGCTTTTAAGAATAAGGGAGTGCAGCTGATTTTAGACGCGGTCAGGGACTATCTTCCTTCACCGCTGGACCTGCCTCCGATTAAGGGGACCAACCCCGAGACAGGCGAGTTTGAGGAGATCAAGGCTTCCGAAAAAGCGCCTTTCTGCGCGTTTTGTTTTAAGGTCGCCACCGACCCTTATGTCGGAAAGATTAATTATGTGCGCGTATATTCAGGCACGCTATCATCCAGTACCTATATCTATAATGCCTCCAAGCGGACGCGCGAAAGAGTGACTAAGATCGTCAAGATGCACGCAAACCGCCAGGAGATAGTCGAGAGTATTTCCTGCGGAGAGATTGCCGCTGCCGTAGGGTTAAAAGAGACCAAGACCGGCGACACCCTCTGCACGGAAAATAATCAGATTTTGATTGAGCAGATGCGCTTTCCTGAACCGGTTATCCAGCAGGCGATTGAGCCCAAGTCCAAAGACGCGCAGGAAAAGTTAGGGCTGGCCTTGCATAAATTGGAAGATGAGGATCCCTCTTTCAGGGTCAGCTATAACCAGGAAACCGGGCAGACTTTGATTGCCGGGATGGGGCAGCTGCACCTTGAGATAATTATTGACCGGATTATGCGCGAGTTTAATGTCGAAGCCCAGGTCGGCGTGCCCCAGGTAGCTTACCGGGAGACCTTGACGAAAAAAGTGCGCTCGGTAGGAAAATTTATTTCGCAGTCCGGCGGCCGCGGCCAGTACGGGCATTGCGTTATTGAAATGGAACCCCAGGAAACTCCGGGCACAGGCATTACCTTTGAAGATAAGATCAAGAGCGGGGCTATCCCGCGCGAATTTATCCCGGCGGTAAAACAGGGGATTATGGGCGCAGCTAAATCAGGCGTTTTAGCGGGGTATCCGGTAACGGATGTAAAGACCATCCTCGTTGACGGGTCTTTTCATGAAGTTGATTCTTCGGAATTGGCGTTCCAGATGGCCGGCTCACTTGCCTTTAATGAAGGTTTACGCAAGGCCAGCCCGATTTTATTAGAGCCGATTATGGATATGGAGGTAATCGTCCCGGAAGAGTTTATGGGTCAGGTTATCGGCGACCTAAGCAGCCGCCGGGCAAAGATCGTTTCACTTGCACAGCGCCTTAATTTACGCACGATCAGGGCGAACATCCCGCTGGCTGAAGTTTTTAACTACGCTACCATAGTAAGATCCTTGACACAAGGCCGTGCATCCTATACAATGGAGCCTTCGTTTTACAGCGAAGTGCCTGCACATATAGCAGAAAAAATTATTACGGGTTTTGCTGCCACGGGTTCGACGAGAAAAAGTTTTTAATAAAAAACAGGAGGGAAAATGGCTAAAGAAAAGTTTGTCAGAAGTAAACCGCACGTCAATATCGGAACCATCGGCCACATTGACCACGGTAAAACTACCTTGACTGCCGCGATTGTTAATATTTTGGCTAAGTTGGGCAAGGCAACCGCCAAGGCTTATGCGGATATCGCTAAAGGCGGAACAGTAAGAGATGACACCAAGACCGTTACTATTTCTGTTGCTCACGTTGAATATGAATCGGATACCCGCCACTACGCGCATATTGACTGCCCGGGCCACGCCGATTATATCAAGAACATGATTACCGGCGCAGCGCAGATGGACGGGGCGATCCTCGTAGTTTCGGCAGCCGACGGCCCTATGCCTCAAACGCGGGAGCATATTCTTCTGGCCAGGCAGGTCAATGTTCCGTCTATGGTCGTGTTTTTAAACAAGGTAGACCTGGTTACCGATAATGAACTCCTGGACTTGGTGGAAATGGAAGTCAGGGAGTTGCTTACTAAATACGGTTATCCGGGAGATAAGACTCCGATTATCCGCGGCAGTTCATCCAAGGCGCTGGCTGCGGCTAATGACCCGAACAGCCCGGATTGCAAGCCCATTCTTGATTTAATCAAGGCCTGCGATGAGTTTATTCCTTTACCGGTCAGAGACCTGGACAAGCCGTTATTGATGGCGGTAGAAGACGTGTTCAGTATCGAAGGTAGAGGCACGGTAGGGACCGGAAGGATTGAACGCGGTAAAGTCAAATTAAGCGAAGAAGTTGAAATCGTAGGTTTAAGGCCGGAAGTAAAGAAAACCGTCGTTACCGGCATTGAAATGTTCCGTAAGCTCTTGGATGAAGGCCAGGCAGGAGATAATGTCGGGCTTTTGTTAAGAGGCGTGGAAAAGGGAGATATTGAACGCGGTATGGTTATTGCTGCCCCTAAGTCAATTACACCGCATACCAAGTTTAAGGCCCAGGTTTATATCCTGACCAAAGAAGAAGGCGGAAGGCATACGCCATTCTTTAAAGGTTACCGGCCGCAATTCTATTTCCGCACCACCGACGTTACGGGTAATGTTACCCTGCCGACGGGCGTGGAGATGGTTATGCCGGGCGATAACGTTAACCTGGAAGTAGAGTTGATTACGCCTATCGCCATGGAAAAGGAATCGCGTTTTGCTATCCGCGAAGGCGGCCATACCGTAGGCGCAGGAGTAGTTACGGAGATTATTGCTTAAAAAATGTCAGGCGCACAACAGAAGATACGCATAAAACTAAAGGCTTATGATCATCGCCTCCTGGACCAGGCGGTCCTGGAGATCGTCGAGACAGTGAAACGGACCGGCGCTAAAATCGCCGGCCCGGTTCCGCTTCCTACGAAGCGCGAAATCTACACTGTCCTGCGCTCTCCGGTTATCGATAAGAAGTCGCGCGAACAGTTTGACCTGTCCACGCATAAACGGCTTATCGATATATTCGAACCGACGGCCAAGACGATCGATTCACTAAGGAAACTAAACCTGCCCGCAGGGGTGGATGTTGAAATAAAATGACCGGTATATTAGGCAAAAAAATAGGTATGACCCAGATTTTTGCTGAGGACGGCTCATTCGTGAGCGTCACCGCTATTGAGGCCGGGCCCTGCCCGGTTTTGGCGGTAAAAGAAAAAAATATCCAGCTGGGGTTTGATTTAGCAAATGAGAAGCGGCTTAAAAAGCCGGTGGCGGGATATTTTAAGAAATTGAATATCAGCGGCCGTAAGCTGATCAAGGAGTTAACTAAAGATGCGGCTAAGGAGTATAAGGTAGGCGAAGAGCTTAAGGTTGATATTTTTGCCCCGGGAGATTTTGTGGATGTTACGGGAGTTTCTATCGGTAAAGGGTTCCAGGGCGGGATGAAGCGCTGGCATTGGCATGGCGGGCCGATGACGCATGGTTCGATGTCCCATCGCCGGGTCGGCTCTATCGGCTCAACCACTACGCCCGGAAGAGTCTGGAAAGGCCACCATATGCCCGGGCATATGGGAGCCAAGCAGGTAACCACCCAGAATTTAAAGGTCATGAAAATAGACGTAGAAAATAATATCCTTTTAGTTAAAGGCGCTGTCCCCGGTTACAAAAATGGCTACGTCATTATTAAAAAAGCCAGGAAAAAAACAGCTAAAGCGGCAGCTGCGGTTAAAAAAGCGCCCGCAAAAGAGAAGAAAAAATAAGCCATGGAAGCGATCACCTTACCTATATATAATGCGGCAGGCAAAGAAGTAGACAGTGTAAAGCTGAATACCGCGGTATTTGACGGCGTAGTTAACGCGGAAGCCCTGCATCAGGCGATTACCGCCTACCGCGCTAACCAGAGAAAGGGGCTGGCTGCCACTAAAACAAGAGGCGAGGTTTCCGGAGGCGGCAAAAAACCCTGGAAACAGAAAGGCACCGGCCGGGCGCGCGTAGGTTCGACCCGTTCGCCTTTATGGCGGCATGGCGGCGTAATCTTCGGGCCTCATCCGAGAGACTTTTCATATACCCTTCCCGATAAGATAAAAAAGGTAGCTTTAAAATCAAGCCTTAATGCCAAGGTAAAAGAGAATAATTTAATCGTCCTGGATGAACTCAAGTTGGAAACCCCTAAAACTAAAGAGGCGCTGAAAGTATTTACGCACCTTAAGACCCTGGGCGTAAAAAATGGCAAAGGCTTATCCGCGCTCTTATTATTAGATAAAGCAAGCGATAACGCGAAGTTAGCCTTAAGGAATATCGGCTTTTTAAAATTTAACCTGGCTTCCGATACGCATGTTTATGAAGTCTTAAGCCACAGGAAATTGATCATTACTAAAGACGGTTTAGCCCAGTTAACCAAAAGGTTGGGGAAATGAATTATTCGCAGGATATCGTTAAATCTTTAATGCGCACGGAAAAGTCGACGCAATATGAACCGGACGCCAAGTATCTGTTCCTGGTCGACCTCAAGGCGAATAAAATCCAGATTAAGCGCGCGGTAGAGCAGCTCTATAAGGTTAAGGTCAAGGGCGTAAATACCTTTGTTTCCAGCGGCAAATTAAAACGGGTGCGCCACCAGTTAGGCAGGACCCCGGAAACTAAAAAAGCGGTAGTCACTTTACAGGCAGGACAGAAAATAGAGGTAGCTTAAAAGACATGGGATTAAAATACTTTAAACCGACAACACCTTCACGCAGGCATATGACCGGCCCGGATTTCCTGGAAATCACCAAGCACAAGCCGGAAAAATCATTATTACTGCCCTTAAAGAAAAGCGGCGGCAGGAACGCTTACGGGAGGGTCACCTCCAGGCACCGCGGCGGCGGGCATAAGCGGATGTTAAGGGTGGTTGATTTTAAGAGGGATATCCTTGATCTGCCGGCTAAGGTTATCGCCATTGAATATGACCCTAACCGTTCATCCCGCATCGCCTTGATTGAATATCCGAATAAAGAAAGAAGATATATCCTGGCGCCGGTGGGCCTAAGTGTCGGGCAGACAGTTATTTCAAGCAACCAGAAAGATATAGAAATCCAGACCGGAAACTGTTTACTCTTAAGGCATATGCCTTCAGGAACGCTTATCCACAATATAGAATTAAGTAAAGGCCAGGGCGGGCAGATCGTGCGCTCTGCCGGTTCAAGCGCGCAGATCATGGCTAAAGAAGGTGAATTCGCCCATATCAAGCTTCCTTCCGGCGAAGTAAGATTAGTCAGCCTGGATTGCCACGCTACTATCGGCCAGGTGGGCAACGTAGAGCATGAAGCGCTTTATCTAGGTAAGGCAGGCAGGAACCGCTGGCTGGGCAAAAAGCCGCAATCAAGAGGCTTAGCGATGAATCCGATAGACCATCCGCATGGCGGAGGCGAAGGAAAATCCGGACAGGGTAACCCGCATCCGGTGACGCCCTGGGGCAAGCCTACCAAGGGCTATCGGACCAGGAAGCCGAACCGCTATTCTAATAAGTTTGTTATTAAAAGAAGGAAACCATAATGCCACGCTCATTAAAAAAAGGCCCTTTTGTTGAAGAGAGATTATTAAAGAAGGTAGACCAGCTGCGTAAGAGCGGCACGCGCCAGGCGATTAAGACCTGGTCCAGGAGCTCAACGGTAATCCCGGATTTCGTGGGCTTGACTTTTGCCGTACATGACGGCAAAAAACATGTGCCGGTTTTTGTGACCGAAAATATGGTCGGCCATAAATTAGGTGAATTCGCTCCCAGCCGTATATTCAGGAAACACGGCGGCGTAAAGGCCAAGAAGGCATTAGAGAAGACTTAAAACATGATCGCCAAAGCAGAAGGTAAGTTTCTAAGAATATCACCGACGAAGGTCAGGCAGGTTATGGATCTTATCCGCGGTAAAGACGCGCAAGCAGCCCAGGCCATACTTTTGAATATAAATAAAAGGCCTAAGGAATATCTGATCAAGATTTTAAAATCCGCTGTCGCTAATGCCAAGGTTAAAGGATTTAACCTGGAACAGCTCTATGTATCAAAGGCTGTCTGTGACCCGGGTCCGAGCTGGAAAAGGTTTAAAGCCGCGGCGTTCGGCAGGGCCCAGCCCATCTTAAAGCGGACCGCGCACATAAAAATAGAATTAGATTTAAAATCAGGAGAATAATAAATGGGGCAAAAGGTTAATCCGTTGATTTTAAGGATAGGTTTTATCAGGAACTGGCATTCCCGCTGGTTTGCCGGACATAAGGATTATCCTAAGTTCATTTACCAGGATTACAATATCCGCAAGTTCATCAAGAAAAGATTTAAGGCCGCAGCGGTTTCCAAGATTATCGTTGAGAGGCTGGCGGATAAAGTTAAGATCAGGATATTCAGCGCGCGGCCCGGGATTATTATCGGCCGGCACGGCGCGGATATCGAACGCTTAAGGGAAGACTTAAACAGTATGGTCAACCAGGAGATCGCCATTGATATTGAAGAGGTCAAGAACCCTGCGCAAGACGCGCAATTAGTCGCCGAAAACATCGCCTTCCAGATGGAAAAGAGGGTAGCTTTCCGCAGGGCCGTCAAACGCGCCATGGAGCAATCGATGAATGCCGGAGTAAAGGGTATACGCGTCTGTTGCGCCGGACGGCTTAACGGCGCGGAAATGTCCCGCACCGAGACCTATAAGCAGGGCAAGGTGCCGTTACAGACTTTACGCGCGGATATAGATTATGGTTTTGCCGAGAGCCTTACTACTTACGGACTTATCGGAGTTAAGGTCTGGATTTATAAAGGCGACATATTGGAAAAAAAGGTTATACCCGAGGTCGAGGCTGCCCAGGCAGAGGGAGAGAAAGTTAAGGGGGAGGTAAAATAAGATGCCCCTTATGCCCAAGAGAGTAAAATACCGTAAATTACAAAAAGGCCAGCGCAGGGGTTTAGCTACCAGCGGCGCTACCCTCGCTTTCGGCGAATTCGGATTAAAAAGCCTGGATAACGGCTGGATCAAGAATACCCAGATTGAAGCTGCGCGCGTTATTATTGCCCGCCAGCTGCATAAGGGAGGAAAGCTTTGGATAAGAGTCTTTCCGGATAAATCCATCACTAAAAAACCGGCGGAAGTGCGTATGGGTAAGGGTAAGGGCGACCTTGACCACTGGGTAGCCGTAGTCAAAAGAGGCAGGATATTATTAGAATTGGGCGGCGTACCAGAAGAATACGCCCGTCAGTGCTTCAGGCTGGTAGCTTATAAGCTGCCCCTGAGGACTAAATTCATCAGCCGCCTACAGAGATAAAAATGGACAAAAAAATAAAAGCTAAAGACTTAGTTGGGTTATCAAGAAGCGAATTGCTGGATAAAGAAAAAGCCCTTAAGGATGAACTTTTTAAGTTAAACGGGGAACGTTATTCCGGCAGGGTGGAAAAACCGCATATGTTCTCCCTGGTTAAAAGGGAATTAAGCATAGTCGCAACCATATTGAATACCAAGAAAGAAAAATAAAATGGGCAAAAGAAAACAATTTATCGGCACGGTAATAAGCGATAAGATGCAAAAGACGGTGGTCGTGCGCGTGACGCAGATGACTAAGCACGCCAAATATTCACGGGTAGCTAAAAGTTACAATAAGTTTAAAGCGCATGATGAAGAGGGAATAGCTAAGTTAGGGGATACGGTAGCGATTGAAGAAACCCGGCCCATCTCCAAGGATAAGCATTTCAGGGTCCTGGAGGTCGTTAAGAAAGCCCAAAGGGCGGATAAAATAGAAATCAAAGAGGAAGTTTAAAAATGATCCAGTTACGCACCATCTTAGACGTCGCAGATAACACCGGAGCCAAGCGCGCAGCGATGATCGCGGTTTTGGGCAAGAAGAACTGCCCGAATGCCCAGATCGGCGACGTGATTAATGTGAATATAAAAGAGTCTTCTCCCGAGGCGACCGTAAAGAAGGGAGAAAAGGCCAGGGCTGTAATCGTCAGGACCCGCCAGCCAATCAGGCGCCCTGACGGCTCGGTATTAAGGTTTGACCGCAATGCCGTAGTCTTTATCGATAACCAGTCTAATCCCCGCGGCACGCGCGTCTTCGGGCCGGTAGCGCGCGAATTAAGAGACAAGAATTTCTCCAAGATTATATCTTTAGCACCCGAGGTTATTTAAAAATGCAAAAAATAAGAAAAAACGATATTGTCCAGGCGGTAAAGGGAAAAGACAGGGGTAAGAAAGGCAAGGTCATCCAGTTGCTTTCCGGCACTTCCCGCGCCCTGGTAGAAGGATTGAATTTAGCCAAGAAACATAAGCGCCAGACACGCCAGGACCAGAAAGGGGGCATTGTCTCCATTGAGATGCCTATTGCCCTGGCTAATATTATGCCCGTATGCAAGCATTGCGACCGGCCGGCGCGGGTGGGTTTTTCTATTTTAAAAGACGGAACAAAAGTCAGAATTTGTAAATCCTGTAAAGAGGCATTCTAAGATGATCCCGAGATTATTGGAAAAATACAGAAAAGAAATCGTCCCGCAGCTGATGCAGGAATTAAAACTTAAAAACAGGATGGCTGTCCCGCGCCTGGAAAAAATAGTGGTGAATATGGGCGTAGGCGAGGCCTTGCAGGATATCAAGATCCTGGAAAAATCCATGGAAGAGTTAGCGGCAATCACCGGGCAAAAGCCGATCATGCGCCGGGCAAAAAAAGCCATCTCTAACTTCAAGGTTAAAGAAGGCTCGCCCGTAGGCTGCAAGGTAACGCTGCACCGGGCAATGATGTATGAATTTATGGACCGCCTGCTGAATATCGCGCTTCCCCGTATCCGCGATTTCCGGGGCGTCTCGATCAACGCATTTGATAAAGCGGGTAATTATACCCTGGGCCTTAGCGAACAGGGCATCTTTCCGGAAATAGAGTACGATAAATTAACCCGCACGCAAGGCATGGATATAACTTTCGTCATCAAGAACGTAAAATCCAGGGAGCAGTCCTTACTTATGTTGAAATTATTCGGCATGCCCTTTAAAACCGAGAAGGATTAAGCGCTAAACTTATGGCTAAGAATTCACAGATAGCAAGATGGAAAAGAGCACCCAAGTTCTCGACGCGCAAATATAACCGTTGCGCCATCTGCGGCAGGAGCGGAGGGTATTTACGCCGCTTCCAGTTATGCCGCATATGTTTCAGGGAACTTGCCTGGCAGGGTTTAATCCCGGGTGTCAAAAAAGCCAGCTGGTAAAAGGAAGGCAAAAAAGAGGAAAATTGGGGGGTAAATGTCAAGGACCGATTTAATAGCTGATTGTTTTACGATTATACGCAATGCCATTATGACCAAAAGGGATAGCGTGGATGTCCCGGCTTCCAATACCATCAAGGCCATCATGGATATCCTGAAAAAAGAAAGCTATATAGATAATTTCAAGTTGATTGAAGATAAAAAGCAGGGGCTGGTGCGCGTCTATTTAAAATACCTTGCCGCGAAATCCGCGATCAGGAACCTAAAACGCATCTCGCGCCCGGGCCTGCGCTTATATGTAAAGCATAAAAAAGTGCCGGTAGTTTTAAGAGGCAGGGGCCTGGCAATTATTTCTACCTCCTCCGGTATCATGAGCGATAAAGATGCCCGTGAAAAAGGCTTAGGCGGAGAGGTTATCGGCTATATCTGGTAAGGAAAAATTATGTCTAGAATAGGAAAAAAAATTATCATTATCCCCAAAGATGTCAAGGTGGAAGTAAAAGACCGCCTCCTCTCGGTAGAAGGCGCCAAGGGTAAATTAAATATGCCTATTTCTCCTCGCATCAACCTGGAGATTAAAGACGGCCAGATTGCGGTAAAAAGGGTAGCGGATACAAAAATGGACCGGTCGCTGCACGGGTTACACCGGGCTTTAATCGTTAATATGATTAAGGGGGTAACCGAAGGCTATGTTAAAGAGCTTGAGATAATCGGGGTAGGTTTTAAGGCCGCGGTGCAAGGGTCTAACCTGAACATGAGCTTGGGATTTTCTCACCCGGTAGACTTTCCTATTCCCCCGGGCATCAAAATAGAAACCCCTAAGCCCACGCAGATAGTCGTCAGGGGCATTGACAAACAATTAGTCGGTGAGGTATCTACCGAGATACGCTTGATCTGCCCTCCTGAACCGTATAAGGGTAAAGGAATACGTTTCGCGGGCGAATACGTAAAGAAGAAGGTAGGCAAGGCTCAGGCAACCAGCGGTGGAAAATAATGAATAAGAAAGAACTTTCAAGGCTAAAAAGGCATCGCCGCATCAAAATGAAAATGCAAGGCACCAGGGTTAAGCCGCGCTTAGTCGTCAGGCGCAGCATCAATAACCTTTCTGCCCAGATTATCGACGATACCGAGAATAAGGTGCTCTTTTCCTACTCCTCGGCAAATAAGGAATTTAAGCAGAAGGCCTCCGGCAGCGGTAATGTTAAGTCGGCGCAGGCTTTCGGAGAGGCCTTTTCCAGGCTGGCCAAGGAAAAGGGTATTAGTAATATTATATTTGACCGGGCAGGTTATTTATATCACGGCAGGATAAAGGCATTCGCCGAGGCCTTGCGAAAAGGCGGGATGGAGTTCTAAACTATGCGCGAATTAAATATCGAGCAGCAGCCGGAATTAATTGAAAAGGTAATTACGATTAACCGCGTGACCAAAGTTACTAAGGGCGGCAAGAAACTACATTTTAGCGCGCTGGTAGTCGTCGGCGATACCAAGGGCAGGGTGGGTTTTGCCCTGGATAAAGCCAACGAAGTCGCCGATGCGATACGCAAGTCCTTAACGAAAGCTAAAAAAAGCCTTTTCAGGGTGCAATTGGAAGGCTCAACTATACCACACGAAGTTGTCGGCCACTATGGCGCGGCTAAAGTCATGCTTAAGCCAGCCTCGGAAGGCACCGGTGTCATTGCCGCAGGCCCTGTGCGCGCGATATGCGAGGCAGCGGGAATAAAAGATATACTTACTAAATGCATCAAGTCCAATAATCCTATTAATGTTATTAAAGCCACGGTTGAGGGCTTGAAGAGCCTTAAGGCATAAAAATGGACCCTTCGACTACGCTCAGGGTTCATCGTGAGCGACCGAAGGGAGTCGAACGATGAAAAGCAAAAAGTCGCTAAAAGCCAAAAAGCCGGAAGCAGCGCCGCAGCAGGTGGGTTTATTTAACTTAAAGGCGCCTGTTGGCAGCCATAAACGCAGGAAATATCTGGGCAGGGGCTCCAGTTCCGGGCACGGAAAGACCTCTACCAGAGGCAGTAAGGGCCAGACTTCGCGCGCCGGCAGGCATTTTTATTTAGGTTTTGAAGGCGGGCAGTCTCCCTTAATCCGTAAGATGCCTAAGCGCGGGTTCGCCAATATTTTCAGGAAAGAATACCAAATCGTAAATTTATCCAGCCTCGCCAAGATAAAAGAAACCACGCTTAACCCGGAAGTTTTGGCGCTTAAGGGTTTAATCAAGGATAAGGCTAAATTAGTCAAGATACTCGGGCAGGGAGAAATCAAAAAACCCGTTACCATCCAGGCCCACGCCTTTTCTAAAAAGGCCGCCGAAGAAATTAAAAAGGCAGGCGGCATTGCGGAAATTATAAATGTTTAGCGCGCTGGTCAATTCTTTTAAGATACCGGATTTAAAAAGGCGCTTGTTGATTACCGGGGCGTTAATCGCGGTATACCGCATAGGTTGTTATATCCCTACCCCCGGGATAGACGGCGCTTCTTTAGCGGAGTTTTTTAACCGCGTTGCTAAAACTCAAGGCGGCACGATCTTTGGCATAATCAATATGTTTTCCGGCGGCGCAATGGAAAAACTGACTATCTTCGCCCTGGGGATTATGCCTTATATATCCTCATCGATTATTATGCAGCTGCTTACCGCGGTTATTCCGGCTTTAGAAAAACTAGCCAAAGAAGGAAAGGCCGGTTACGAAAAGATAAACCAGTTTACGCGGTATGGCACGGTGGCCTTAGCTTTAATCCAGTCTTATTTTATCGCTCTCTGGCTTGAAAACCCGGCGCGTTTTGAAGGTTTAAGGATAGTGATGCATCCGGGATGGAATTTCCGCATCATCACGGTTTTGACCCTGACTACCGGGACAATCTTTATTATGTGGCTGGGAGAACAGATCCAGGAGCGGGGCATCGGTAACGGCATATCCCTGATCATTACCGCGGGTATCATCTCCAGGATTCCGGCAGCCATGCATCAGTTATTTGTCCTGATTTCACCCTTTGCCGCCGCTCGCCGCCAGATCCAGCCATTTACCCTGCTGGTGATGGCTGTTTTTTTAGTCGGCGTAGTCTTTGCGGTAATTATGATTACCCAGGGGCAGAGGAAGATCCCCGTGCAGTACGCGCGCAGGATTGTGGGCAGAAAGATTTACGGCGGGCAGTCTACCTATATTCCTTTAAAAGTAGATACCTCCGGCGTGATTGCGATTATCTTTGCCCAGTCAATCATACTGTTTCCCGCGACCCTGGCCTCGTTTATCCCGAATCCGGGGTTCCAGAGGCTGGCGGAAAGCCTGATCCGCGGGCACGTGCTTTATACCTTTATCTACGGGCTGCTGATCATGTTCTTTTGTTATTTTTATACCGCGATCGTATTTAACCCTCATGACCTCTCGGAGAATATGAAGAAATACGGAGGGTTCATACCCGGGATAAGGCCGGGCGCTCCCACAGCGGAATTTTTAGATTTTGTGATGACCAGGATTACCTTAGCCGGCGCGGTTTTTATCGTCTTTATCGCCATATTTCCGGATTTTATCATGGCCTGGCTTAAGGTGCCGTACCTAGTGGCTTCATTCTTCGGCGGGACAGGGCTCTTGATTATCGTCGGAGTCATGCTGGATACCTTAAAACAAATTGAATCGCACCTGTTGACGCATCATTACGAGGGTTTTATTAAAGGCAGCCATATCAAGGGAAGAAGATAATGCGCATTATTTTATTAGGTCCTCCGGGAGCGGGCAAAGGAACACAGGCTAAAACATTAGCCGAACGTTTAAACGTAGCGCACATCTCTACCGGAGATATCCTGAGGCAGAATGTCAAGGATGGCACAGCCTTAGGCAGGCAGGCCAAGGACTTTATGGAACGCGGAGCGCTGGTTCCGGATGAACTTATGAGCAAGATGCTCTCGGACAGGTTTAGCCAGCCGGATATTGAAAAAGGATTTATACTTGACGGGTATCCGCGCTCCCTGGCCCAGGCTAAGACCCTGGAAGAGATATTTAAGCAAAGAAATACCGATGTCGATATGGTTGTCTACCTTGACTCAAGCGACAAGGTGATTATCCAGCGGCTGACCGGCCGCCTGGTTTGCAGCGGCTGCGGGGCTAATTTTCATATTACGAATATGCCGCCTAAAGAAAAAGGTATCTGCGATAAATGCGGCAAGCCTCTCTTCCAAAGGACTGATGACAAGGAAGAGACGATTAAAAAACGGCTTGATGTCTATAAGCAAGAGGTTTCCGGTCTCATAAAACATTATCAGGATAAAAAGAAATTATACTCTCTGGACGCAGACGGGGAAGCGGGTGTAGTGCTTGAGGAAATAATTGCTCTTACTAAAAAAATGGCATGATCCCTTTAAAGTCTGAAAAAGACCTCCGGATGATTAAGCAATCAGCGGAGATTTTAGCTAAGGTGATGCGGCAGCTTGAGAGGACTATAAGTGAAGGCGTTTTGACCCGCGAGATTGACGCGCTGGCTGAAAAATTAGTCCTGGCGCAGAATGCCCTGCCGGCATTTAAGGGCTACAAAGGTTTTCCGGCAACGGTCTGCACTTCCGTCAATGAAGAGATCGTGCACGGCATCCCCTCGGAGAGAAGGTTAAAAGAGGGGGATATCCTGGGTTTAGATTTAGGCGTAAATTATAACGGTTATTTCTCAGATGCGGCAGTTACGCTACCGATAGGCAGAGTACCGGTAAGAGTAAAAAAACTTGTTGAGGTCGCGCGTAAGGCTTTAAGCGAAGGGATAAAAGAAGCCAGGCCCGGCAACCACCTTTTAGATATCTCGGCGGCTATTCAGCGTTGCGTGGAAAGCAATGGTTTTTCCGTCGTGCGGCAATTTGTCGGGCACGGTATAGGACTAAACCTTCACGAAGAGCCCGAGATTCCTAATTTTGGCCAGCCACACCATGGGCCGCTGCTTGAAAAAGGGATGGTCTTGGCTATCGAGCCAATGGTAAACATGGGCGGATGGGAGGCGGAGATTCTGGATAACGGCTGGACCGCGGTTACGCGGGACAGGATGCCTTCCGCGCATTTTGAACATACAATAGCGATAACCGAAAAAGGCCCGGAGATTTTGACCGCATAAAGGTATGCCTAAAGAAGAACTGATCGAGACCGAAGGAAAGATTATTGAGGCGCTGCCTAACGCCATGTTCAAGGTGGAGCTGGAAAACGGCCATGTCGTGCTGGCGCACGTATCGGGAAAGATGCGTATGAATTTTATAAGGATTTTACCGGGAGATAAAGTGAAATTAGAGCTTTCTCCTTACGATTTAAACAGAGGAAGGATAACCTTCAGGGTTAAATAAAATGAAAGTAAAAGCGTCGGTAAGAAGAATCTGCGATAAATGTAAGATCGTTAAAAGAGTGGGTGTAGTCAGGGTCATCTGCTCTAACCCCAAGCATAAACAGAGACAGGGTTAAAAAGGAGAAACATAATGCCAAGGGTACTGGGTGTAGATATACCTAAAGAAAAAAGGATTGAGATATCTTTGACCTACCTGTACGGTATAGGCAGGGCATTGTCCAATAAAATCCTTAAAGATATAAATATAGACCCCGCCAAGCGCGCTAAAGACTTGACGGAAGAAGAGGTCGCGCGCATTACCAATACCTTGCAGAAGAGCGGACTTAAACTGGAAGGAGATCTGCGCCGCGATATAGCCCAGAATATCAAAAGATTAATGGATATCGGTTCCTGGCGTGGCTCAAGGCATAAAAAAGGCCTTCCGGCAAGGGGGCAGCGTACGCGCACCAATGCCCGTACGAGAAAAGGCCCGCGCAAGGGCAATATGGCAATCATTAAGAAGGCAGAACCGGCAAAGGCAGCAGCAGTGAAGCCGGCAAAATAAAAATTAACAGAAAGAGGGAATTAAATGGCGACGAAAGAAAGGGCGAAAAAAAAGAAGATAGCCAGGGGCATAAGCTCCGGTATTGCCCATATCCAGGCAAGTTTTAATAATACCATTATTACCATTACCGATAAACAGGGCAATGCCCTGGTCTGGTCAGCTCCGGGTATCGTAGGTTACAGCGGGTCTAAAAAATCCACCCCTTTTGCCGCCCAGATAGCCGCTTCGGATGCGGCGAGAAAAGCTAAAGAGATCGGCATCAAGGATGTAGAGGTGCGCGTTAAGGGACCGGGTTTTGGCCGGGAGAGCGCCATCAGGGCGCTGCAGGCTTCGGGCCTGATTATCACCCTGATTAAAGATGTAACTCCTATACCGCATAACGGTTGTCGTCCGAAGAAGAAAAGGAGAGTGTAAGTTATGGCACGGTATATTAACGCAGTTTGCAGGTTGTGCCGCAGGCAGGGAGAAAAACTTTTCCTGAAAGGCACAAAGTGCACGACAGAAAAATGCCCGGCAAGCCGCAGGGCGTATCCGCCGGGGCAGCATGGCCAGGGAGGCAAAAGAAGAGGCAAGCTTTCTAATTACGGCCTGCAGATGAAGGAAAAACAAAAAGTAAAAAGGATCTACGGAGTTTTAGAGAAACAATTCCGCCGCTATTTTAAAATTGCTTCCAAAAGCAAGGGCGTCACCGGAAAGATCCTCCTGCAATTATTAGAGCGCAGGCTGGATAATGTGGTTTTTCGCTTAGGCTTAGGCCTTTCCAGGTCGCAGGCCAGGCAGATAGTGCGGCATAATTTAATCACGGTCAATTCCCGCAGGGTAAACATACCTTCCTACCTGGTAGCAGGAGGCGATCTTATCCAGGTTAAGGCTAAAGAAAAAGCCCAGAATAAAATAAAAGATATCCTGGAGCAATCCAAAGACAGGACTGTTCCCAGTTGGCTTGAATTTAATGCCGCAGGTTTAAGCGGCAAGGTTTTAAGGTTGCCGGAAAAAGACGACATTCAACAGCCTATACAAGAGCAGTTGATTGTAGAGTTATATTCTAAATAATAGAGAGTTTGCACTCATTTAAGGAGGAAATAGATGGGTATAAAATGGAGAGATTTTCAATTACCAAAGAGATTAGAGTGTGACGAGGCTACTTACAGCAATACCT
>JAQUAP010000029.1 GCA_028687205.1 Candidatus Omnitrophota bacterium
CTGGTGCCGCTTGAGATAAAAGAGAAATATGCTAAAATTTTAGAAGGGCTGACGCTAAAAAATATCCGCTTCAGGGCCTGCGCCGGAAAAAACGCGTTTGCCTCCGAGGTCGGCGAGCTGCTCTTTACGGGTTTTGGCATTTCAGGGCCCTTAGTCCTTACCCTAAGCGGTAAAATCGTAGATTGGCTTAAAGATAAACAGGATGCCTATGTTGAAATAGATTTAAAGCCGGGGTTAAGCCGCGAACAGCTGGATGAACGGCTTTTAAGGGAATTCAAAATGAGCCCTAAAAAAGGGATTAAAAAAATAATGAAAAATTTATTGCCGCTCAGGTTGATTGATTTATTTATTACGCTAGTTAAAATAGACCCGTATAAAAAAGCGAACCAGCTTACGCAAGGCGAACGCCGGGCATTTGTTTCTCTGCTTAAATCCTGGCGCCTGGGTATTGCCGCTGCCAGGCCCTTGGAAGAAGG
This sequence comes from Candidatus Omnitrophota bacterium, assembly GCA_028687205.1. Lineage (GTDB taxonomy): Bacteria > Omnitrophota > Gorgyraeia > Gygaellales > Profunditerraquicolaceae > UBA6233. Next base: position 477 of record JAQUAP010000029.1, read on the forward strand.
CATGGTTACCCAGGGAGGAATATCCTTAAAAGAGATTGATCCGCGCACGATGGAATCGCGCCTGGTCAAGGGCCTGTATTTTTGCGGTGAGATGATTGATGTGGACGCGGATACCGGCGGATTCAATCTTCAGGCGGCATTTTCCACCGGGTATCTGGCCGGAGAAAGCGCGGCCACATCAGAAACAGGGACGGTTCTCAACTCAAAGCAAAAGCGTCCCCGTTCGGGGGACGCTTTAAGATTGGCTTGAGAACCGTCCCTAATCATATATGATATACTTAGCTTCCAAATCTAAGGCGCGCAGGAAACTATTGCAGTCGCTGGGCCTGAAGTTTAAAGTCCTGCCGAGTAAGGTTAAGGAGAAAAGGCTTGCGCCAGGAGTTTCTTACGCTAAACTTGTGCAGTTAAACGCCCGGAAAAAGGCTGAGGATGCTGCTACCAGAATAAAAACAGGCGTGATTATTGCTGCGGATACGCTTATGGTCCAGGACGGCAGGATTTTCGGCAAACCCCGGGATTTAAAAGCGGCTAAGCAGATGCTTAAGGCAATGTCAAATAATCCGCAGCAGGTTTATACCGGCGTTGCGGTAATCAGGAAAGAAAAAGGCAGGGGTAAAGAAAAGACAGTGACGGATTATGAAAAAACAACGGTGTTTATGGATAAGCTTAGCGATAAAGATATAGAGGATTATTTTAAAAAAGTTTCTCCTTTGGAAAAAGCCGGAAGTTTTGATATCCAGGGGAGGGGGGCGTTTTTTATCCGCCGTATTAACGGCTGTTTTTATAATGTGGTCGGCCTGCCGTTAAGAAAGCTCTACCTTATGCTGGGTAAATTGAAGATAAAAATTTTTGCCTGCTTACTCTTTACTGCCTGCCCTTTGTTGTCAATCCTTCTGTCGGGTTGCTCTACCGAATATAATGTCGTTACCGGAGAGCAGGAGGTTTACTACTACTCTACGGATAAAGAAGTGCAGATGGGCAGGGCTATTGCCAAGGAGGTAGCCAAGGAATATAAATTCGCCGATGACCCTCTGATGCAAAAGCGCGTGGAGGATATCGGTAAGAAAATATCCGCGGTCTGCGATAGGCAGGAGATAGATTATCATTTCTTTGTCTTGAATGACGACGAGGTAAACGCCGTATCTTTACCCGGGGGTTATGTCTATATATTTAAAGGGTTGGTGGATAAGGTAGCTAACGACGATGAGCTGGCCGGCGTCGTCGCCCATGAGGTCGGCCATATTGTCGCCCGGCACAGCATCAAGAAGCTCCAGGCCATGCAGGGTTATTCCATATTGAGGATGCTTGTGGCAGTAGCGCCTTCTTCAGGCGAAGCCGCCGCCGCCGCGGACACTGCCTTTACCGAATTAATGATCGGTTATTCCCGTGAAGACGAATTGCTTGCCGACCAATTAGGCACGCGCTACGCAAAATTAGCCGGCTACGACCCGCACGCCATGATTAAATTCCTGGAAAAACTCCAGGAGGTCGAGAGAAGAAGGCCGCTTCAGGAAAAGAACTATTATAAAACCCATCCCTACGTGCCGGACAGGATCAGGATAGTCAAAGAGGAGCTGGGTGAGAAAATTGATTTCGATGATTATATCAATATCGAACAAAAACCGCACAAATAATGGAAAAGATAAAAAAATTTATCCGCTATTGCGAAGAGATTAACCTGGGTTTTGGGCTGTGGATAGCTGCGGCCCTGTTTATCGTCTTTATCCGGGATTCCATAGAAAGCCTGGTCAGCACGCACGCCTTTCCCACCTTTACCCTTTTCCATATTTTGCATGTCCCGGTATTCTTTTTGACGGCGCTTATATCAATCATCGTCATGCTGCGCCTGCTTACCAAAGAAGATATCCTGAAGATTTCTAAAATAAGCCTGGTATTCTTTGCGGTAATAATCTTTCCGGTTACCTTTGACCTTATCGTAATGTTGATTACCGGAGCGAGCGTATCCTACGAATACGTCACCGGGAATTTAAAGCAGGTCGCGCTTAATTTCTTTAACCCGTTCTTTAAAATACCCGGTATTCCTTACAGCCTGCGGATAGAGATATTCGTTATTTGCGCCTTTTCTTTTCTCTACGTATTCTTAAAGACAAAGAAAATCTTTTTGTCGGGTTTAGGCGCCTGCCTGGCTTTTGGCTTATGCGCTCTTTACGGGACTTTGCCTGGATTGGCCGTGGCAGGTTTTGTAAGGGGCGTCTCTTTATTGTTGCGCATCCCGCACTCTTTTTTGCGCGGCAGGATGATCAAGGGGACGGTTGATGAGAGCGTGGTTGTAATCATTGAGCTTATCTTTGCCGTTTTGGTTACGGCAATCTGGTTCAGGCTTTACGATGCCAGGAAGTTTAAGGTAATAGTAAAAGACTTCAGGCCCCTACGCTACCTTTGCTGTTTTATTTTACTTGTTTTAGGTTTAGTATTATATTTGCGGCTGGCCAGGGAAATAGACGCCTTTATCCTGGTAAAGATATTAGGTATGTGCGGGGCGCTCTTTTTTGCGGTGCGTTTTTCCGCGCTGCTTAACGATATCTTTGACGTGGATTGCGACGTAATATCCAACCCGGGCCGTCCGCTGATAACCGGGGTAATCGCTAAAAGCGAATATTTAAAGGTAGGCGCGGTATACCTGGCATTTTCTTTATTGTTCGCCATCTGGGTCAGCGCCACCTGCTTTATGATTACTTTATTTTTTAACGGGATTTATTTTTTATATTCCGCTCCGCCGTTCAGGTTGAAGCGCTTTTTTATATTTTCTTCACTGGTCACCGGCATCCAGGCGGTGTTAATTTTACTCCTCGGGCAGCTATCGCTCGCACAAAGCAATACCACCGTCTTACTTTATCCGCCCCTATTATGGCTGGTATTTTCAGTTTTTGCCCTTGGTTCAAACATCAAGGATCTCAAAGATATTGAGGGGGATAGGCGCTGTCGGGTCTATTCTTTGCCGGTTATCTTAGGGGATAGGGCAGGCAGGAAGGCAATCGCCTTCCTGGTCTTTTTAAGTTATCTTTTAGTCCCGTTGTTTCTTTACGGATTGTTTTATGAGCTGAGGATATTTACTCTTTCGCTTATATTCGGCGTAATCAATTATCTGTATATCCGCAAGGCCGATTCCCGCGAACAAGCGGTATTCCTACTCTACTTTATTTATTTTGCCTGCCTAGGATTGCTGCTGGTTTTGCAGTAAGGCCAGGGGAAATACTACTAAATGGTGCGGAAGGAGGGAGTTGAACCCTCAAGGGTTACCCCACACGCTTCTGAGACGTGCGCGTATGCCATTCCGCCACTTCCGCATTGTAAGCCTTTTGTAGTATAGCCTAGCCTGCCTATCCTGTCAAATATAAAAGCATTGCCTGCCCATTGTTTTATTGTTATAATATTAATCTTAAATTAAAGGGTGAATTATGCTTTTGGAGCATTTTAGGATAACCGGAATAGCCGTAGCCCAGATTTTTTTTCTGGCGGCGATAGGGTACTGGCTGGTCAGGCGTAAGTTTCTGGCAGGCACAGAGGTAGATACCATAAGCAACCTGGTTATGGAGGTTACCTTGCCGGCGCTTATTTTCTGCCAGCTAATCCGGGATTTTTCCTTTCAGGCGTTTCCAGACTGGTGGATTTTTCCTCTCCTGAGCATCCTGATTACGCTTATCGGCCTGGCCGCGGGATTTTTGTTCGCGCTCCTGATCAAGGGAGAACAGCATAAATTGCAATTTATAAGCCTCGTAGGCTTTCAAAATTCAGGGTACCTGCCCCTGGCCCTGGTAGCGGCGCTCCTTGCGCGGGAGTATTTGAGCATTATGTTTATCTACATATTCTTATTCCTTGCCGGGTTTAATTTAGTCATGTTTTCCGTCGGGGTGCACATATTGAATTTCCATAAGGAAAAAAAATTTAACTGGCGTAACCTTTTAAGCACGCCGGTGGTAGTTACTTTGGGGAGCCTGGCAATTATATACTTTGGCTTGAATAGATTCGTGCCGGATGCACTGCTTAAGCCTCTGCGCATGCTGGGAGAAAGCACTCTCCCTTTAGCGATGCTGGTCGTGGGCGCGGGCCTGGCAGAGATAAACTTGCAACATATTGATAAGAAAGCAATCTCCTGGTTGATCCTGGCTAAAATGATTATCCTGCCGGCTATAGGTTTGGCCTTGGTGATTATTTTTAAGCTACCCGGGTTGCTCGGCCTGCTTGTGCTGATCCAGTTGGCCATGCCTTCGGCAGTGACCCTATCGACTATCTTAAGGATTTATAAAAAAGAGGACCTCCTGGTCAGCCAGGGCATACTCCTGACGCACCTTGCCGGCATCATTACTATCCCGCTGTTTTTAATTTTATATTTTAGCCGGATTATGCTAAAATGAGTAAAATCGTCGCTTCCAACCATAAGGGATACCGGGATTATGCGGTTATCGAAAGCCTTGAATGCGGCATAGAGCTAAAAGGGAGCGAAGTAAAATCTGTAAGGCAAGGTAAGGTCAATTTGAATGACAGCTTTGCCCGTTTGGAAGCCGGTGAATTAATCTTATATAACACGCATATAAGCCCTTATACAGAAGCCAGTTACATGAATGTTGAGCCAACGAGAAAAAGGCGGCTGCTTCTGCATAGGAACCAGCTAGAAAAGCTGGAAGGCAGGCTTACGCAAAAAGGGCTTACGCTTATCCCTTTAAAAGTTTATTTTAATGACCGGGGATTTGTAAAAATAGAACTCGCTCTTTGTAAAGGCAAGAAGCTCTACGATAAAAGAGATGATATCAAGCGCCGTGAAACAGACATAGCGATGCGCAGGGCGCTGAGGAGAAGAAGATAGAGCTAAGGTCCTTCGTGCCTGGGGCACTCAGGACCAATTTTTGAGACATAAGAGGTAAAAATTGGGGGTGAATTGGGCTCGACTTAGGCCGTCGGGTAAAAGCAGCATGTCGCGGACGCACGGTTAGCCGCGTTAACAATCCTTGCACAATACAAACGCAAACAATCGTTTGTTCAGTGCCAAACCGGCAATGTCAGCAATGACAATGCCGTTAGGCATGGTCCCAGTCTTCGCTAACTAAATTAGCGAAGCCTCTACTCATCCAGCCTACGGGATGAAATAGAGCACTAGTAGGATAGTCCCGCTATTTCGCCTTTGTAGACGGGATGAAACTTTAAAAGGCTGCGGCCTGCAAATCCTGCCCCGCAGGAGTTGCAGGAGCAAGTTTAAAATACGGGGCTAAACATGTAGCGGCTTTTATTCGGTTGTTTAAGGACGCCGGTTCGATTCCGGCCACCTCCACCAAAATTATGAAAATTAAAAATCAGCTGGTTTTAATACTTGCCTCTTTTGCCATTATCCTTTCCTTGAACGGTTGCGCCACGGTTCCCCCAAAAGAAACTTTTCCTACTTATAACCTGAACGGCGCAACTTATTACCCGTTGATTGCCCTGTGTGAAGCAAAAGGGATAAGTTGGCAATATGATACCTTCACCAGGGTGGTTATTTTAGAGAAGGATGCGTATAAAGTCAGCCTCAAAGCGGGCGATAATTTAGTTTTAGTCGGCCAGCGGGCCATGCTGCTTAATTACCCTGTGGATATTTATGCCGGTACGATAGTTGTGCCGGATAAATTTAAAACACAGGTTATAGACGTCTTATTTAAAGAGGTAAGCGTCCCTGCTCAGCGCCTGGCCGCTTTTCCCGTTTCCACGGTAATTCAGAAAGTAGTGATTGATGCCGGCCACGGCGGAAATGACCCCGGCGCGATAGGACGTACAGGCCTGAAGGAAAAGGATGTCAACCTGGATATAGCCAGGAGACTGGCGCTGCTTTTACGCTCGGAAGGCGTGGAGGTAGTGATGACCCGGAGTAACGACCGGTTTATTCCCCTGAATACCAGGGTCAAGATTTCTAACCATTCCAGGTCAGACATTTTTGTAAGTATCCATTCCAACGCTAACCGCGTCAGGAGTTTAAACGGGTTTGAAGTTTATTATGTGGCTATCAGCCGCAATGACGCCAGGCGCGCTCTCTTTGCTTCCAGGAATGCGAACTTAAACCTGGATAACGCCTCTTTCGCGGGCAATTCCCTGGAATTAAGGGCTATACTCTGGGATATGCTTTATGCCTATGACCGCGCAGAATCAATACAGTTGGCCCGCTCAATCTGCAGGTCGGTGGATAGTAATCTTGATGTCAGGGTAATCGGGGCAAAAGACGCGCGTTATGAGGTTTTACGCGAGGCGCGCATCCCGGCGGTATTAGTGGAGACCGGATTTTTATCTAATTACAATGAAGAACGGATGTTAAAAAACAGCGCTTACCGCCAGAAGGTCGCGGAAAGTATAATGGAGGGCATACGCGATTATGCCCAGGCCCTGGCATCAACGGAGGTTGCTAAACAATGAAGCCCATCGGCGTCTTTGATTCCGGCGTAGGCGGCTTGACCGTAGTTAAGGAATTGCTCCGCCAGCTTCCCCATGAGGATATCGTTTATTTCGGCGATACGGCGCGCGTGCCTTACGGCATCAAGTCTAAAGAAACAGTCATCCGTTTTTCCATTGAGAACATCCTTTTCCTGCTTAAGCACGAGGTCAAGTTGATCTGTGTCGCCTGCAATACCGTCTCAAGCTTCGCGCTTCCCGAGATCAAGAATCACTTTAAGGTCCCCATCGTGGGAGTGATTACCCCGGGCGCGCGGGAAGCAGTCTATGCCACGCAGAATAAGCGTATCGGCGTCATCGGCACCAAGGGTACGGTTAAGAGCCGCGCTTATGAAAATGAAATCCGGCAGCTTGACCCCGCGGTTAAACTGACCGCCGCGGCCTGTCCTTTATTTGTGCCTTTTGTGGAAGAGGGCTGGCTGGGCGGCAATGTAGTCAAAGCCGTGGTCAAACATTATTTAAAGCCTTTGAAAAAAGCGGGCGTAGATACCCTTATCTTAGGCTGCACGCATTATCCCTTGCTGAAAAAACTGATCCAGGATGAAATGGGCAAGAAGGTCGCGCTGATCGATTCTGCCAAGCAGGTGGCTATCGAAGTAAATAATATTTTAGCTAATGAAGGCATCTTAAATAAAAAGGGTAAAGGCAAACACAAATTCTTTGTCAGCGATAACCCCGAATGGTTTAGCTCCCTGGCGGAGAGATTTTTAGGCCGGCCGGTCAGAAACGTAAAGAAGGTGAACAATGTATAAAATAAAAATAGAAGGTGATTTCAGCGCGGCGCATAACTTAAGAGGCTACCGCGGCAAGTGCGAAGAGCTGCACGGCCATAACTGGAAGGTAGAGGTAGAGGTAGCCAGCCCTAAAGTGGATAAAATCGGCATGGTCATGGATTTTAAGTGTTTAAAAGAAAAACTCTACAGCATCCTGGAAAAGTTAGACCATAAATATTTAAATAGCATAGCTTATTTTAAGAAGATAAACCCTACTTCCGAAAACATCGCCAAATATATCTACGACAACCTTAAAAATAAGATCCGGGGCCTGCAGGCGGTAACTGTCTGGGAGTCGGATAAGGCGAGCGCCACTTATTATGCCCGATAAAAAGGCCGTTGTTCTTTTGTCCGGAGGGCTGGATTCAGCCACGGCTTTGTATATTGCCAGGGACAAAGGCTATCAATGCCATTGCCTGGTTTTTGATTACGGCCAGCGCCACCGCCGGGAAATAGAGGCCGCCAAAATTATAGCTAAAAGAACCGGCTCTACCTGTCAAGTAATCAAAATAAGTTTGCCGTGGGGAGGCTCGAGCCTTTTAGACAGGAAAATAAAATTAGCCAAAAAGCGCTTCCCGGCGCAGGATAAAATTCCCGCGACCTATGTTCCCGGGCGCAACCTGATTTTTTTAAGCTTTGCTCTTTCCTGCGCTGAGGCGCTCGGCGCAGGCGCCGTATTTAGCGGGCCGCATGTCTATGATTACTCCGGTTACCCTGATTGTCGGCCGGAATTTTATCGCGCGTTAAAAAAGGTCATCTCCTGCGGGACAAAGGCAGGCGCGCAGCATAAGCAAATTAAAATCATGACTCCCTTAGTCTATAAGACTAAAGCGGAAATTATCCGGCTCGGCGGCAAGCTGGGGGTGCCTTTTAGATTAACCTGGTCTTGTTACCGGGGAGGCAAGGCCCCTTGCGGGAGATGCGACAGTTGTTATTACCGGGCTAAAGGTTTCCGGGAAGCGGGGATAAAAGATAGATGAAGGGAAAAATCGCGGAAGTATTTGACAGCGTCCAGGGCGAAGGGCTGTACCTGGGGGAAAAACAGATCTTTGTGCGCTTCTACGGCTGTAATCTCGGCTGCAGGTTTTGCGATACGAAATTAAGCAGCTTTATGGAATACGAGCCGGAAGAGTTATTTAAAGAATTAAAGCTATACCGCGACAAATACCATTCCATTTCGTTTACCGGCGGCGAGCCGCTTATGCAAAAGGATTTTCTCAAAGAGGTATTAAAATTAACGCGTAAAAATAATTCCCGGAATTACCTGGAGACTAACGGCACGCTTTATGAAGAATTGAAAGATATCATCGAATACCTGGATTTTGTGGCGATGGACCTGAAATTGCCGAGTTCAACCGGCTTAAGCGATTTCTGGGACGAGCACCGCCTGTTTTTGAAAATCGCCTCGCAGCGAGAAGTTTTTTTAAAGACCGTGATCTGTAAAGATACCACAGAGGAAGATATTATGCAGGGGTTAAAATTGATCCGGGAGACCTGCCAGCGAGCGGTTTTAATCCTGCAGCCGGACAGCAACGAGGATAGGGCGCAGCTGCACGCTAAAATAGAGAGTTTTAAAGAGCTCTGCAGGAAAGAAAGGGTTATCGCCTGCGCGGTGGAGCAGATCCATAAAGCCATAGGAGTAAAATGAAAAAGCAAAAGAATTCTGCGTATGAAGGGTTGCAAAAAAATATCCGCGCCCTAAAGACCCCTAAAATTGAAGTCTGGAAAAACCAGTATCCGGATAAGCTTTATACGATTACTTTGGATATCCCGGAATTTACCTGCATTTGCCCCAAGACCGGGCTGCCGGATTTTGCCGCCATAAAAATAGAATATTCGCCGCGCATTTATTGCGTAGAGCTTAAATCTTTTAAAATGTACACGATATTTTACCGTAATATCGGCATCTTCCATGAGCACCTGACGAATAAAATGCTGGAAGATTTTGTGCGTGCCTGTAAGCCGGCCTGGGCAAAGATTACCAGCGAATTTAATCCCCGCGGCGGGATTAAAACTACGGTGGTAAGGGAGTATAAAAATGAAAATTATTAAGGCGGAAAAAATCACCAAAGTAGTGGCGGATTTATGCGTCAAGGCTAACTGCGTCTTGCGGCAGGATATCTTACGCAAACTTAAAGCAGCTTACCGTCAGGAAAAAAACAGCCGGGCAAAGAAGGCCCTCGGAGCAATTATCGAGAATGCCCGTATAGCGCAAAAGGAAAAGCTGGCTATTTGCCAGGATACGGGCCTGCCGATTGTTTTTATTACATTAGGCCAAAATGTGAAAATTACCGGCGAGCTCAAGAAGGCAGTACTTAAAGGGATCGAGTTGGGTTATAAAAAAGGAAATTTCCGGGAGTCGGTTATTGTCGATCCTCTTGCCAGGGGCAAATCTACTTACCGGGGCGCGGTTATGCATACGGATATAGTCAAAGGAGATAAATTAAAAATAACGGTTATGCCAAAAGGGTTTGGCTGTGAAAATAAATCCCAGTTTAAAATGTTTAACCCTACTGCCGGCCCCGAAGAAATAAAAAAGTTTATCATTAATGCGGTTAAGTCCAGCGGCGCGGATGCCTGTCCGCCTTATATTGTCGGAGTCGGCATCGGCGGGAGCGCGGATTACGCCGGATTTCTGGCCAAGGTAGCCTTGTTGAAAAATATTAACGCTAAAAGGTCGCGCTTTGAGCGGGATTTAGAGAGAGCGATCGGAAGATTAAGCATTGGGCCAATGGGTTTGGGCGGAAAAGTAACCTGCCTGGCGGTTAGGATCGAACGCTTTCCTACGCATATCGCCGGCCTGCCGGTTGCGGTAAATATAAGCTGCCACGCCCTGCGCAGCGCGAGCCGCACACTATGAAAAGAATAAAAACGCCGTTAAGCGAAAAAGATATCCTGGGTTTAAAAGCAGGCGATGAGGTTTTATTAAACGGAGAGATTTATACTGGCCGCGACCAGGCGCATAAACGGATGGTTAAGAAAATACCTTTTAATATTAAGCAAGCCGTGATTTATTATTGCGGGCCGACGAAAACGCCGCGAGGAAAAATCATCGGTTCCTGCGGCCCGACGACCAGTTCGCGCATGGACGCGTTTACGCCCGCGTTGCTTAAAAAAGGCTTAAAAGGGATGGTCGGTAAGGGCAGCCGCTCAAAAGAAGTAAGGCAGGCAATCAAAAAATACAAGGCAGTCTATTTTTTAGCTTACGCCGGATGCGGGGCGCTTATTTCAAAATATGTTAAAAGGGCTAAGCCGGTTGCCTACGCAGATTTAGGGCCGGAAGCGATTTATAAATTAAAAGTAAAAGATTTGCCGTTAATTGTAGGGATAGATGCTAAAGGAAGGAGTATTTATGCTTAGACAGGATGGCCGCGGCACGGATAAAATCAGGAAAGTAAATATCACCAGGAATTATATCAAATACCCGGAAGGTTCCTGCCTTATTGAGTTAGGGAATACCAAGGTTATCTGCACAGCTTCGGTTGAAGAAAGCGTGCCCCAGTTTTTAAAAGGCACAGGCACAGGCTGGGTTACCGCCGAATACGGCATGCTTCCGCGTTCCTGCGGCACGCGCATTCCGCGCGGCAAGGATTCCGGCCGCACTTATGAGATCCAGCGGCTCGTCGGCAGGTCGCTGCGCACGGTTACCGAAATGAAATCTTTAGGCGAGCGCACCATCTGGCTTGATTGCGACGTAATCCAGGGTGACGGAGGCACGCGCACTGCCGCAATCACCGGAAGCTTTATTGCCCTGGTTGACGCGTTAGCTAAGATTAAGAAGTCAGGCTTGATCAGGGATATTCCGGTCAAAGATTATGTTGCCGCCACCAGCGTCGGGATCGTCAACGGAGAATTACTTTTAGATTTATGCTATGAAGAAGATTCCAAGGCCGAAGTGGATATGAACATTGTGATGACCGGCAGGGGGGAGTTTATTGAAATCCAGGGCACAGCCGAACGCCAGCCGTTTGCAAAAGAGAAGATGGATAAGATGCTGGGGTTAGCCCAAAAGGGCATTGAAGATTTATTCAGCGTCCAGCGCAAGCTTGTCGGAGATTTAATTTAGCCCTGATGGAATTAATCGTCGCGACCAGGAATAAAAAGAAATTAAAAGAGATAAAAGCCATCTTAAAAGGCACGGGGCTTAAGCTAAGCTCTTTGGCAGCTTATCGTAAGGCCCCGAAGATAGTTGAAAACGGAAAGACCTTCAGGGAGAATGCCGTAAAAAAAGCGGTTAAGGCCGGCAGCCTTACCGGAAAATTAACCCTGGGAGAAGATTCTGGGCTTTGCGTTGAGGCGCTTGGCGGGGCGCCGGGAATCTACTCCAGCCGTTTTTCAGGGAAAAATAAAAGCGACAGCCAGAATAATTTAAAGTTGCTCCGCTTGCTCAAAGGCAGGCCCTTAAGCAAAAGAAAGGCGCATTACGTTTGCGCCGTGGCCCTGGCCGATAGCAATGGCCTGATCGCTACGGTAGAGGGAAGGTGCCGGGGGTTAATCGGCTTTAGATTAAAGGGCAGGCATGGCTTTGGTTATGACCCGTTATTCATTATCCCTAAATACAAGCAGACTTTTGCCCAGCTTGGCGAAAAGATAAAGCACAAGATGAGCCACCGTTACCGTGCCCTGGAAAAAGCAAAGAAGATTATTAAGAAATATATTGAGAAACACTGAAGGGTTGCTATAATCAAATTTTACGGGGGATGGCTCAGTTTGGCTAGAGCGCTTGCTTTGGGAGCAAGAGGTCGAGAGTTCAAATCTCTCTCCCCCGATTGAGATTTGATAGCTTGAATAAACGAATGCGCCTGTAGCTCAAATGGACAGAGCAACTGCCTTCTAAGCAGTAGGTTGGCCGTTCGATTCGGCCCAGGCGCACCAGATAAAATTATGAGAAAATTAGAAGAAATCATCGCGTTAACGATTATAGCCCTGGCGATCCTTTTCGGGGCAGCGTATATATTCGTGAACGTAATGGGCAAGTCAATCCTTATTAAGCAGATTGAGCAAGCGACCCATAAGAAGACAACCATCGGTTATTTTAACCTCAGCCCGACGCTAAAGTTAGAGATAAAAAAACTCAAAGTCGAGGGCCTGGCGGAAATAGATTCTCTTTTCATTACCCCGGACATCCTTGGTTTCCTGAGCGGTAAAGCCATCATCGACAACCTCAGGCTCATCCGCCCCGAGTTTACTTTTAATAAAACTCCTCCTGTCGTAGTAAACGGGGGTAAGACCGGCGGAGAACTGATTTTACCCGCGCCTAAGCAGACACCTCCTGAGCAGCCTAAGGGATTTAAGCCCTTGCCGCTTGGCTTTAAGTACATTAGAATAGAAAACGGCAAGATTAATTATATTGACCAGACCATAAGCACAAACGGCATTAGGATAGCTTTAGAGAATATAAACTGTAAAATATCCCAGCTTTACTTTTATCTGCGGCCCGTAGCTACCAGCTTTGAAATAAAGGGTAAGATCCCCTGGAGAGAAGGCCAGGTCAGCGGACAGCTTGATATTGAAGGGTGGTTTGATTATTATAAGAAAAGCATGCAGGCGTCTTTAAAGATCAAAGACATTGACGCTATCTATCTCTATCCCTATTATTCCATGTGGGTGGATTTAGAGAAGGCGCGCATAGAGAAGGCCAAGCTGAATTTTTCCGCCGATGTCCACGGCTTGAATAATAATGTTAATGTCGAATGCCATTTAGAGCTGACGGACCTGGTGCGCCGGCCACTTGAGCCCGGGCAGAGCGAAGAAAAGGCATCCAAGATCACCAATAAAGTCATCGATATCTTCAGAGAAGTCGACCAGGGCAAGGTAGAGCTGAATTTTAACATCAAGACCAGGATGGACAGCCCGCAGTTCGGGTTGGATGCTTTTAGGACGGCTTTTGAAGATAAGCTTGGCCGGGGCAGGGAGAAGGGCTTCAGGGCGGAAAATACCCTGGTCTTGCCGCTTAAGGTTCTTGAAGGCGGGGTAAGGGGGTTTACGGATTTAACCCGGGCGATGGTTGACGGGATTTTCGCCATCGGCGGCGAACTCAACAAAGCAGCCGAAGGTAATTTACAGAGATAAACACTAGTTCAGTTTAATTTTTTATGTTAAGCTTTTAATATGGATTTATGGTGGCTATAGCTCAATTGGTTAGAGCGTCTGACTGTGGCTCAGAAGGTTTGCGGGTTCGATCCCCGTTAGCCACCCCATTTCTAAATGGCGGTTTTCCGCCATAAATTTAAAGTCAGAACTATAAGAAACAATTAGGGTTTTGTTATACAGCTTAAGGTTCGATACAATTTTTTGCAAAAAATCCCGCTGGGCGTCGGGATTTGCCTCCGCTGCGATGTAACTGGCTTGGTGAGCAAGAGTTAGGAAGTTTTTGAAGTGTTCGAGCCAGTCCCCGTTACCGTCACCCTTTTCTGAAATATCGAACTTCCTGTTGATCAATTCTGCTTTCTTCTGCTTATACTCTTCGTCGGTGATTATACCTTTTAGCGACATATCTAAGAGTCGCTTTAATTGCTTGTCAACCTCTTGCGATCTGATTTCGCCGCTAATCCGATTATGAACTTTTTCGGCTTGAAGGAGCGCCCGCTCTCGCTCTAATTCTTTTATCATCCAGGCATAAGCGTTGTCATCTAACGCAACTTTCTTGATGGCCTCTTTGACTTGTTGGGCGAGATTTTCCCCTCTAATAAAAACAGAGGACTGCGGGCAAGGGTCGCGTTTCTTTGAACAGTGATAATAGTGATGTCCTTTTTGCGTTTCGGCTGTTATCTGGCAGCCACACTCTGCGCACCTTATAAACCCACGAAAGACAAAATAATGTTTCCTCTCGTACGAGGGCCGACTCCTGAATTTTAAGACCTCCTGCACCTTATCAAACAATTCTTTGTTTATAATAGGCGGGTGGCTGCCTTGGAAAATCTCGCCCTTATACACAAAGAGGCCAAGGTAGAATTGATTCGTTAATATACGGTGGATGTTGCTGTACGAGAGCGGGCGCTTGGCTCTCTTGCTCACCAAGCCAGACGCAGTCGCCAATTTTCTCAATTCATCAACCGTATATCGTCCTTCAGCGCACAAGGCATGTAATCTCTGCACAAGGGGAGAGGTAAGGGGATCAACAGTTATCTTGCCCCTATCGTTTAAGTAGCCAATGGGCGCGAAGGCTGGATATTCGCCAAGCCGCACCTTTTCGCGTAAGCCGCGCTTTGTATTCTCGCTTAGATTATCAACGTAGTATTTGCTCTGCCCAAAGATAATATTAAGCATGAATTTGCCTTGTGCGCTGTTATCAAAGCGGTAAGTAGGGAAGCGCAGATCAATGATATTCCCGGTATCTACGAGGTAGATAATCTTCCCGCCATCTATTGAGTTGCGCGCAAGTCTATCTGGATGCCAGGTAATAATGCCGGACGCTTCACCTTTTTCAATTCTCTTAATCATTTCGTTAAATATCGGGCATCCGGGCGACTTCGCTGTCCGCGCCTCTTGAAACTCTTGCACTATTACAAGATTATCTTTTTTTGCGTGTTCGCGGACTTCGTTTAACTGCGACTGAATAGAGAGGATTTGTTTATCTTCTGTGTCGGTAGACTTGCGCGCATATAGAAAGTATTTCATCTCCACACCTCCTTAGAAAATTGGCGACTGCGTCCGCCAAGAATTGGCGGAAATTATATCGCAGCGGGTCTGCTCGAAGAGCAGGCAGTTATAAAATTTTGAGCCCTCAATAGCTCAAAATATTTTAACGGGCAAATCCCGACGCCCAGCGGGATTTTTTGCAAAAAATTGTATCGAACCTTAAACTCTTTAACAGAACCTTAATTGTTTCATACGCTTCCGCATTTAGAATTCACGCGGAAAATGACAAAAAAGAAATGGGGTCCTTGTATCCAAAAGATCGAAGGTTCTTCTTACTCACCTAAATCCCCCGGGTAAATCCTCTAGTGAAACAACTCCTTATCCCCGCGCCCTGCAAACAAAATTTTTCCCGGAAAGAACTTCTTCCGCTATGTTAATGAGTTGCCCCGTCGTTTGCCGTTTTTGTTTATAATACCGGGGTAAAGCTGGTCTCTAAGGAAACATC
>JAQUAP010000030.1 GCA_028687205.1 Candidatus Omnitrophota bacterium
CATCTTTAGCGCTCCAGGCTCCTATTTCTACGGTAGAAACCGGCTCGTGCTCTTCTATTTTAAGTTCCTTTAAGAATTTCTTAAACTCCAGGCGCTTGAATAAACGCCCCAGCTCGCCCAGCTTAGCTTCTCCTATCTTCAAATCCTCCGGCCCAAAGTCAAGGTCTACATCTTCTACCAGCACCGCTAACTCTTTATTCAACTTTATCAATTTAGCATTTTCTTTGATTGCCAGCCTTAGCTTTTCTTTGCCGACTTTATCGGGATGCGCCAATAATTTATCAACTGAGCCGAATTCCTGGATCAGCGCGGAGGCGGTCTTTTCGCCGATGCCGGGAATACCGGGTATATTGTCCACGTTATCGCCCATCAGGCTGATTAAATCCGCTATCTGCTTAGGGCTGATCCCGAAACGCTCTTTTACTTTCTCTTCGTCATAGGTTACCCCCTCGTCTTTGTAGGGGCTATAGACTTCGGTATCTTTATCCACTAATTGCAATATATCCTTGTCGGAAGTAATGATTATGGTGCGCATTCCTTTAGCTTTGGCTTTCCTGGATAAAGTCGCGATGATATCATCCGCCTCAAAACCTTCCTTCTCCAGGATTTTGATCCCATAACCGGAGAGCGCTTCCTTGATCAAAGGCATCTGCGAGGAAAGGTCATCCGGCATCGGCGGCCGCTGGATTTTATATTCCGCGAATTTTTTCGTGCGGAAGGTATCCCGGGAAACATCAAAACAGGCAGCAATATAGACGGGTTTATTTTCTTTTAAAATCTTATTAAGCATATTGATAAACCCGTAGATTGCCCCGGTCGGCTGGCCAAAAGAAGTGGCCAGGCCCCTTACCGCGTAAAATGCACGGTAGCAAAAAGCTGTCGCGTCTATCAGGTAGAGCCGTTTCTCATCCATTAATAAAACATTTGGAATTCAATTTTGGTAGGGGGAATTAAAATTTGTGGTTTTCTATTTCGTATCCTTCTTCTTAGGATTTAACTTTTTGGCATCCTCTAAGGCCTGCTGCATTTCCGCGGAATAGCTTTTTTCATAGCTTTCCGGCTTTGTTTTTTGAGGTTTTTGAGCGGTGGACTTTTTGCTGATAACGTCTTTGATTAAGGCATTGACATCTTTTGCCGGGATATCCTCGATACGGCGCCCGTATAAAGTAAGGTTGATATCTTCCAGGCGCTGTCCGGCCTTCCAGGTCCAAAAATCATCCGGGTTTCCTAATTCCACCCTCTTCCTCCAGAAATAAGCGGCTTTTTCCAATTCGCGCTTATTTTCATAAAGAAGGGCCAGGTTAGTATAGGCGCCGGCGTAATCCGGGTCAGCCTTGATGGCCTTAAGATAACTTTCCTCTGCCCGGTCAGTGTCCCCCTGAGCCTCATAAAGAACGCCTAAATCGTTCTGGACAACCGCGTAGGCAGGATCAATCTCTACGGCCTTCTGGTATAACTTTAACGCGGAGGCTAAATCGCCTGATTCCTGGAACTGGAAACCTTCGCTGCGGTACATCCTGGCCTGCTGCGCGTGGCCTAAAGCATCGAACTGTTCTTCATTAGCAACTTTATTCGCAGCAAGGAGATGCGCAGTAAAAATAAAGAGAAAACAGCTGACTATTAAGGTTATTTTTTTCAAGTTTTTCTTGAGGATTTTGGTTGGCATGTACTAGCTGTTATTATATACGCTAAATACCGTCAGTCAAGAAAAAAGTTACATTAAAGCCTCGAGCGTAAGCGCCGGGTGCTTGACTTTTTCTAAGAAGCTACGCAGTTCTTCCAGGGTTGTAGCAACTGTTTCATCCGCAATCTTTTCCAGCAAATCCGGCTCGCCTAACTCCTCGCAGCGTCTCTTTAACTTATCCCCTAAGAGCTCCTTTAATTCCTTGGGCATCCAAACCAGGCGTTTTAATCCGCCTTCGGCCGCGATAAACTTTTTACTTAACAGGTAAAGCTTGCCTACGCCGAGGAATCCGGGGGTCTGGACCCCGCCTCCCACTGAACCGGCTAAAGTCGTAAAGCTCATCCCCACAGGCGTCATCCCGGAATAATCGCGGTGCACGATCATCACCCCGTTTACCTCGGGGATAATCGCGATGATACACTCAAAGCAGCCGCAGGAAGACTGCGGGGAATCCAGCAGCGAATACATGCTTACCTTATCGATGCTCTTATTGGATTTCTGCTTCACGAATTCATTGACGTTTTCCCACTGCCCAAGCCGCGCATCCAGCGTCTTTCCTTTGGCGATGGGCTGGTTAGGCCCGGTAGGAGTAATCTCAAAAGAGGCCTTGGCGTCCAGCCAGGAATATGCGCCGCAGAGCCCCAGGCGTTCAGGCGTAACAATACAGACATGATTGGGGGCAAAAGACTGGCACAAGAGACAGGAATAATAGGTGTCCACGCTTTCATCGGTCATGCCGCCTATGCGCTCATCGCGTTCATCAAAAACTTTTTTTGCCCCTACCAGGAGCCTCTCTACATCTTCCTGCCTGGTATAGAGAGTAACCTGGATTTTATCCACAATGGCGCTGTATTCCTGGTGCAGCATCGCGTGCAATATAACACCGATATGTTTTAGCCGGAAACCTTTCGCAAAGGCGTCCTTACTGATCCTTATCCAATCCATATCGCGCTGGCCCACGTGCATTAAGCCCATGGCGTAGTTAACAAAACGGTGGATCTGCCTCTCAAGGATCGGCTCAAAATCTTTTTCCATCTTACGGCCATAAACATCGACGATAATCGCCAGGGGCAAAGACTTAGCGCCGGCAGGCAAATTGTCGATATCCGGACCGATTATCTCTACCTTGCCGTCTTCCACTTCATTTTCTTTTTTCGCGCTTAAAAATTCAAAAGCCGAGCTTGCCCTACCGCCGAATTCAACATGCAGCTGCTCGCGCCTGACCCGCTCCCCTTCAAATGCCGCGGCATATGGCACGGGCACGGCGACCTCGGCCATTTTTACTTTTATCCCGCGGGTAAGCAGGCACTTGGAAGGAAGTTTTTTATAATCTTTTTCGGTGACCAGCGCCTCAAACAAAGTCGTGTCAATTTTACCTAATTGCGGCACCTCTAAATCCGTAATAATCGGTAAGCCAAAGGCTAAAGCCCCTAAGCCTGTCGCGACAATGACTTCATCAACATGGCCTAAAAGCAAAACAAACGCCGGCACGCGGTTACGGATATAATCCGCGATCCCTTCCCATTGCCCGGGCTTAAATCCGCCGTAGATCAACGGTGCCCGTACGGCGAAGTTCACGGCGTAAATCACCGAAAGATAATCCTCGCCTAAAGGAACAATATAATTCTCCAAACCTAATTCTATTCCCTTGTTTTCTAATTGCTTTTGCAGGGTATTGCCTTGAATATTGCCGGCTAATAAACTGACGATACTCTTAGACTGGAAATTACGGATTAATTCTACGGCCGCATCTTCGTCTTTTGCCGGGCCCAAAATTACGGCGATACCGGCTATCCTGCCGTCAACCAGCTGCAGGCCCAGAGAGCGCAATATTTTATCCGGAATAAAACCGATGCCACCTTTAGGGTGTTCCTTATTCATTACGGCTAATCCGGCAAGGATTTCTTCGCAGAGGAGCGTGGCTACGCCCTTATTTAAAATCCCGCCAAGATAGGGCAGGATATTCAGATTCTCTATTTTTTGTAAAGCCGCGGCTAAATCGCCTAAGGTTTTAACTTCTATATTAAGCAGGGCGTTAATTAAAGGGAAAAAATAATTGGTCTCCGGAAACGCAACCGCGCTATCTTTCCCCGATTTGGTAATACTTTTAGCTAAAGATTCTTTGGTAAGATTTAATACCGCTGCACTCCCCTTGGTCCCCAGTTGCACGAGTAAATCCGCCATGCCTTCTCCTTTATTATTAGTATTGTTATCTTGCGTTTTCTGGTCAACAAACAAAACTAAGCATACGCCGATGGCTAAGCCGTTTTTAAACTTGACTGCCTCTGCCTTGCCTTCTCCGACAATCTCCTGGATAGGGCTGTTAATTACCTGGATACCCTCAGGCAGCGTGCCTTCAAATTTATCTTCCCTTACGACCTTTACCCCCACTTTATATTTTTCATTGATGGACCTGGCTAAATCAAGCGCCCTATCGCCTGGGCCGTCAATACAGACGGTATCATTGATAAAATAATCGTCTAATTTTTTATAATCATCCTCGGAGCTTAAAAATAATACGCTTTTTTTCTTGGCTCCGGGTATATGCGGTAGATTTGACATTATAATCCAGAGGCATCCAGGACTTTTGGCACGACTTTGTCCCAGCCGATAGGCATGATATGGATTCCGTTACAGAGCGGTTTTAAGGCTTTAATCAGGCGGCTGGCAATCGCGACGGATTGGGCGGTCTTATCCTTAGCCTCTTCCATCTCCTTGATTAAATTATCCGGGACGCATACCCCGGCGACATTCTTGTTCATATACCGCGCCATGCCGGCTGACTTTAATAAAACCATCCCCGCCATAACCTTAGTCTTTAAATGCCTGGTTTTATCCAGGAAATTCTCAAATACCTTGATATCATAGACTGCCTGCGTCTGGAAGAATTCCGCACCGGCGGCAATCTTTTTCTCCATCTTCATAATCTGCGGTTCTAAGGGGTCTGCCCCGGGATTGACTACGGCGCCCAGGCAGAATTTCGGCGGCTCTCCGATTAATTTATTCCCCTGCATATCGCTTCCTTCCTGAAGCTTTTTTACTACCTGTAACAGCTGCACTGAATCCAGGTCAAAGACAGGCTTGGCTTCCGGATGGTCGCCTAATGCCGGATGGTCGCCGGTAAGCAGCAAAAGATTTTCAATGCCTAAGGCCCCGGCGGATAAAATATCCGATTGCAGGGCCAGGCGGTTGCGGTCGCGGCAGGTTAACTGGTAAATCGGCTCAAAGCCTTTTTGCTTGAGCAGAAAACAGACGGCGAGTGACCCCAGGCGCATGACTGAACTCTGCAAATCCGTGACATTAATCGCGTCCACCCTGCCGCGGATTAATTCCGCGTCTTCCAGGAGCTGCTTGGTGTCAATGCCCTTGGGCGGCCCGATTTCCGAGGTCACCATAAACTTGCCGGATTGTAATTTTTCTTTGAATGTCATACTGCTGCCTGTTTCCTGGCCTCCAGGTACCGGTATACGAAAATATTGGCTAATATTGTTACGGGGAAAGCCACTATTACTCCTACGATTAAAACTAAAATGCCTAATATTATTACGCCTAACAAAACGAACCAGAATAAGTATAAATTAAAAGCGTTGCCCTTAGTCAGGGCCAGGCTTGCTTTAAGGGCGTCAACCGGCGCCATTCCTTTATCGACAATCAAATAGGTATACTGGCTTAGCCTAAGCCCGATGATAATCCCCGGGATAATTAATAAAACCAGGCCTGCGCATACCGCCAATATATAAAGGATGGTAGCCAGAAAATACTTAAGGAATAAGCTGTAACTTCCAAAAAGCTCGGAAACATCGAAATTCTCGCCGGCATAAATCTTAAGGCCTATCCTGGTTAACCCCAGGGTCAGAATCATATTAACTAAATAAGCAAGCAGCTCAATAATAAAATATCTCGTAGGCGAGGTCTTTTCAAAACCCGTGGCAAAATAGCTGAATATACCGTTAATTGCCGCCAGAATCAGCACAACAGCGATTAGTCTCCGGAAATTTTCTTTGGTCTTCTGCCAGCCGAATTTTACCGCCGCGCCAAAAGGGAACTTGTTTATCTCCATCTTCCCTCCTTTTTAGTTTACCACTTCTTAAATATAAAAAATACAGCCAGGATAATCAGGCAGAAGCCTACGGCGTAATTCCAGCGGAATTCTTCTTTCAGGTAAAGCAGCGAAAAAACAGTAAAAACAACCAGGGTGATTATTTCCTGGATGGTTTTTAACTGCGCCGCGGAATAACGGTAGTGCCCGAGCCTGTTTGCCGGGACCTGAAAACAATATTCCGCAAAGGCGATGCCCCAGCTTATCAAGACTACAATCCAGAGCGGAGAATTCTTATATTTAAGATGGCCGTACCAGGCAAACGTCATAAAGACGTTGGATACGGTCAAAAGAATTACGGTTTTCATCTATTACTGCTGTGCTTCCGCTGCTTCAACCAAATTACGCATGAGCATGGTGACGGTAAGCGGGCCGACCCCGCCGGGAACAGGCGTAATATACGCGGCGCGTTTTTCGGCTCCTTCAAACTCCACGTCGCCGACGATCTTATCCGCGAGGCGGTTGATACCCACATCTATGACTACCGCGCCCTCTTTGACCCAATCCCCTTTAATCAATCCGGCTTTTCCGACGGCGACGATTAAAAGTTCGGCGCGCCTGACATGCTCTTCTAACTTTCCGGCCTTGCTTGTGCCGATATGGCAGACTGTGACGGTCGCGAATTTATCCAGTAAGAGGAGCGCCAGGGGCTTACCCACTATTTCGCTATGCCCTACAATTACGGTTTCTTTGCCGTATAAATCTATTCCCGTAGCATTGATTAATTCCATTACCGCGGCTGCCGTGCAAGGGATAAGTTTTGCCTTACCAAACAGAAGTTTGCCTATATTTTGCGGATGCATGCCTTCAATATCTTTTTCCGGGCTGATATAGGCACTTATCTTTTTATAGTCTATCGCAGCGGGAAGCGGCATCTGGATAATGATGCCATTAACCGATTTGTCGGCATTTAATTTACGGATAAAATCTATTAAAGCAGCTTCCGTAGTATCCTGAGGCAGGTTTTGCAGGCGGTATTCTATGCCCAAGCCCTCTGCGGCCTTGCTCTGCGATTTAACATAAGCAGCGGCCCCGGCATTTTCCCCGACCATAATGCTGGCCAGGACCGGCTTGACTTTTAAAGCAGCTACCTGGCGCTTGAGTCCTTCCTTGATCTTTTCCGCCAGCGGCTTACCCTCTAATAATTTTGCCAACTTTCTCCTCCGTATTCTCCCTGATCTTTTTGATTATTTTTCCCTTTTGCAGCAGCTCTTTCCGGATTGCCTGGGTTAATTTTTTATCATTAAGGGCTTTTAAATTTATCTCCACGTTAAAATATGCCGCGCTAAAAGCAGATTCTAAAAGGACCCCTGCCACGGCGACATCGCTGATTAAATTGACATTGCCTTTTTCTACTAACGGCTCGCAGAGTTTTATCCCTTCAGCGCAAAGCCGGGCAGTCATAAACGGGGTGTTCAACGCGTCCCGCGCGTTTTTGCTCTGATAGGCAAGCACATCCAGGTCAGTTAACCTTAAGAATTCGTGCCTTAAGCTCTCGGACTTGTCCAGGATGTCATTTAGCTCTTTTTCATATTTTGCGTATTTGGGCTTGCCCAGGGTAAAATTAACTACCATGCTGATTAAGGCCGCTCCCATCGCCGCGTTAAAGGCCGCAGCTGACCCTCCGCCCGGGGCAGGAAGCCTGGCTGCCAGCTCATCCAGGTATTTTTTAAGCGATGCGTCTCTATACATTTTAGTAGGTAAACCTCCTGTCTAATTCAAACGCGTTTTTAATCAGGGTGATTTTTTCTTCACGGCCAGCGCCATCCAGCGAAACCACATCAAACCGCGCTGCCTTATCACAGGCCTTATTTTCTTTTAAGAAACTTAAAGCTGCTTTAGTTATCTGGCCCTGTTTTCTCCCTGACACCGCTTCGCACCCCTGGCCAAACTTATCGGACAAGCGGCATTTTACTTCCACAAAACAAATGGTATCTCTATCTCTGGCAATAATATCTATTTCGCCTAATTTTGATTTATAATTGCGGTATAAAATTTTGTAGCCGTTCTTTTTGAGGAACTCCTCAGCCCTGCCTTCCGCCAGCATCCCCAGCTTTAAATTATCTTTAGACACAGCAGAAACTCTTTCGGTGTATCGCAGAGGGGCCTATTTTTTTCAGGATATCCCGGTGCGCCTCTGTAGGATAGCCCTTGTGCCGGGCAAAACCATATTCAGGATAAACCGCGTCATACTTGAGCATAATCCGGTCGCGGGTAACCTTGGCCAGGATGGAAGCCGAAGCTATGCTCTTGGATTTAGCGTCGCCTTTAACGATATCGGTAGAAGGCCAGTCCAAATCAAGAGCCATATTCCCGTCCACGATCACGTGTATATTTAAAGAGGAGATATCCCTGATTTTATCTGTCAAAGAGGTAACCGCCTGATGCATTGCCTTGCGCGTCGCCCTGAGGATATTAATGCGGTCAATGGTTTTTTCGCTGACTACGCTTACGCCAAAGATGGATTTTTTGATAATCTCGCCAAATGCCTGCTCGCGGGATTTAAAGTTCAGCTTTTTGGAATCGTCTATGCGGTTTTTAAAATGCGTTGTTTTAAGCGCGACTGCCGCCGCCACAACCGGCCCGGCCAGAGGGCCGCGCCCGGCTTCGTCTACGCCGATGATTAAATCGCAGCCTGCTCTTTTTAGCCTGCGCTCGTAAGAGAGTAAATCCTTAAACTTTTTCTCCCTGGCTTTCGATCTTGGTGGCACGCTTACCGACCTTACTTCTTAAATAGTAAAGTTTTGCCCTTTTGACTTTCCCTGAGCGGATCAGTTCGATACGTTCAATGCTGGGCGAATAGAGCGGGAATACGCGTTCAATCCCTTCTCCGTAGGAAACCTTTCTTACCGTAAAATGTTCCCTTGCCCCGGAGCCCTCCTTGGAGATCACTACGCCCTCAAACGGGTGCAGGCGCACCTTATCCGGGCCTTCGGGTATTTTAGTCAGAACCTTGACCGTATCACCGACGCCGAATTTCGGCAGGTCTTTTTTAATAAATTGCGACTCGATCAATTTCATCTTGTCCATTTGCTTCCTCCTTAACCTAAAGCAGCCTTCTTTAACAGGTCAGGCCGCCTCTCTTTTGTCCTTTTTAAGGCTTGCTCTTTTCTCCAGGCCGCTATTTTTTTATGGTCTCCCGAAAGGAGCACTTCCGGCACAGCCATATTGCGGAAATTCGCCGGCCTGGTATAGTGCGGATGTTCTAATAGATTACCCTCAAATGACTCAAAATTCAAGGAATTTTTATCGCCCAAGACCCCCGGTAGAAGCCGCACCACGCTATCCACCAAAACCATCGCTGCCAGCTCTCCTCCGGTCAGGACATAATCGCCTATAGAAATCTCTTCATCGACTAAATTCTTGCGTATCCTTTCATCCACTCCCTCATAATGGCCGCAAAGCAAAACAAGCTGCTTCTCTTTTGCGATAGCTTTACAGATTTTCTGGTTAAGTTTCTTACCCTGAGGGGATAAGAGGATTACTTTCGGCTTATTCTTTTTGGTTTTGGATAGTATTGCTTCCACCGCGTTAAAAAGCGGCTCCGGCCGCATCAGCATGCCTGAACCGCCGCCAAAAACTCGGTCATCAACCTTACGATGCTTATCCGGCGTATAATCCCTTAAATCATGGAGATAAAATTTCACCTTGCCCTTAGCCTGCGCAATGCGAATAATAGACTCATTAAGCACCGGGCTGAACATTTTCGGGAATATGGTAACTATGTCTATGCGCATATGGAATTATTATAATTACTTAAGAATTCTTTTTTAAACGCGCCAAACTGATTACCCTTGATTGCCTCGCGTATCTTGCGTGCCAGATCTAAAAAGAAATAAACATTATGCAAAGACAATAAAGTCAATCCCAGCATCTCCTGGGCATTAAACAGGTGCCTCAGGTACGCCCGGCTGAAAGTCTTACAGACATAACAGCCGCATTTTTTATCCAGGGCCTTAAAATCATCGGTAAATACGGCGTTCCTGATGATAATTTTTCCGCCGCTGGTAAAGGCAGTGCCGTTCCTGCCGTACCTGGTAGGCACTACGCAATCAAACATATCCAATCCCCGCTCAACTGCCTCAATGATATCCGGCGGATAACCAATGCCCATAGCGTAGCGCGGTTTATTTTCAGGAAGTAATTTTACGGTGTAATCCAATATATTATATATTAAACTGCTCGGTTCGCCAACTGAAACCCCGCCCACGCTAAAGCCGTCAAAATCAATATCAGTCAATTCTTTTGCGCATTCAGCGCGTAAATCTTCATAGGTTGCTCCCTGGACAATACCGAATAATAATTGTTTTTTAGTCGGTCCATGCTTTTTATGCTCTTTAAAATGTTTATATGAACGCTTAGCCCAATTGATGGTGCGCTTCATAGCTACTTCTGCCTGGTCTCTTCCGCAAGGGTAGTGCACGCATTCATCCAGCGGCATCATAATATCCGAGCCTAAATCCCGCTGTATGTCAATGACGTCTTCGGGAGTAAGAAAATGCTTAAACCCATCTATATGCGATTGGAATTCAACTCCCTTATCGCTTAATTTTCTTAAAAGCGCTAAACTGAAGACCTGATAACCGCCGCTGTCAGTAAGAATGGGTTTTTCCCAGGAGATAAATTTATGCAAGCCGCCGGCTTTACGGATAACTTCCATCCCGGGCCGTAAGAATAAATGATAGGTGTTGGAGAGCATGATTTCCGCGCCTGCTTCTTCCACATCCTTCGGATAAAGCCCTTTGATTGTAGCGTGCGTGCCGACAGGCATAAAAGCAGGCGTATGGATTACCCCATGCTCGGTAGTAATCCTGCCCAGCCTCGCTCCCGTATTCTTATCTTGATGAATTAATTCAAACATTTTAATTAGCTATTTCGCTCTCAGGGTATTGTTAGCGTGCGAAATTTTTCGCCGTGTGCTACGGTTTACGGCTCCTTCCGGCAGCGCAGGTTCCGCATGCTTAAAAGGGTATTGCCTCCACTCGCCGTAAAGCCTTGCACACACGTATCTATAGCCGTGCCGAAAAATTTCTAATGCACGCTCCACAATACCCTTCGGCAAAATAGCTAGACTCATTAACAAGTGTCTCACCACCCGCTAAAATCATTCTCAGTTAGATTCTATCTTTCTTCGCGTCTATTATATTAGAAAGGAGAATAAAATGAAAGAGCTAATACTAGAGGAGCTAATAGAACGTAAGATATTTTTGCTAAGAGGACAAAAAGTTATGCTAAGTATACATCTGGCAAAGCTTTACGGTGCTCAAGTAAAAGCCCTAATACAGGCTGTAAAACGCAATGTTGAAAGATTTCCTGAAGACTTTATGTTTCAGCTTACTTCGGGAGAGGCGTATTGTCTAAGGTCACAAATTGTGACCTTAGACAATAAAGGCTCAGGGCGAGGTAAATATTCAAAATTTTTACCCTACGCTTTTACTGAACAAGGCGTAGCTATGCTTTCCAGTGTGCTGCGCAGCAAGAAAGCCGTTCAAATTAACATCGCGATTATGCGCGCCTTTGTAAAACTCAGGCAAATCCTCTCTCATCACAAAGAACTAGCCTATAAATTAGGAGAATTAGAAAGGAAAATTTCCAAGCATGACGAAGATATACGGAATATTTTCGAGGCTATACGCCAGCTAATGACTCCTCCCGAAAAACCCAAGCGCAGAATAGGATTTCATAGAGATTAGAATTAAGTACTATGTCCCTAGAATCTAGAACTCCCCAGAACTCAAACCAACTCTTTATTTTTAAATAAAATATCAAAAAAAGATTCAATAATATCGAAGGCTTCTAAACAAAAGGTTTCCCCAAAAAGTAATCTGTCACTATGCATCCTTAAGGATTTATGATCTAGCGAAAATCCAATAATTTTTTCCAATTCCTTTCCATTTTTAATTACGCTATCATTATGAACAACAGCATTCCGAATAATTTGATAACAAAGAATATCATTCCAGTATTTTGTATCATCAGGAAATTTAAGCTTTGCAACTTTTTTTAAATAAAGTTGAGCCTTAAAAATACCTTTCCCTGCAATATCATTCAATGCAATATAGTATCTATTCGTCTTTTGGAGATGTTGGCATAAAGCTATAATTTGGTATTCAAGCATCGACATTCCAGCGACAAATAACGAACCTCTTGCTATATTAGGGAAGTCCTCATAAAGTTTCAAGTATTCATCACTAAAATAATCAAAAAAATCTACCTTTTCGTCTTCTGGTAGCTTGTCCGCCTCTCGATCAATCCAAGCTTTAAACTTCTCCACTTTATTCTTCAAAAAATCTTCCAAAAAATTATTGTACTCACGTAGAAAATTAAGATTTTGTTTTATTTCATCAAGTATTAGAATATATAATTTCATAAATATATGCTCAAAGCACCTCGTGCTACGCCAGTTAAATGTACTATTTAGCGGATGGATTGGCTTGTTCCGGAGCAGGACGTACGCAGGCTGAGCGGGCAAGGTTGCCCGCTAACAACATTCCGGCAGAGCGAAGCCGAGTAGCCGAGCGCGATTTTCCACGCTGGGGAAAATCGTGCGTTCCTGCGAGGAACAAAACAAGCCAGACGCTAAATGATTAACATTGCGTCGCCGTAGCTGTAAAACCTGTATTGCTTGTCAACTGCCTCTTGATACGCCTGCTTGATCAATTTCTCTCCACCGAAGGCGCAAGTAAGCATAAAAAGCGTAGTCTTAGGCAGGTGAAAGTTAGTCAGCAGGCAATCAACTAATTTGAATTTATAACCCGGATAAATGAATAAGCTCGTCCAGCCTTCTTTTACCCCTTCAGCATAAGCCTCTAATGCTCGCAATGTAGTTGTCCCCACGGCAATAATGCGCGCTTTATCATTACGCGCTTTTTCTATTTTCTCCTGGCTGGCTTTCGGAACCTGGAAGAATTCCTGTTCCATTTTATGTTCAGTAATATTATCCGCGGTTACCGGCTTAAAAGTGCCTAAGCCCACATGCAAAGTCAAACGCGCGATATTCACGCCGGAAGCTTCTATTTTTTTAAGCAACTCATCCGTAAAATGCAAGCCCGCGGTAGGCGAAGCAATCGCGCCTTCTTTGTCCGCGTAAACCGTCTGGTAATATTCTTTGTCTAAATCTTCGGGCTCCCTTCTGATATAAGGCGGAAGCGGGACCTGCCCAAACTCATAAATTATATTGGCGTCTTTCGGATGAAAAGTAATTTCTTTCCGGTTAGTGACCGTTCCGTAGAGCTCATTATCTTTGTCAAAAAATATCTTTTCTCCGACTTTAGTGCGGCTGGGCTGGATGAGGGCTTCAAAAGTAGAGCCGCTCCTGCGCTTAGTCAATAAAATCTCAACCTTACCGCCGGTAGCCTTATGGCCGAGCAGGCGGCAGGTAAGCACTTTAGTATCATTTAAAACCAGGAGGTCGTCTTTTTTTAAATACGCGGGAAAATCCTTAAAAATACCGTGCTCAACGGTATTAGCGGAACGCTTGACGACCATCAGCCGCGCGCTTTCCCTGTCTTTGAGCGGATATTGCGCGATTAAGTCTTTCGGCAAAGCATAATCAAAATCAGCGAGCTTCATTATTTTTTAAAAGGGGTTATTCCGGTTTGCCCAGGTATTCTAAAAGCTTAGGGGCCAAGTCATCATAGGAGAAGAGCGCCACGCCGTCCGCGGATAAAGTCTTGGCGATCTTGTACTGCTCAAGGAAAGCCTCCGGCTCATCCTGCATTAAATGTAAGCCGATGCCGATAAAAACTTTGCCTTGCTGCCGTTGCGCCACAGAAGAGCGGGTTATTTCTTTAAACAGCTGATTGTCCCGCGTGTAATTCATTAAAACAACATAGTCTACGATTTTGTCTTCCAGCCAATAAGGCCAATCCTGGAACATGCTGGTATAAGCGCGTTCAGCTGAGGGGATAACCGCGGCGGAGATAAGCAAGTTAGCGGATTTTTCCTTCAGCCGCCTGGATATCCTCCTGACCAGGCTGTTAAGCTGCTTACGCCTCCAATCATCCCATTTGGCGTAATCTTTATCGCTCTTTAATCCCTTTAAGGGGTCTAAACCTGTCCACTCCTTAAAACGTTCTATATTGGCCTTGCCATAGCCGTAACTTAAGCCGTAATTCATAAAACGCGCTCCCGGCATAAACGGCACCGTCATCGGATAACGCACATAATCAAGATGGATACCGCTTAAAAGCGGGTACCGGCCGACTATTTCTTCCGCGATGGAAATCAAATACTTCGCCACTCTCTGGTCGCCCGGCTCAAGGAATATCTGGTCTTCCCGCAGGTAATATTTATCCGATTCATTGGGCCTAGCCCTTCCGGAAAGCCGCAGGTACTGGTCAGCCGTAAAAACATCCTCTCCGAATTCGTTGACGATATCCGCCCTGGCATTCTGGCCAAGGCTTAAGATATTAATCCAGGCAAATACCTTGATCTTGTTCTTGCCTGCCTCCTTTAAAAGCAGGTCTATGGGGTCTTGCCCGGAGATGCGCAGGATATCTTCATACTTTGACCGGTCAGCTATTTTAGAATCATAATACGCTCTTCCGGATTGATAAACCTGCAGGTAGATTTCATTAATCCCGGCGGACTTGCATACCTTAACCAGCTTGGTAACCGCGTCTTCAGAATACAAGACCCTTTCTTTCGAAAAAACAGTGACCCATACCCCTTTACTGATGGCGCCTGCCTCCCGGCAAAACGCCTGCGCGGTGAAAAGGAAAATAAAGCATAAAGTTATGCTAACTCTGGCCTTCATTTGCGGTTAAACAGGTAAAATAAGAATGAGAGTACTATGCTTAGCAAAATGGATGTAGCTAACGGAAAATAAAAAGTAAAATTCTTTTTCGCGATATAGATATCGCCCGGCAGCCTGCCGATGAGCGGGATCTTCTGCATAAACATAAGCAGAATCCCGACGAGAATAAAAATAATCCCAAAAATAATCAGGGCCTTGGCAATATCCTGCATTTTATTTACCCTTTGCGCGCTCTATTTCTGAATAGATGCAACCGCAATACTTCTGGCAATAGACGCCTTTGGCTTTTGCCTCATCATGCGCCTTCCGAAAGCCCGGCCGGAAATCCGCGTAATAAAACTCTACGCCCTCTTCCGCGCTAACCGCTCTTCCTATCTGCTGCAATAATTCCTGGTTCTGATATGGGCTCACTAAGAGGGTAGTAGTAAAATATTTAAAACCGCCTGTCTTGGCAACCTGGCTGGTTTTTTTCAGCCGCTCCTCCCAACAGACAGAGCACCTTAGCGGCGTTTCTTCTTTGGCGTTAACCGCGCGGAAGAATTCGCGGGGGGAATATTCCGGGTAGATGATTTCGATGCCCGGGTTTAAAACCGCCAACGCTTCTTTTCTTCTCAGGTATTCCGCCAAAGGATGGATATTTGGATTATAAAAGAACCCCGTGACTTTAAAACCCTCATTACGCAATACCTCTAAAGGGTAAGCCAGGCACGGCGCGCAGCAGGTATGCAGTAAAAGTTCCATCTTATAACTTAAACCTGCCGATAATCAACTTGCCGAAGAAATTACTCATCAATATTACAAAGAGAGCGATAACCAGGTGCTCTAACATCGCCGTATAGGGGCTGAGCTTGCGCTCGCGGGCGATACGCTGGCTGATAAAACTTAGCAATAATAACCCCCAGACAAGAGAAATGGCTACTGCCAATTGCAGGGGCAGGAATAAGACCAGCGCGATAAAGGTGAGCGAAACTAATAAACGGCTGATGAAGTTGGTTAAAGTAGAGAGCCAGACCTCTTTCTGCGCCAGGCACTCTGACTCCTGGTAGATGTGGATGCCTACCGAGTCAGAGATATTATCCGCCAGCGCGATAATCAGCATACCGCCGATAATGCTTATCTTGGCGTGCTCTCCTGTCCTCAGGCCGACGACCAGCGCTAAA
>JAQUAP010000081.1 GCA_028687205.1 Candidatus Omnitrophota bacterium
TTTCTCCAGCTCCTCATAACGCGCTTCTAATTTCTGCAGCTTTTCAAGCATTTTTTTTGCCGTATTTCTTGATAAATTTATCCACGCGCCCGGCGGAATCCACGAACTTCTGTTTTCCGGTGAAAAACGGATGGCACTTGGAACAGATCTCTACCCTGATGGAAGGCTTGGTTGAACGCGTATGCACTGTCTCTCCGCAGGCGCAGATAATCGTCGCCTCTTTGTAGCTGGGATGAATCTTATCTTTCATTTTTTGCTCTCCTTTTCTTGATTACTGGTTCATGCTGTTTAAAAACTCTTCGTTATTCTTGGTCTTGCCTAATTTCTCGATTAAAAGCTCCATTGCCTCAACATTATTTAACTCGTTAAGCACTTTCCTCAAAATCCAGGTCTTCTGTAATACGTCAGACTTGACCAGGAGCTCCTCGTGGCGCGTGTTGGAACGCTTGATATCGATGGCCGGATAAATCCTGCGCTGGAAGAGGTTCCGGTCAAGCTGGGTCTCCATGTTGCCCGTGCCCTTGAATTCTTCAAAGATAACTTCGTCCATACGGCTGCCTGTATCTACCAGGGCAGTGGCAATAATCGTCAGGCTCCCGCCTTCTTCCACCGCGCGCGCCGCGCCAAAAAACCTCTTAGGCTTTTGCAGGGCGTTGGAATCAATACCGCCGGAAAGAACCTTGCCGCTATGCGGGACAACCGCGTTGTAAGCGCGGGCCAGGCGCGTGATACTATCCAGCAAGACTACGACATCCCGCTTATGTTCAACTAATCGCTTGGCTTTTTCCAAAACAATCTCGGCTACCTGGATATGCCTCTCCGGAGGCTCGTCAAAGGTTGAAGAGATAACTTCTCCTTTTACGTGCCGCTGCATATCCGTAACTTCTTCCGGCCGCTCGTCAATCAGAAGGACAATCAGGACGACATCCGGGGTATTGGTAGTTATGGCATTGGCAAGCTTCTGCAGCAGTACGGTTTTTCCGCTGTACGGCTGGGCAACAATCAAGCCGCGCTGGCCCTTGCCAATGGGAGCAAGCAGGTTCATTATGCGCATGGATATCTCATCGGGCTTGGTTTCCAGGTTAAACGCCTCTTTAGGGTAAACCGGAGTAAGGTTGTCAAAAAGGACTTTCTCCTTTACCTCCTCGGGGTTCTCAAAGTTTACCGCCTCAACCTTCAAGAGGGCAAAATATTTTTCGCCTTCCTTGGGCGGGCGGATCTGCCCGGAAACCGTATCCCCCGTCCTTAAATCAAATTTCCTGATTTGCGACGGAGATATGTAAATATCGTCCGGGCAGGGCAGGTAATTGTAATTCGGGCTCCTTAAAAAACCAAAACCCTCCGGCAGTATCTCCAGGACCCCCTCGCCGAACATCAGGCCTTCTTTTTCCGCCTGCGCCTGCAGGATCTTGAAAATTAAATCCTGCTTCTTTAAGCCGCTGGTGCCGTTGGCATTGAGCTCTTTGGCCAGCTTATTGAGCTCGGTGATCTTCATTTCTTTCAGGTTCTTGATATCTAATTTTTCCACAACTTCCTCCTTATTTCTGCTGCTTGTTTTTTTGTTTCTTTTAAAGTCCCGCTATTATCTATGATAAAATCCGCTAAGCGCTCTTTTGCGCGCAATGGAATCTGAGATTTTATTCTTTTCAGGATCTCCGCTTTTTTTAAAGCTGCCTTCCTGGCCAGGCGGCTAAGCTGTTTACGTTTATCTATCGTTACCACAACCAGGTAGTCTACCGCGCCTCTTAACCCCGCCTCCAGCAATAAAGGCGCGTCCAGAATAATTACTCCTTTCTTTATGCTGTTGATTTTTAGCTTTATAATACGGATTACCTCAGGATGAATAATGCTATTTAATCGCCGCAGTAACTTTTTATGCTTAAAAACAAGCACGCCAAGCCTCCGGCGGTCAATTTCTCTATTCTCTCCCAGTATGCCCGCGCCAAAACCGGCAACTATTTTTTTATAGGCCTTACTGCCGCGCTTGATAGACGCGTGCGCTATTTTATCGGCATCAATGACTTTTGCCCCATAGGAAGCAAAAATACCCGCTACGCTGCTCTTACCGCTGCCGAAACTTCCGGTAAGGCCGATGATAATTTTATTTCTTTGCTTTTGCCTTGGCATACAGTTCCAGGTATTTCTTAGCAGAGGCGTCCCAGGAAAAATTGCACCGCATGGCATTCTTTACTAGCGCCTCCCACTCTTTTTTATCCTTGAATGCGGCTAATGCCCTCCTGATCGTCTTAATCAAGGCTAGCTTCGAATAGTTACTGAAGATAAACCCGTTCTCTGAATTTACCGTATCCGCTAAGCCTCCGGTTTTAAAGACCAGCGGGATAGTGCCGTACCTTAAACTGATTAACTGGCCCAGTCCGCAAGGCTCATACCTTGAAGGCATAAGGAAGATATCGCTCCCGGCGTAGATCTTGTGCGCCAACGGGTCATCAAACCTTAAATTTAAAGAGATGACTTTAGGGTATTTGGCGACCATCTCCTGCATAACCTCGTGGTATTTTAAATCTCCTGTCCCCAGGATGACCATCTGGATACCCATCTTGCATATTTCATCAATCCCTTCGGCGAGGATATCAAAACCCTTCTGCTCCGCCAACCTTGAGACAATGCCGATTAAAGGCACATCTTTTTTTAACGGCAGTTTACAAAGCGCTTCCAGGTCTTCCTTGTCTTTGGCTTTTCCTGATGGGTCAGCGGCTGAAAAATTCCTGGCGATAAATTTATCGGTCTCAGGATTCCATATATCGTAATCCAGGCCGTTCAAGATGCCAAAGACCGAATCACGGCGCTTATTCAATACGCCCTCCAAGCCAAAACCGAATGCTTTGGTCTGTATCTCCTTGGCATAGGTCGGGCTGACCGTATTGATCACGTCAGCAAAGAGCATCCCGCCCTTAAGGATATTGATCTTGCCGTAAAATTCCAGCCCCTCTATATTGAATAAATTCCAATCCAGGCTTAATTTCGAAAACTCTTCCTTAAGGAAAAGCCCCTGGTAGCCGATATTGTGGATGGTCAAGACCGTGCGCATATTCTTATAAAACGGATCGCTGTTAAAAATCGTTTTTAAGAATACTGGGACGAGGGACGACTGCCAGTCGTGGCAATGGATAATGTCGGCTTTAAAATTAATCTCTTTTAATAATTCTAAGGCCTTGCGGCAATAATAAGAGAACCTGTCTAAGTTATCCTTATGGTCCCCGTTTTTATCTCCGTACAGGCCGTCGCGGTTAAAATATTCCTCATTTTCAATAAAATAAACCCGGATGTTTTTGCCGGCCACTCCCGCCAAAATGCCGCTGTTTAGTTTCTTGAGATTGAACTTAGCGCTATCTACCGCCTTATAGCGCGGCATAATGATGATGACTTCCTGGCCTTCTTTTTCCAGGGCCAGCGGCAATGCCCCGGCTACGTCCGCTAAGCCGCCGGTTTTAGCAAAAGGAACTACCTCCGATGCGCACATCACTATTTTCATTTTACCTCCTCCATTTCTAACCAGTTATGACCCTTTTTTATATCTACCTTAATCGGTACATCCAGTTTCAGGACATGCTCCATTTCCCTGCGCGCTAAAGCCACTAACGCGCCTAACTCATCTTTAGGCAAATCAAATAAGAGTTCATCGTGGATCTGTAAAACCATCCTGGAGCGCAAAGCTTTCTTTTTAATCTCCTTA
>JAQUAP010000082.1 GCA_028687205.1 Candidatus Omnitrophota bacterium
TAAGAGTGTTGGAGTGGACAATCTTCCTTTGGCTGTAGAATCCGGAAGTGATAGGGTTTTAAGGGAAATTATGCACAAACCTTTGGATCTCTCAATAGTTAAACGTGTAGTTGATGATTGTCGTCAGTTGGGAATAGCAACTGATTTATTTATTCTCATTGGACTTCCCGGAGAAACAAGGCAGGACATAGAAGATGCCCGAACTTTTTTAAAAACCCTTAATGGTTCGTGGTTTAAAATTAATGTGGCCACTCCGCTTGTGGGTACGGAAATGCTCGATATTTGTATTAAAAATAATTATCTTAAAGGGGATTATATTAATTGTGATTTTAAAAAACCGATTGTTGGGACCAATGATTTTACCCCGGAATTTATTCAAGAAAAAGCTTATTTTTTAAATCTCGAGTTGAATTTTATAGAAAACAATGATTTCAAAGCGGGGAATTATGAGGTGGCGTTGAGAGGATTTGAAAATACAATCAGAGTAAAAAA
This sequence comes from Candidatus Omnitrophota bacterium, assembly GCA_028687205.1. Taxonomy (GTDB): domain Bacteria; phylum Omnitrophota; class Gorgyraeia; order Gygaellales; family Profunditerraquicolaceae; genus UBA6233. The sequence continues at coordinate 493 of JAQUAP010000082.1, forward strand.
TGATCATGCCATTGCTTTGTATTGCGCTGCTAATTGCTATGAAAAACTCGGCAAACAAGATAGAGCTAACGAATATATGGATAGAGCAAAGAAAATAACGAATGAAAATCCTTTTTGGCGTAAATATGTTGATGTGTTCGAGCTCCCAATATAATTAAAGTTTATTCTGTGTTAAGGTGTAAATTATGACAAAAAAAATTTATCTGTATAATAAAAATAGTAAACAAAAGAATATTATATTGGGAAATACCAGATTTAAAGTTGTAAATTTAACGGAACCGTTGAAAGAAAATACCGAGGTTTTTCCGGGAGATCCAAAACCAAAAAAAAGAGTATTGTGTTCATTTAAAAAAGATAATTGCCGGCACAATATATACACTGTCGGAGATCATAATTATCATCCACACGGTGATGCACCAAACCATCAAAATCGGGGATATCAGAATAAAGGTTTTGAATATTGGAATCTTGATTTTAATTTTAGCAGAGCTTGTATGATTGATTTGTCAGAGTCAAAAAATTCAAGGAAGGTTGGTGGTGTAAGATTTTTGAATAAAATAACCGATAAACACATCTTTCCGTACTTACATCAAATAAAAAACAGTAGCGCTTTGATATTAAGGACAGGATATGATGTATGGTTAGAATTAAACAAAAAACATATTTTAAAAAATATTCCTTACATTGACAAAAGCGCGGCGGATTTAATATTCAAATTTAAAAAATTGAAGGTGGTTGGAATAGACAGTTTAACAATTGACAAAGTGGGAACTAACTATGTACACAGAAAATTTAAAGATAAATTAATAGTGGAATGCCTGGTTAATCTTTATGGCATACCTAAAAAAAATAGAAATGATTTTTGTTTACAGACCAGTCCGATAGCGATTGTCGATGCTACAGGGGGACCAATATTAGCTTATGCTTATATCCCCTTAAATAAAGGGATAAAAGTATGACAGAAAATAATAAAAATAACATTTCAAATTTGGTAAGCATTATAGTTCCTGTGTACAACAGCGAACAGTACATTGTCCGTTGTCTTGAAAGCGTCATTCATCAAACACATAAGAATATTGAATTATTAATTACGGATGATGGTTCTACGGACAATAGTGGTAAAATATGCGATACTTATGCATTTAATGACAATAGAATTAGGGTGGTACACACACAAAACAATGGTATTTCCGCTGCAAGAAATATAGGTGTAGATAAGTCAAGGGGTGAATTTATATTTTTTCTCGATTCAGATGATATTATGGAGAATAACGCGATAGAATTATTAATAGAAAATTTTAACCGGACAAAAGCGGATATAATTATAGGAAATTTTAAATCAGTAAAGGGTGATATTGTTGAGGAAAGAAGAGATGTGGTTTTTTCAAGGAGTAATTTATTGGACAAACAAGAAATAATAAATTATTCAAGATGTTATTTAAAAAAACCAAATAAAAATTTATTATTTGCTTATCCTTGGGGAAAATTATTTAAATCATCAATTATTAAGGAGAATAATATTAGTTTTGATATTAATTTGCATAATTTTGAGGATGTAACTTTTATTTTTGATTATCTTAAATATGTAAAAAATGCGTATTTTTTAAAGGAAATTGTTTATGGCCATCAAATTTATGATAGTTTCGTGTCGGCCACAATGGCTATAGGCAATAATTTAAAAAAATTGTTTGATTTTAGGCCAGCCTTGGTAAAAATTGGAGATTTTCTCAGTAGTTATATATCTGTCTCTGATATACAAAGAGAAATAGGGCATGCTGATGTTTATTTTACTATAATTCAATTGGTGCGCATTTGCGGACAGATTAATGCGAATAACAGGAAATTGATATTTAAATTTATTCAAGAGGTAGTTAATAATTCAAATTTTAGAAAGCAATTGAGATTTTATTCTCCCTCAAAAGGAGACAGTAGAATTATTCCGATTTTAATAAAATTAAAATTTATAAGATTAATTATTTTAATCTGTCGGTATAAGGCGTATAAAAGATATAAAAGTTAGAAAAAATAATTAATATGATTTTAGCTAAGGATTTGCCTATCCAACAAATAATTTATAATATTAAAAATGCTGAAATGCCGGTAATAATTTTTGGTGCCAGTATAGTCGGAGAAGTATTATTTAAAGCCTGTAAAGAGGCGGGAATTAATGTTGAATGTTTTTGCGATAACAATACCAACAAAACCAAATCAACTAAGTGTGGTATTAGAGTAATTTGTGCTTCGGAATTAAAAAATAAATATCAAGATGCTATTTTTTTAATTTCGGCCGCTGAAATTAAAGATGTGGTTGAACAATTGGAAAGTTTAGGATGTTCTAAGTGGTATTCCTGTTCTCCGCTGTTGAGAGAATTTGATATCTATCAATATCAATTTAGCGCGCCGATGGATTTTGTGGAATATGCGGTGGCATCAGCGATTTTGTGCCATGATAATTATTTAACTCCGGATAAAATTTTTATAAGAAGCGTGGATATTATTATTACTGAACGCTGTTCTCAGAAATGTAAAGATTGTTCTAATTTGATGCAATATTATAAAAAACCCCAGAATTGCAATATCGACGAAATTATAAAAGATATAAGCACATTTTGCGGTATTGTTGATGAGATTAATGAGTTCAGAGTTATTGGCGGCGAACCGTTTGTGAATCCGGATTTTGATTTAGTGGTAAAAAGACTGATTGAAGAAATAAAAGTAAAAAAAATCATTATTTATACCAATGGAACCATAGTTCCAAGCGACGAGAAGTTAAAAAGTCTAAAAAATGATAAAGTGCTGGTTATAATTACGAATTATGGCAGAACCGAAAAAAAATTAAATAATTTGGTTAAAAAATTATCAGATAATGGCAGTGCTTTTTATGTGCAAAAAGCGGGAGGTTGGACTGATTGTGCCAAAATAGCGCAGCATAATCGAAGTTTGGAGAAACAAAAAGAAATATTCAGAAATTGTTGCGCTAAAAACACAATTACTCTGTCAAATGGAAATTTATTCCGATGTCCATTTGCCGCCAACGCTGCCCGGCTTAAGGCGGTGCCAGATTTTAAAGATGATTATATTAATATATTCGATACCCAGGCTGATAAAATTGAAATGAGAAAAAGAATTCGGGACTATCTTTC
>JAQUAP010000031.1 GCA_028687205.1 Candidatus Omnitrophota bacterium
ACCGGCATCGTTTGCACGGGGAATACGACAATGATCCATTTATTGCTGCGGGTTGACCCTACTTACATCAGGCGCGAGCCCTATGTGCCGACGGCGAATTTCCTGCCGGTCTTAAGGGCTTCGGAAGCAGGGATAATTATTAATCCGCGTGGGCTTCTATCCTGCGTGCCGGGGGTATCGAGCTATGTCGGGGGAGATACGACCAGCGGCGTGCTTTCCAGCGGTTTATATAAAGAAAGAGAATTGAGCATCCTGATTGATATCGGGACTAACGGTGAAATTGCTCTCGGCAATAAGGATTTCCTGGTTGCCTGCGCTGCTTCTGCCGGGCCGGCGTTTGAGGGAAGCGGAGTAAAGTGCGGTATGCGCGCTTCCAGCGGCGCCATCCAGAAAATAAAAATCAACCCCGGAGATTTTTCACCGGAACTTTCTACTATTGCCGGCGCCAAGCCCAGCGGTATTTGCGGTTCAGGCTATATTGATTTAATCGCGGCAATGCTTGAAGCAGGCGTTATGGACAGGAGCGGCAAGATCAGGATCGCGGACCATAAACGGATACGGGAGGGGGAGAACGGAAAGGAATTTGTGGTAGTTTTTAAAGAAGATTCCGGCTCGGGCAGAGAGATAGTCATTACTGAGGCGGACATCGAAAATTTAAAACGCGCCAAGGCCGCGATTTATTCGGCCAGCGCAGTTTTGGTTAAACATATGGGATTTCAGCTTAACGATGTAAAAAAGATTTTTATCGCCGGAGGTTTCGGCACCTCCCTGGATATAGATAGCGCGATAAAAATCGGGCTGCTCCCGGATTTAGAGAGAAAAAAGTTCGCCTTTATCGGCAACAGCGCCCTGGCAGGGGCGCGGCAGATGCTTTTATCCGCCGAGGCAACCGGAAGGGCCGAAGAGCTTGCGCGTAAAATTACCTATTTTGAATTGTCGGTTGACGCCGGGTACATGGATGAGTATACGGCGGCCCTGTTTTTTCCGCATACGGACTTAGATAGGTTTTCCAGTTGCAGGGTTAAAGGTAGAAAATAGAATGGGCCAGGTTATTGCTATGGCAGGTAAAGGCGGCACCGGTAAAACTACTATTGCCGCCCTGCTGGTGCGCATCATTAAAGAAAAAAAACTGGGTTCGGTTTTAGCGGTGGACGCTGACCCCAACAGTAATCTTGCCGAAGCCCTGGGGTTAGAGGTAAAAGAGAGCATCGGTTCCATGCTCGATGATTTATCCGCTAACCCGCAAAGCGTTCCGGTGAATATGGGGAAAGACGCTTTTATTGAATACCGCGTGCAGACCGCTATCGTTGAAGGCGATAATTTTGATGTTTTGACCATGGGCAGGCCCGAAGGCCCGGGGTGCTATTGCTACGTGAACAACGCACTGCGTAATGTTATGGGAAAGTTAATTAAGGATTATGATTTTGTGGTTATTGATAACGAAGCGGGGCTGGAGCATTTATCGCGGCGCACTACCAGGCAGGCGGACAAATTGGTCGTAGTTTCAGATGCCACTGTTGTGGGCTTGAAAGCTGCCAGGCGGATAGCCGCGTTGACCCGGGAATTAGGCATTAAGACCAAGCAAGAATTTCTTATTGTCAACCGCTGCGCCGCATTGATAGCTAAGGATAAAATTAAAGACTTGAAGCTGGATTTACTCGGGGTATTATCCAATGACCCCGAGATCGAAGCTTTAAGCCTGAACGGCAATTCCTTGTTTGAGCTGAAGAATAATAATATTACGTTGAGCGCTTTGCGCAAATTAGGAGATAGAATATGGCATTGCAACTAATGACGGAAAAGTGGCCGGGAGAGGTTGCGGTAGTAACCATTGGCGCAACCAAAGAAGAAAAAGGCACGCGGTCGCATACTTTAAAGCTGGGCGGAGAAAAATCTTTGCCTTGTTTATTCCGGGAAGGCGCGCTTCCCCATAAAACCGGCATTGCGTTTGAAATCTGGGACACCGCTCCGCTTGATTGGCCGGATGAACTGACCAGGGGTTATAAAGATGTCCTTAGCGATCCGGTAAGATGGGCGGAAAAATGCGTAAAGGATTATAAAGCGCAAAGCCTCTGCCTGAGATTGCAGGGAGCGCACCAGGATTACGGCAATAAATCGCCTGAAGAAGAAGCGCAGCTGGTTAAAAAATTATTAAAAAGCGTGGGCGTGCCGTTAGTTATTTTAGGTTGCGGGGACGATGCCAAAGATAACCTGGTTTTACCTGCCTGCTCCGAAGCGGCTAAAGGCGAACGCTGTTTAATCGGCCCTGCTGCGCAGGATAATTACAAGACGATCGTGGCCAGTGTATTAGCTGACGGGCATAATATTATTGCCGAGAGCCCCATAGATCTCAATATTGCCAAGCAGCTGAATGTTCTAATCTCGGATATGGGCTTGGCGTTAGAGCGCATTATTATGGATCCGACTATCGGGGCTTTAGGCTATGGCCTGGAATACGCCTATTCTATTATGGAGCGCGCTCGCCTGGCTGCTCTTTCCGGAGATAAGACGTTAGCCTGTCCTTTTATTTGTTTTGTGGGCCAGGAGGCCTGGAGGGCAAAGGAGGCAAAAGCAGGCACAACGGAACAGGGGATAATCTGGGAGGCGCTTACCGCGACTGCTCTTATCCAGGCAGGCGCAGATCTACTGGTTATGCGGCATCCTAAAGCAATAGAAAAAGTCAATAAGTATATAGATAATTTATACGGAAGGTAAGTTATGTTTATTATCGGTGAACTGATTAACGGGATGTACGCCAATATCGGCAAGGCGCTCAAAGAGCGGGATAAAGCGGAAATTCAAAAATGCGCCTTGCGGCAGATAGAAAGCGGAGCAGACGCCCTGGATATTAATTGCGGCCCGGCGTCAAAGCAGCCTTTAGTAGATATGCCCTGGTTGGTTGAGGTTGTCCAGGAGGTTACGGATAAGCCCCTCTGTTTAGATTCAAGCAGGCCCCAGGTTATTGAGGCAGGGCTGAAGGCAGCCAAAAATAAGACTGTCATTAATTCTGTTACCGCGGACAGCGAGAAGCTGGACATCATCATTCCTTTAGCCAAACAATACAGCGCGCAACTTATCGGGATTACGATCAGCAAAAAAGGCATCCCCCAGAATAGAGACCAGCGCCTTGAATTAGCGGCGACGATTGTCTCTGCCTGCGTGGACAAGGAATTTCCCGTAGAAGACCTGTATCTGGACCCGATAGTGCTTCCGGTAAACGTTGCCCAGGCGCAGTTAAAGGATATCCTGGAATCAATCCGCGAATTTAAAATCATCTCCGAGCCTTCCCCTAAAACTACCTTAGGGTTAAGCAATGTTTCGCAGGGCACCAGCGCAAGGGGCTTGATTAACCGCACTTTTCTGACTATGGCGATTGCTTATGGCCTGGATTCGGCTATATTGGATCCTACCGATAAGGAGCTGATGGAGGCGTTGATTACCGCCGAGTTGGTTTTGAATAAAAACATCTACTGCGGTTCATATTTAGAGGCATATAGGAAAAAGTAAAGGTTGAGTTAACTGCGGTTTATTGATAATATATTGTTTATGGCGGCGTAACTCAGCCTGATAGAGTAGTCGGCTCATACCCGATTTGTCGCTGGTTTAAATCCAGCCGCCGCCACCAGCTTATTTACGAAGCAGTGGCGTTGTATCTATAAGGGCAGTCCCCGAAGGGGACCAGCCGCCACCACCATAAAGTATTTAAAAAGGAGGGAGTATGGCCAAGAAAGAAAATATGGTTATCGGGATAAGCTTAGTGATTTTACTCATTGCCGTGGGCATTTCCTATCAAAATTATCAAAATGCTAAGCAGGCGAAAAAGCAGATTGATGAATTAAACATTGTCATCGAACAAAAGAATACCCAGATAATAAAACTTATTAAAAGCATAAAGAGAAGGTAAGCTGAATTAAGCAAGGAGAAACTGATGAAGGGCCCGGATAAAATAGGGATAATCTTTTGCTGTCTCGGTTTATTTGGTTTTAGCAATGCTTTTGCGGCGCAAGTGGATACGCAGATGATTAAAGCCGAATTTAAGGCGATAGACGTAAATAAAGACGGCTATATTACTCCCGAAGAAATACAGGCTCACCAGGAGAAAAATTTTAATGCGTTGGATAAGGATAAAAACGGGACTCTTGACGTAAAAGAAGTAAGCGCGGATAAGACAAGGGTGCTGGAAAAAGCCGATAAAAATAAAGATGGCAAGGTTACTCCGCAGGAATCCAGTTCACAATTCAAGGAATACCTCCAGGAAATGGATGCCAATAAAGATAATAAGGTATCGGAAGATGAATATACAGATTACTGGAAGTGGAGGCTAAAGTTTTAAGGCTAAAGGAAGCGCTATGGAGAGCGGAAACGAAAACCTGCAAGAACTCTTGATTGAATTTGGCCTGGCGCGCAAGCGGGTTGAAGAATTGCAAGCCCGGGAAAAGAAGCTTTTGCAGGAGTTAGAGGCGTTAGGGCAAAGCGAGGCAAGGTACAGGCAGATAGTCCAGAACGCCAATAGTATTATCATGGTTATGGATACCCGGGGCAATATCAGGTTTCTTAACCAGTTCGCGCAGAGATTTTTCGGTTTTTACGAAAAAGATGTCCTGGGCCTGAATATTGTCGGGACGATTGTCGCTAAAACAGATGCATCCGGAAATGACCTTACGCAAATGATTAAAGATATTACAGCAAGCCCCGAGCTGCATTCTGTAAATGAAAATGAGAATATCCGCAGTTCCGGCGAACGCGTCCGTGTTTTATGGACGAATAAAGCTGTTTTGGATAGCTCCGGGGCGATTAAGGAGATCCTGTGTATCGGCAATGAAGTTGCCAGGCCCTCCCAGAAGAAATAATTAAATGGAGAATAAGCAGCAGGAAAAGTGGTATTTCAGGACCACTTCTTTAGTGGTCGGTTTCTTATTGGTCGGGCCTTTTGTCCTGCCCCTGGTCTGGTCTCATCCCCGCTTTAGCAAGAGAAAAAAGATAATTATAAGCAGCGTAGTAATCATCCTGTCCTGCCTTTTATTCCTTGCGGCAGCCTACCCCATTAAACTACTCAACGATTATTACCGGCAAATCGATAAGCTAACCTTTTAAAAAATAAAAATATCCTACCTTTATTTTTTTATCCGGGGTTATTTTTTATAGCCGCTGGTGAGGGTATAGAGTATCTGGGAGGTAGAAATAAAAATCACCGCCTCAATGGTTATGGTGGCTGCCGCAGCCCCTAAATAAGAAAAGTAGTAGATAAAAATAAAGATTAACGGCAGGCCCAGGAGCGCCGCCAGGATATGGACCCTCGAATAGATATCCGGCCTGCCGCAGACTAATAAAAACTGCACCTTAAAGGCGTTGGCGCTGATAAAGAATAATGATAAGAGCAGAAGTTTCAGGCTGATTACTACCTCGGGGTAATTTTTCCCGCAGGCTATTTTTGCGAGCAAAGGCGAAAGGAAAAAGAGCACCGGTATAGCCAGCAGGTAAGTTAAAGTGGTGGAATGCTGGACTTTATGCATTAAGCTTAATGCCCGGCGCCTGCTTTTAGCGAAGATCTTGCTTATCCTCGGGTAGATGGCCTGCGAGAGCGAAGCGAGGGGAAAGGTCTGGATAACGCCGGTTATTTTTTCCGCGATGGAATAGTAGCCGGTGATCGTGTTGTTGGTGAGAAGGCCGACGGCAAAAATACGCGTGGCGGTATAGGTATTTATGGCGACGGTGGAAATAAAGACTTCCCACCCTGTTTTTAACTCTTCTTTTATATTGCTATAACTTTGAAATACGAATTCCAGGTCAAACTCTTTAAACGCTACGTACAGCCCCAGGAGCCCGGTGATGATAAAAAACAGTGAATTCAGTAGAGGTACAAGCAGATAGTCCGCGGGCCCTTTCACAAAGATGAAAATCGAAAGCGTATAGATTATGCCGCCGATAATATTGATGATGGTTATGAATCTCATTTTTTCGGTCCCCTGGAATAGCCAGACCGGAAAAAGGGTGTTTCCGATGACCGCTCCGAAACTGAATACATAGAGCAGCCAGTCATGCTTAAACTTTGGGACAGCGTTGATTAAGAAGAGCAGGATTAGGTAGCCTAAAAAAGCGAGGATGAATTTTACGGTCATCACTGTCGAAAATATACTGGAGGCCTGTTCCTGGTCCTTGCATAGAGATATCTTCCTGGTCGCGGTCAGGCTAAACCCGTAGTCCGTAAGGATCATGAAATACTGGATAAACGCCTGGGCAAAGGCGATTAAGCCGAATTTTTCCGGGCCGATGGCTCTTATCAAGTAGGGCAGGATAACCAGGGGCAGGAGGTAATTGATGCCCTGCAGGGTAGAAAGAGAGGTGAAGTTTTCTAAAATAACCTTTCTTTCTTTCGGCGTGATTATTTTATTATTCATCGTATTCAATTTACACTTTAAAAAGCCAAAAGTCAATCTTAAATCTTTTAAAAGCAGCCGGTTTATGCTAATATTTAGGTAATGATTATAGATAAGGTAAAGGATACAATTACAAGGCATGGCCTGATTAAGAGGGGTGATTTAGTGCTTGCCGCTGTTTCAGGCGGAGCAGACTCTCTTTGCCTGCTTTATCTATTGCATGCCTTAAGCCTTTCTATAGGGTTTAAATTAAAGATTGCGCATTTAGACCATATGTTACGCGAAAGCTCCGGTAAAGATGCTCAGTTTGTAAGAGGTTTAGGGTCTAAGCTTGGGATCCCGGTTATTATCGGCAGGATAAATGTGGGCAGATTAGCTAAAAAAGGCTCCCTGGAAGAAATCGCCAGGAACGCGCGTTTAGAGTTTTTATTGAAAGTAGCCAAAGGTATTAAAGCGGAAAAGATAGCTTTAGCACATAATCTTGATGACCAGGCAGAAACAGTGCTTATGCGTATTTTAAGGGGTACCGGCCTCTACGGTTTAGCCGGGATCCTCCCTAAAAGAAAACTTTATGGTTTTGAAATCATCCGGCCGTTAATCAGGGTGCAGCGCAGTGAAATAGAGGCCTTCTTAAAGCAAAAAAAGATCCGTCCGCGTATTGACAGGACTAACTTCCAGGATATTTATTTCAGGAATAAAATCCGCCATAAATTAATCCCCTTACTTAAAAAGGAGTATAACCCTGCCGTAAAAGAGGCTTTAAGCAATATGGCCGAGGGTATTGCCTTTGATTATGATTATTTAAACCAGCAAGCCCTGCGTTTGGTTAAGGCCAAGCGCAACCGGGTAAATATTCTCAAATTCTTAAAGCTGCACCCGGCAATGCAGAGGCTGGTTTTGCGTTTAAGCATCTCCCGGCTCCAGGGCTCTACCCGCCGCATAACCTTCGCGCATATCAGGGAAATCGAGGATTTAATCCTCAAGCGCCCGGTAAATTCTATCGTTGACCTGCCCAAAGGCATCTCCGTCGTCAAGAAGCCCAAAAACATCCTCTTTTACCGCAGATAATAAGTTTAGCGTCTGCCTTGCCTTGTTAAGCAAGTCATCCGCTAAAAGCATAAGCTGTAAGTTTATTTTCTTGACACAGCTTTATTTGTGTATTATTCTATTATTATATCCAGCCCAAATCAAATAGAGAATAAATCGGAGGTGCGCCTTGTCTAAATTAAGGAATGTTTTTCCTCTCTCTCTCTCTCTCTCTCTCTCTCTCTCTCTTAAGTTGTTTCTCGTTCCTAATCTTTAATCCCTCTCTTAGCCTTGCCGAAGAATCCATAACCATCTCCACCTACTATCCTTCTCCCTACGGGGTCTATAACGAAATGCGCGCCAAGCGTATAGCCATCGGAGATACCTATTTTGACGGTGCTGAAATGCCCTGGGAGGCAGAAGACGCAGACGGCAATCCGATTGATCTTAACGCTGACCTGGTGGTAGAAGGCAATGTGGGGATAGGGACGACGAGCCCGAATGCACAGTTGGATGTATTTGGAATAAAGCCAGAAATCAGATTAACAACTTCGGCGCAAGTCGGCGGTACAGACCGCAACTGGGCTATAGGTAATGCCACAAATCCATTGCCTCACGGAACATTTGGCATATATAGTGGGGCAACGGAAGGTTCAACAATTCTGGACCAGGTACGACTGGTAATTGATAATTCCGGCAAAGTTGGCATTGGGACGATTAGTCCGGGATATAGATTAGAAGTAAGAAGTGCGTCAGCCTGGAATACATCCCATGCTATTGCGAGATTTGGTGATATAGGTTTCCAAAGGAGCCTAGAATTTGGTGAAAGTTTTGTTTCTGATTCATATTCATATATTCAAGCTAGGTCTGGTAGCACCGGTGTTAATGATTTATTATTAAATCCTTATGGCGGTAGCGTCTCTATTGGCACGACTAGTTCCTATCCCTATAAGCTTGCTGTAAACGGTCAGCCCGCTGCCGTAGGCTATACAGCTTTTACGAATATCTCAGATGCAAGATTGAAGAAAAATATTGAACCGCTAGATAATGGGATTATGGGAAAAATTCTTAAGCTCAAGCCCGTAACTTTTAATTATAACGAGAAAACAAAGTATGACGAAGAAGTTTTAAGCCGCCGGCTTAGAGGTTTTATTGCTCAAGACATCCAAAAAATTTTTCCTGATATGATTGGCGAAATAGAAATTGACAATAAAACTTACCTTGATACCAATCTTACAAATTTACAGGTTTATTTGGTAAAGGCCTTACAGGAGCTAAAATTAGAAAAAGATGCGGAGATCGCAGAATTAAAATTAAGGATTCAAGCCCTGGAGGCGAAATAAATATCAGGAGTAAAACTGGGCCAGAATTATTTTTAAGTTCGCAGGGGACGGTTCTATTCATATGGCTATAAAGCAAGAGAACCGTCCCCCTATTTATTCAAAAATTTTCGCAAGCAAGTAAGAATACTCCCTTGACACAGGTTTATTCGCATAGTATTCTATATCCATATCCAGGCTAAATAAAGAATAACAAGGAGGCATCCCCTTGCCTAAATTAAGAACTACTCTCTCTCTCTCTCTCTCTCTCTCTCTCTCTTAATCCTGTCCTTAGCTTTAAACTTTAATCCCTTAGCCCTTGCCGAAGAATCCATAACCATCTCCACCTATTATCCTTCTCCCTACGGGGTCTATAACGAAATGCGCGCTAAGCGTATAGCCATCGGAGATACCTATTTTGACGGTGCTGAAATGCCCTGGGAGGCAGAAGACGCAGACGGCAATCCGATTGATCTTAACGCAGACCTGGTAGTAGAAGGCAATGTGGGGATTGGGACCACCGATCCCGGCACAGCTGTTCTTGCAGTCATAGGTGGTAACGTCGGCATCGGGACGACGGCACCGGGAGATACTTTAGACGTAAAGGCAGGCGCAGATACGTATGGCTTAAGAGTCCTTGACCCCAGTGGCACTATAGTTATTGGAGCAATGCGCTCTGTAAGTGCGGCTGGTCTTTTATTTTTACGAAATTCATCCAATGTTCCTACTATACAGTTGTCAGCCACTGGCAATAGTTTTTTTAACACAGGCGGCAACGTCGGCATCGGGACGACGGCTCCGAGCACAAAACTTGAGGTTAATGGAATTATAAAAACTCAGAATCCGCAGTTTTCGGTTCGTCCGGCAAGCGCTCAAAGTGATATTGCCGTAGGTGCTCCCGTTACTGTTATTTGGGGGGACGAAGTATATGACAGAGGGAATAATTTTACGTCAAATATTTTTACAGCGCCAATAACCGGAATGTATCAGCTTAATGTATCACTTGTGACGGAAGGATTAGATAGTGCGCCAACGGGGTATAATCTTGCTATTGTTACTAGCAATCGGAGTTATCTTTACTGGGTGGATCCGCGAGGATTTTCTGGAGATTTAATAAATGGATATACTTTTACGCTATCTGTGTTAGCGGATATGGACGCTTCTGATACGGCATATGTTACTCTTTACCAAACTACCGGCACCGCACAAACTGATATAACCGCAACCTCGAATTTTTCGGGATTTTTGGTAGTTTAACTTATAAAAAAACAGGGCCAGGATTATTTTTTTCGCGAAAAATAAAGCTGGCCCTTTTTCATTGGTTGACACTTTCGGCAAAGAGTGGTATATTAAAGCCGATCCGGAGCTGTTTTTAGCGGATTATTTATTTAAAGAAAGGAGATGATCATATTGTCAGAGGTAGAAGTCAAGAAAGACGAGTCTTTTGAATCGGCACTGCGCCGTTTTAAGAAGAAGATTGAGCAGGAAGGCATCCTCAGGGAAGTCCGCGACCGCAAGCATTACGAGAAACCCAGCGAGCGCAAGAGAAAGAGGGCAAAAGAGAGAAGATAAGAATGCCTCTTGCTATTTCAACTTCCTGGAATGCCAGCCGCCACGATAACGCCAAAAATCTGCTCTTTGAAATAAAAAAGCTGGGCTTTGCGGATTTAGAGCTTAGTTTTAATCTCAGCGCGCCAATGGTAGCCCAGATTGCCAGGCTAAGCGGCAATAATGATTTCCGCGTCTGCAGCGTGCATAATTACTGCCCCATCCCCGAAGGTTTTAAGCGCCAGGATGCCCTGCCCGATTGCTACTCTATGTCTTCTTTTAATAAAGAAGAGCGGGATTTGGCCATAAAATATACTAAGCTAACGATAGATACGGCCAGCCTTTTAGGGGCCAAGTTTGTCGTCTTGCACTGCGGCAGGGTCCAGATGCCGGACCAGACCAAAAAGCTCATTGAGCTTTATAGCAGCGGGCATAAAGATACTCCGGCTTTCCTCCAGCTAAAAGAAGATACCTTGCGGGAAAGGGCGAGTATTGCCCAGCCTTTTTTTGATTATGCCCTTAAGTCCCTGGAGGAATTAAATAAATACGCTCATAGTCAGGGTATATACCTGGGCATAGAAAACAGGTTTTATTACCGCGAGATACCTAACTTTCAGGAGATAGGCATCATCCTGGAGGAGTTCGCATCCTCCAATATTTTTTACTGGCACGATACCGGCCATGCGCAGGTTATGGAAAATCTGGGATTTAGCCGGCACAAAGATTACCTGGATTTATACGGCAAGGCTCTGGCCGGCATACACCTGCATAATACAACCGGCTGCCAGGACCATCAGGCGCCGATTAACGGAGAGATAGATTTTTTAGGGTTGAAAACTTACCTGAAAAAAGAGACTTTGAAGGTTATGGAAGCGCACTATCCGGCCTCGCCCCAGGATATTAAAAAAAGTAAAGAATGGCTGGAAAAAATCTATGACGGCATTATCTAAAATACGCCAGGCGCAAGTAGCAGGTCAGTTTTATCCGGCGCAAGGCAAGGCCATAAAAGAACAAATCAGCGGCTTTATTAACGGTAATGAACAAAAAACAGATGCCTTAGCCTGCGTGCTTCCTCATGCCGGGTATCAATATTCGGGGAGAGTAGCTGCGCAGACCGTTTCCAGGATAAAGATAAAAGATAAAGTAATCCTTTTAGGGCCTAACCATACAGGCCTGGGCGCGCTATACAGCATAATGGCTGAAGGCGTATGGCAGACGCCGCTGGGCCAGGTAAACATAGATGCGCAGTTAGCCGGGAGTATACTGGCGGGCTCAAAATATTTAGAGGAAGATAGTTTAGCGCATGCCCAGGAACATTCTTTAGAAGTAGAATTGCCGCTGCTGCAGTATTTTAAGGATAATTTTGAGATTGTGCCCATCGCCTTTATGTCGGATGATTTGACTGTTCTTAAAAAAATAGGGGAAGAGATCGCCGGGGTGATTAAAAGCGCCGGCCTGAAAGATAAAATCCTGCTGGTAGCCAGCTCTGACCTGACCCATTATGAACCTCAGGGTGAAGCCGAGGCCAAGGATAAAAAAGCAATCGAGGCGATTTTAGAGCTTAACCCGGATAAATTGATGCGCCAGGTAAAATATTTTAATATCTCCATGTGCGGTTACGCTCCGCTAATCGCGATGTTAGCTGCGGCTAATTCCTTAGGCGCCAAAAGCGCCCGCTTGGTAAAATACCAGACCAGCGGCGAGGCTACCGGAGACAAAAGCGCGGTTGTCGGTTATGCCGGCATAATCATAAATTAATATGGACGAGAATAAAAATGGGTTTATCCCGCCTAATCCGGATTTTAAATTTTTTATCAGCACGCTTTCTTTGCAGGCCACGATATTTTTAGGCCAGATCCCGAACCCGGTAACCCAGAAAAATGAGGAAGACCTGCCGCAGGCAAAATTCATTATTGATACCTTAGGCATGCTCCAGGAAAAAACCAAGGGGAACCTGAATGAGGAGGAAGCAGCCCTTTTAGAAAACCTGCTCTACGAGTTAAGGACTTTCTATCTTGCTAAAAGCAAAGGAGAGGTAAAATGATCGATAAAGAGTTGCTGGCTATTTTAGCCTGCCCTAGCTGCAAGGCAGACGTTGAATTAAAAGGCAACCGGATTGTCTGTAAAAAATGCGGCAGGAAATACCCTATTAAAAACGGTATTCCGGTAATGCTGCTTGACGAGACGGAAGATTAAAACTATGAAAAAAATACTGGTCATTCACGGCCCGAATTTAAATTTGTTAGGGCAGCGGGAGCCCAAGGTCTACGGCAGGGTAACCCTGGAAGCGATAAACAGCAGCCTTAAAAAAGTTGCCAAGAGAAGAAAGGCCAGCCTGACGATCAAGCAATCCAACCACGAAGGCCAGATCGTGGATTTAATCGGCAAGGCCAAGCTTAAATTTAACGCTATTTTAATTAACCCTGCGGCCTACACCCATACCAGCGTTGCCATAAGGGACGCGCTGGCTGCTTGCGGAATACCGGCGATAGAAGTGCACTTATCCAATATTTATTCCCGCGAGGAATTCAGGCAAAAATCCCTGGTCAGCCCCGTAGTCAAGGGTTCGATTATGGGTTTTGGCGCCAAGAGTTACCTATTGGGCCTGGAGGCCCTGCTGGACCTACTTGATGCCTAATGAGAGCGCGCCTGCAAAAATTTTTAAGCCGGCTAAAACAAGAAAACCTCGATGGATTTATTATCTCGTCTCCCGCGAATATATCCTATCTTAGCGAATTTAATTCCTGCGACGCCTATCTTTTAGTATCCAAAAAAGAAACAGTTTACTTTACCGATTCCAGGTATATAGAAGACGTGAAGCCCAGGCTCAAAGGCCTGGCTAGTTTAAAAAAGATTAACGGCTCGGTATTCGAGATTATTGCCGACACCTGCCGGGATTTAAGCCTGAAAAGAGTAGGCTTTGAAGAAAGGCAGATGCCTTATGCCGAGTATAAAAAGATTAAGCAATACCTGGGATCCGGGGCGTATTTAATCCCTACCTACAACTTGCTGGAAGGCTTAAGGCAGGTTAAAGCTGCCCGGGAAATAGAGAAAATAAGGGCGGCGCTTAAGATTACCGGTTTAGCCCTGCAATTCATTAAAACCTTCATTAAGCCGGGGATAAAAGAGCTGGAAATTGCCGCGGAGCTGGAAAGGTTTATCCGTTATCAAGGGGCTATTGGCGCGGCTTTTGACATTATTGTCGCCTCAGGCCCCAATTCTGTCTATCCCCACCATCGCCCGGGCCCCAAAAAGATCAAGCAGGGTGAGGCGGTGCTGATTGACATCGGTGTGGATTATTTTGGCTATAAATCTGACTTGACAAGGGCCTTCTTTTTAGATAAAATCAATAGTCTTACCCGACGAATTTATGAGATTGTCCTTAAAGCGCAAGCCAAAGCGATAGCTAAAATCCGGCCGGGTAAGCCAATAGCTGAAATTGACGCCCTGGCGCGTAACTACATAGCAGCCAAGGGGTACGCAAAATTTTTCAGCCATAGCTTAGGCCATGGGATAGGCCTGGAAACTCACGAGGCTCCGTCTATCTCGCCTAAGAGTGACGGGATTTTAGTGCCGGGCATGGTTTTTACGGTTGAACCGGCGATCTACCTGCCAGGCAGGTTCGGGATAAGAATAGAAGATATGGTTTTAGTAACCAGGAAAGGATGCGAGGTGCTCAGTGGCTTTATCCATAAATGAAATCAAATCCGGGGTAACTATTTTAGTGGACGATGAGGTCTACGTGGTTGTAGACGCCCAGCACGTAAAACCCGGCAAGGGAGCGGCTTTTGTGCGGGCAAAACTAAGGAATATGAAAAATTCCAATATCCAGGAGAAGACCTTCCGGGGCGATGAAAAAATAGAACAGGCTTTTGTGGAAGAAAGAAAACTGCAATACCAGTATAATTCAGGGCACCTCTATCACTTTATGGACCAGGATAATTTTGAAGAAGTTACCGTATCCGAGGAGAATATCAGCGATAAGGCGAAGTTCCTGAAAGATAACCTGGAGGTAATGGGGTATTTCTATAAAAACGACTTTCTTACCGTCAATCTTCCTAATTTTATTGAAGTTGAGATCAGGCATACCGAACCCGGCATAAAAGGGGATACCGCTAAAAGCGGGACCAAACCCGCGGAGATCGAGACCGGGGCGACTATCCAGGTGCCTTTATTTATTGATGTGGGGGACAGGATCAAAGTGGATACCCGTACCGCAGAGTACGTAGAGAGGGTCAATTAAAGAGGAGCCTTAAATGAACATCAAAGAAATAAAAGAGATGGTCAACCTGATGAATGAAAACAGCCTCGTTGAGCTGGAGATAGAAAAAGAGGGTATGCGCATCAGGCTTAAAAAAACTTCCTCCGGCATAGAGGGTTTTAGCGGGCCTATTGTCGTGGAACGGCAAAACCTGACGGATACGGGGATAAAACAGATTAGCGAGCCTCTTAAGCAAGCGCAATCTAAGGTAGTAGAGATAAAATCTCCGATGGTAGGGACTTTCTACCGCGCTCCCAACCCCGAGGCAATGCCCTATGTGGAGGTAGGCCAGAATATTGAGCCAGGGCAGGTTATCTGCATAATCGAGGCGATGAA
>JAQUAP010000083.1 GCA_028687205.1 Candidatus Omnitrophota bacterium
CTCTTCCGATCTTTTGGGCTGGATAGCCTGCATTTCCTTCATCGAGCGCATTTGTTTCAAGGATAAAGGGTAGAGGATTAAATAGACTAATATACTCAAGGCAATGATCGCCCAGCCCCAATTATGGAATATATGATGCAAGAATTCCAGTGTCTGTAAAAGTATCTGCGCGATAAAATCAAATACCCCGAAATAGATAATGCCTGACCAGGCAGGATTAATTTGATTAATGCTTTTTAAATCCTGTGGCCCTAAATAAATGCGTAATAAATGTCCAATCTGCGCTCCGGGCTGCAGGACTATAGTTTCACTATTTAACCCTACTTCTGATTCTATGTTGCTGAGCTTTTTAATAAAAGCACCATAAGTATTTTTATCCGGCTCAACAATGAGACAAAAATAGCGGTCCCTTAATCCCAGGATTTTG
Organism: Candidatus Omnitrophota bacterium; assembly: GCA_028687205.1. Taxonomy (GTDB): domain Bacteria; phylum Omnitrophota; class Gorgyraeia; order Gygaellales; family Profunditerraquicolaceae; genus UBA6233. Next base: position 428 of record JAQUAP010000083.1, read on the forward strand.
GTTTTGTCTCCGCGGTAATCTTTCCCTGCAGATAGGTGCAGAGATTTTTCCTGGTTCACTAAATAAATATCTTGATAACGGGATTGCTCATTTTGGCTGGATAAATCTAACCTGCCTAGTATCAGCGGTCCATTAACGCTAATGGGTGAACGGGATATATTCTGAATTTTAATCTGTAACTCTATGGTATAATTGGATTTAGCAAAAAGGAAGGTTTTAGTAACCTTCTTGAAATTATCCTGGCTGACAAAAGTAATCTCCTGAGGGCTGCTGCTGGTTTTGACAAATTTTAAAGTACCGTCATCACTTAATAATCCGAATTTAAGCGGCAGAATATGGGTGGTACGGCCGTTCTTAAACACAACCTTATTGATCGCGGCATGTTGTGCATCAAAAAATATTTCCGTATTATTGTGGGTAAACTCTATTAACGGTTGTGCCGGTTCTGTAAGGAGAGGACTCTGGCTAATGCCTGTTTCTTTAACCTGCGCAGGCTCTGCCGGGATAGGCTTTGTTACTGTAACCTGTTTATTATCAATTGGTTGTGTCTTAGAAGCGAATACTGACCAGCTTAATAAAACTAAAAGCGACAGGCCTATTGCTAACAATAAACGTTTTTCCATAATTACTCCAGTGGGTGGTATCCGGACTTTCCCGAAAAGGGATGGCAAGCCAAGAGCCTCTTAGCCCCCTTAAAAACCCCTCTCCAAAATCCATATTGTACCAGCGCCTGTCGCGTATATTCTGAGCATGAGGGATGGAAGCGGCAGGAGGCGGGAAAGAAGCCCCTTAAATATAATTGATAGAGCTTAATTAAGCTAAGAGATGCCCGGGTTAACATTAAATACAGAGCCTTTTTCTGCCTTTTTGCCTGCGGCGGGCCAAAAGCTTACGGCCCCTTTTGGTAGCCATTTTGCTCCGGAATCCATGCCGCCTTTTGCCAACGATATTGGTTGGGGTTTTCAGATTTTTTTTCATTTGCCCTCTCTCTGCCTGTTAGTTCAGAACAGACCTTCTCTATTGTTAAGAATGGTTTTTAATTATAACATAAAAGCCTGCCCCGTCAACCGCTAATTTTATCCTGGCTGCGGCTTGTGCCCGGATACTCACGGGTTATCCACAATCCCGTCGGTAAAAACCAGCTCCGCTATCCTGACCCGGGGTAGGCCGGGCAGGATTTTATTTTAAAAGCGTTTTGGCCGGCGCGATGTATTGAGCGGGCGAGCCTTATTTTTATTGACGCCCCAGGAAATTATTGTATAATAGTTGGCGTTTAACTTTTTTGCTTGCAAGTTCTTTGGCTTCTGTTATAATTAGGGAACAAAGCGGGCTGACGGGATTAAATTTATCTACTCTCTAGGGCGATTGGCTTTTTAAAAACTGTCCTCGGCCTATCCCGAAAAGAGAAAATGACTTTCCACAGAGTTATTCAAGCTGTGCATAAACTGTTAATAACAATCAATGGCTGATATAACCCAAATATGGCGGGAGGCGCAAGAGCAGGTCAAAGAGCGCCTTGGCGCAACCATTTTCGAAACCTGGATTTTACCCCTTAAGGTAAAAGCGCAAAGCCAGGAAGCTATACTGTTAGAGGCGCCGGATACTTTTTTCCGGGACTGGGTAAAGAAGAATTACAGCGCTATCCTGGAAGATTCTTTTAGCTCTTTAGGCCTGGGTAAAGTAAGGGTGGAATTGGAGGTAAGCCAGGCGAGCGTCAACGAAGCCGGAAGCAGGCAGGCGCCGGCTAAAAGCCCAATAAGCCTGGCGCGCAGCAGTCCCTATAATTTAAATTTAAATAGCCGCTATACCTTTGAAAACTTTGTCATCGGCCCGTCTAACCGGCATGCGCAGGCATATTCTCTGGCCGTGGCTGATGCCTTGGCCAAAACCTACAACCCTTTATTTATTTACGGCGGGGTGGGATTAGGCAAAACCCACCTCATCCAGGCTATCTGCCACCGGATAATAGATAATTACGGGACAGAGATTAAAATAGCCTACCTGCCTTCAGAGCAATTTACTAATGAACTGATCAGCGCCATCCAGCACCACTCTACCGCCTCCTTCAGGCAGAAATACCGGAATACCGATGTACTGGTCATTGACGACGTGCATTTTTTTGGCGGCAAGGATTCTACCCAGGAAGAATTTTTTAATACCTTTAACGCCCTGTACGATGCGCACAAGCAAATCATTCTTTCTTCGGACAGGCCGCCTAAAGAAATTGCCGACTTACAAGACCGGCTTGTATCACGCTTTGGCTGGGGCTTAACCACGGATATCCAGCCGCCGGACCTAGAGACGCGCGTAGCTATCTTAAAGAAAAAAATAGAGCGCGAGCCAGTTGCTGTCTCGGATGAGGTGATATTTTTTATCGCCCAATTAATCAAAACCAATATCCGGGAATTAGAGGGCGCCCTGGTCAGGATTATGGCCTATTCTTTAATGGAAGAAAAACCCATCACCCTGGATTTAACCAAAGAGGTTTTAAAAGACCTCCTGAGAGAGCCTAAAAAGTTAATCACTGTTGACTTTATACAACGCTGCGTGGCGGAAGAGTTTGGTATCTCTTTAGGGGAATTAAAGACAAAGCGCAGGAATAAAACCGTGGTCTTGCCGCGGCAGGTAGCGATGTATTTAAGTAGGGAGTTGACGGATCTATCTTTACCTGAGATAGGCCAGTTTTTTGGCGGTAAAGATCATACCACGGTTTTACACTCTTATAATAAAATTAAAGAAGGGGTGGGGAGTAATATAACCCTACAGGAAAAGATAGAGCGGATTATACAGATTATCAAACATTAAATATAGGGTTATCCAAGGTTTGTTTTTTATTGAAACGCTGCAAAATAAACAAGTTATATGGTTTTCAACAAAATCGAGTGGTCTTATTACTTTTACTTTTTTAATAAATTAATATAATAATATATAGTAAGGAGCGAAAATGAAATTTAAAGTAGAAAAAGATGTGTTATTAAGCGGTATTCAAACCGTGCAAAACGTCATCACCACCAAGGCCACATT
>JAQUAP010000032.1 GCA_028687205.1 Candidatus Omnitrophota bacterium
TCCAGGGTCTTATCTTCTGCTACCCCGCAAGGGTTATTATGCTTAACGATTACCGCCGCGGGATTAGAAAACTCGCGGACTAATTCAAAGGCGGAATTTAAATCCAGGAGATTATTAAACGAAAGTTCTTTGCCCTGAAGCTGCTTAAGGTTGATTAACCCGGCGCTCTTGCCTTTTTCTTTGTAAAAAGCTGCCTGCTGATGCGGGTTCTCCCCGTAACGTAATTCCTGGATCTTCTCGAAACTTAAATTTAATTCTTGAGGAAAGCCCTGCGCCTGGAGCTGCCCGCCCTTATTCCATTGATTTAAATATGCAAATATCGCTCCATCGTATTTAGCTGTCCGGTTAAATACTTCAATGCCTAAATCGCGCATTAAGCTCTCCGGCAAAGCGCCTTTATTCTTCTTTAGTTCTTCGATGACCTGTGCGTAACGTTCGGGATTACAGATAACCGCGACCGAGCGGTGGTTTTTTGCGGCAGAGCGCAGCATTGACGGGCCGCCAATATCAATATTCTCGATTACCTCCTCGATGGAAACCCCGGATTTTTGCGTTGTCTTTTCAAATGGATACAGGTTTACCACTACCATATCGATGAGGCCGATGCCGTGCTCTTCCAGCGTTTTCATATGTTCTGCGCTGTCTCTTAAGGCCAGCAGCCCGCCGTGTATTTTAGGGTGCAGGGTCTTTACGCGGCCGTCGAGCATTTCGGGAAACCCGGTATATTCCGAGACCTCTTTGACCGGAATGTTATTTTCGCGCAATAATTTTGCCGTGCCGCCGGTCGAAATAATCTCCACGCCGAATTTATTTAATTCCTTGGCTAAATCCAGTATCCCTGCCTTATCCGATACGCTGATTAATGCGCGCTTGATTTTAACCATTATATTTTCTCCCTATTTATTATTTTATTTATTAAACCTGAAATTCGCTAAATCGCAATCCTGCATTACGTATTCTTTCGGCTCAAGGCGCATCTTGCCCGCCTGCTTAGCCTTATTCTCTCCGCCGCACTCGATAAAATCCTTGAAAGCGATGATCTCGGCCCGGATAAACCCCTGCTGTATATCCGAATGGATCGCCCCGGATGCCTCCCAGGCATTAGCGCCGCATCTAATAAGCCAGGCGCGGGTCTCTTTTTCGCCGGTAGTAAAGAAACTGATAAAGCCGCTTTCTTTTAAGGCTTTAAGCAAAAGAAGGTTTTTATCTTCCAGGTCTTTTGCTTCTGCGACGATAACAGCTTTTGCGGTAAGTAAGCCGTATTTGACCAGTGCCTGCTTCTCTTCGTTGCTTAACCCCGCGGAAAAAATAAACTGCTCTTTTTCCAATATACTCTTTAATTTATTAAATAAACCTTTTTCGGCTGCATCTGTCGCGCGGGAGAGCCGCGTTTCTACAAACTCGAGGTCCTTAAGGATAAGGTCGGCGGCTGAATCTTTGGTTGTCAGCAGCGCATCCGCGTCAATTGCCCCTTCCTCTGCGACAACCTCAACCTGGATATAAGTTTTTTTCTTGGCGCGCGTTATACTATCCACCTGATCCAGGCGCTCATCTTTAACATTATGCTTACCGGGATTTAATTCCGGCAGGCCGGCTACGCTTATCTTCATAGAATGTTTTACTGTTCTTCCTGTTTTTTTGAGGCTTGATATTGCGTAATAATTGGGGCGGCAACTTTATGCGGCACTTCTTCATAATGCGAGAAACGCATGGTATACATACCGCGGCCCGCGGTTATCGAGCGCAGGTCATTGGCGTATTTAAACATCTCCGCTAACGGGACCTGGACTTTGACCACCTGCTGCTTGCCCTTAACGTCCATGCCCATAACCCTGCCCCGACGGGAATTTATATCCCCGGAAATCGCCCCCAGGCACTCCTCCGGAATAGCGATATCCACATCCATTATCGGCTCCAGTAATACCGGGCCTGCCTCCATCACTGCCTTGCGTAAGGCCATTGCCCCGGCAATTTGAAAAGCCATGTCCGAAGAGTCAACTTCATGGTATGAACCGTCAACTAAAGTCACGCGGATATCTTCTATCGGATAGCCCGCTACCGCGCCTTCCAGGGCTGCCTGGCGCACGCCTTTCTCAACCGAAGGAATAAAATTCCGCGGGATAGCCCCGCCGAATATCTTGTCCACAAACTCTAATCCCTTGCCTCTTTCTAACGGCTGGACTTCAATCCAACAATCGCCGTATTGGCCGCGTCCGCCGGATTGGCGCTTGAATTTACCCTGGACCTTAGCAAGCCTGCTGATTGTCTCTTTATAAGAAACTTTGGGCGTGCCTAATTCTACCGCGACATTAAATCTTTTTTTCATCCGCGCAACCATAACCGACAAGTGCAGGTCGCCAAGGCCTGAAATAATTAATTCTTTGGTCTGCGGGTCATGCCTGACCCCGAAGGTATGGTCCTCTGCCGCAAGTTTATGCAGGGCATCGGAAATTTTTTCTTCATCTTCGCGGGATTTGGGCTTGACCGAAGCGGATATCGCAGCCTCCGGAAAGATAATCGGTTCAAATAAAAACTGCTCTTTATCTCCCGAGAGCGAATCCGCAACCCCTGTTTCTTTTAATTTGGCGATAGCCACGATATCTCCGCAGGAGGCAAGGTCAACCTGGCGCTGCTCCTTACCCTGCAAGAGATAGATCGAGCCGATCCTCTCTTTTGCTTTTTTGTTGACGTTATAAAAACCGGTGTTGCTCAAAAGTTTTCCGGAAAAAACGCGTAACAGCGTCAGCTGACCCACGAAGGGGTCGGAAATATTCTTAAAGACAAAAGCGCAAAACGGCGCTTCCTCTTTCAAGATAACTTCTTTTTTCTCTTCGGGCTTTTGCGGATTAAAAGCATTGACGGGATTTCTCTCTTGCGGGCTAGGCAGGTATTGCAATATATCATCTAAGAATTCCTTAATCCCCTTATCGCCAAGCGCCGAGCCAACGACCACGGGGAAGAGTTTACGCTTATTGACTGCCTGAGCCAGGCCGCTTTTAATTTCATCCAGGGAAAGCTGTAAGGTGGCCAGGTATTTCTCCAGCAGGCTATCGTCGCTTTCGGCAATGGCTTCCATAAGCAGCGGATCTTCCAAAGACTCGATGATGATGCAATTCCTGGAGAGGTTGGACTTTAAATCCGCCAGGACCTTATTCACATCCGCGCCTTCCTTATCCATCTTGTTGATAAATACCATACAGGGAAGATTTGCCTCTTCAGCGATTTTCCATGCCCGCTCTGTGCCTACCTGCACGCCGCTGGTGGCGTCTACCACGATAACCGCGCTGTCCACCGCGCGGATGCCTGAGATAACCTCGCCGAAGAAATCCGCATAGCCGGGCGTATCGACAATCTGGATACGGTTACCCTGATAATCACAAAAGAGCAGGCTTAAGTTTATGGAGTTTTTCTTTTCTATCTCATCAAAGCTGTAGTCGCTGACAGTCGTGCCGTCTTCAATTTTTCCTTTACGGGTGGTGGCTTTAGTAAAGTAGAGCAGGCTTTCGGCGAGGGTGGTTTTGCCTGACTGGGCATGCCCTAAGAGGATAAAGTTACGCTTATTCTTGGCATCCATTGGTATAGCCCTACGGGGAAATAATTATTCCAGGTAGGTATAGATTTTACCCTTGTAGTTACGCAGGACGTATTTACCTTTTGCCTGTGAAAGAATATAATTCGGGCCTACGGGGATCTTGCCGCCGCCGCCCGGGCCGTCAATAACATAGGTGGGGACAGCGTAGCCCGAGGTATGCCCGCGCAATTTTTCCATAATATTAATCCCGACAGCCACAGGCGTGCGGAAATGCTGCGTGCCTCTTACCGGGTCGCATTGGTAAATATAATAGGGCCTTACCCTTATCTGCAGCAATTCATGGACCAGTTTCTTCATAATATACGGCCGGTCGTTAATGCCTTTAAGGAGCACGCTCTGGCTACCTAAAGGAATGCCTGCCTCCGCCAGCATATCGCAGGCGATTTTGCAGCGTTTGGTTATCTCTTTGGGATGGTTAAAATGTATGCTCACCCAGAGCGGAGAATATTTTTTGAGCATATTTACTAATTTTTCGGTAATGCGCTGCGGGAGCGTGACGGGCACGCGCGTGCCAAGCCTCAGGAACTCTACGTGCGATATCGCGCGAATCTTCTGCAGTAAACTTTCTATTTCTTCGTCTTCCAAGATTAAGGGGTCGCCTCCGGAGATAAGCACATCTCTTATCTTGCGGTCGCTCTTGATATATTCTATAGCCGCATCAAACCTGCTTGGAGAGTTGGCGTCTTTTGTCTCATGGTCGCCGACCAGGCGCCGGCGCGTGCAATGCCGGCAATACATCGCGCAATGTTCGGTAGCCAATAATAAAACCCTGTCCGGATAACGGTGCACGAGGTGCGGGGCAGGGGAATCCCTGTCTTCAGCGCAGGGGTCAGTCATTTCGTGCGGAGCAATGATGGATTCCTGGATTACCGGGACAGCCTGGCGGCGTAAGGGGCAGCCGGCGTCTTCCGGGTCAAGTAATGTCCCCCAATAAGGGGTTATCGACATAGACAACCTTCCCTTGGCCTTATCTATCCCCTTCTCTTCATCCGGCGTCAAAGTAATAACCTGCGTAAGCACATCTTTAGTGCAAATCCTGTTTTTTATCTGCCAATGCCAGTCCTCCCAGTCCAGGGGATTAACATCTTTATAAAGAGCTATCTGCTGGTAATCGCGCTGCCTCTTTGAGGTTCGAACGACGGGAGAACTCTCCTGCTGCAATTTTTGATTTTCAACCGCCTGTAGGTTACTCAATTTAACCCTTTCCTTTCTGAGGCGCTTAAAATTATCGCCTCAATGAGGTCTTCATATTGCATACCGTCAGCATAAGCCATAATCGGGAAATTCGATTCTTTAGGGTCCAGCCCCGGCAAGGGGTTTATCTCCAGGACATACGGCGTATTAAATTTATCCAGGCGAATATCGGTGCGCGAAATATCCTGGCACCCTACTGCCTGGTGCGTCTTAAGGGCGACCTCTTTAACGCGCTCCTCGGTCTCCTTATCCAGGCGGGCCGGGCAATGGAAAACCGGTACCAGCCCCAGTTGCTCATTCCCCTGATACTCCTTCATCTCCCAGGAATAAAAATATTCGCCGCTATTCTTGCAGCCGGAAAAATCTATCTCTAAAATCGGCAGGGCCCTGGTCTTGCCATTTTTTAATATCCCGACGGTAAGCTCTTTACCGTCAATAAATTCTTCCACCAGCGCTTCCTGGCGGTAGATATCCAGGGTTTCCCTTACTCTCTTAAAAAGGTCTGCGGCGTTATGCACTACATTTTTTTTACTGATGCCCTTGGCAGAGCCTTCGCAGTTTGGCTTGACGATTAACGGAAATTTTAACGCGGGGTCAAGTTCTTCATTGCCTTTTGAAAAAACCTGGAAGTCCGGCGTGGGGATATTTTCCGCTTTTAAAATTTTCTTGGTCAGCGCCTTATTTAAGGCCAGGGCTAACGAGAAGGTGTTCGAGCCGGTATAAGGTATATTTAAATAATCCAGTATTGCCGGCACCTCTGACTCGCGGAACCTGCCGCTTTGGCCTTCGGCAATGTTAAAAACCATATCCACGGTATTTTCTCTAAAATACGAGAAGAGCTTGGGGTATTCCACGTCAATAGCTTCCACATGGTGCCCCTTTTTTCTTATCGCCTCGACAATCGCGTTAATCGTCTCCGCGGAATCGTACTCGGAAAAATAATCCGCGGGCTTAGTGTCGTCTTTTTTCTTTAAATTATAGGTCAGGGCGATCTTCATCTAATTTAAATTATACCGCTTAAAGGCGCTATTTAAAATCTTGCCGATCATCTGCTCATAGGTAATGCCGGTATTCTCTGCCACCAGCTTAAAGACGTCTTCCGTGGAGAGCGAGGGCAGGGGATTAATCTCTAAAACGTAAGGCCTGCCTTCATTGTCCACGCGAAAATCCACGCGTCCAAAATCACGGCACTCTACTGCCTTATAAGTTTTTAAAGCCAGCTCATCAATTTTCTTTTTTAATTCCTGGGTGATTTTGGCGGGGCAGATATATTCTAGCCTATCCGAGGTAATCCGGGCAAAGGTATAAAATTTATTATTCAGCTTGAGTTTACCGTCGATTTTAATCTGCACGACCGGCAGGACCTCCACCGGGTCATTCCCGACCAGGGCCACGGTAAATTCCTGGCCCGCGATAAATTCCTCAATTAATGCCGGCTGTTTATAGGTATTAATAATATAATCGACCTGCCTGGCCAGTTCGTCTTTAGTCTCAACGCGCGAACTTTCGCTCAGGCCCTTGGAAGAACCTTCAAAACGGGGCTTAACGATGAGCGGGAATTTATGATGGTTGGTGTTGATTAACTCGGCCGGAGAGCTGACTTCAAAAAACTTCGGGGTGGGAATTTTTTCGGCGATAAAAATTTTCTTGGCCATTACCTTATCCAGGGTCAGGCCTAAGGTAAGCGCGTCTGCCCCGACAAAGGGAATCCCGGCCATCTCCAATAATATGGGGACCTGGGATTCGCGGTTTCTGCCGCTCAGGCCTTCGGAAATATTAAAAACGATTTCCGCTTTTAAGGAAGCCAGCTTCTCCAGAAGGTTTTCAGCGTTGCCTATCCTTTCTACTTTAAAACCATTTGCCTCAATCGCTGCGGCGATAACATCAATAGTAGAAGGGTGGTCAAATTCAGCGTTGGCATCCTCCGGATCCCCGTCTTTAAACTGATAATCCGTCCTTAAATCGTAAGTTAGGCCGACTATTTTCATATTATTATAAAAAAAGGCTCTTGCTATATTAAAGAGCCTTCTATGCTATCCCCAGTTTTTCCAATTTAGTCCTTCCCGCCTCCAAAAATTTATCCTAAATATTGTGGTTACGTTATTTTTTTATCACAATATATTGTTTTTGTCAAGAAATTTTTGATTTTTGGAAGGGTTTTAAGTATCGGGTTTTCCGACGAGAAAAGAACTATTTGCAGAATTCCACATTACCCCAGGTAACCAGATTATTTTTTAAAATAATAACTACGCCTAAAACGCCCTCTACTGAGCGGGCGAAATCCAGCGCTCTCTGCAAATCATCCTTAGAGTTGATGCGGTTAGCCGTTGCGGTAGCCACGCTGTCGGCAAGGCTCGTGCTTTTAGAGAGGATGACCACGCTGTCGGCGCAGCCAAAATTTAAGGAATGCCCGATTGTGCCCGAAGAAGTGCATATGCCCAAGGGGGTGCTTTTGGGTTTTATCTCCAGCTGCAGTTTACTCCAGAGTTTAGAGCGGCCGACATATACGCCGACCTTGCGCGTTTTGCGTGTTTTTAAAAAAATATCGCCGCCATTTTCGATAATCACATCTTTATACCCGGCTTTAATCAAATCATTGCCCAGGAATTCGGCGATTGCCCCGGCCACCGTGCTCATCGGCCCGACATTCGCTTTTTTTGACTGCTCGGCCATATCTTTTACAATCGGGCTGGCCTGCATTTCAACTACTATGGGCTTTAACGCGGTAAGGAAACGGTGGTCCCTGTTGATATAATTTTCAATATCCCAGCGCAAGGCGCGGATCCTTTCTTCGGCAAAAATTGCTTTTAACGGCTTATTGGTAAAAATCAATAAATCCGTTTCTTTGGCCACGATGTGCGTGGGGTAAAGATCTTTAGCCCTTGTCCAATCGCGGTAAAAACGTTTCATATACCTGGATGATTTCATCTTAACAAATCCTCGGTAACGGTTCGGAGGTTAACATATCTAAAATGCGTTCGGTATTAAAAATAGTGCGCAAGAGGAGCCGGGCCCTCGGCCGCTTAACAAGCGTACCGATAATTTTTGCATTACGGCCCAGAGGGTGTTTATGTAAAAACCTGATAATTTTAGCGGCTTCTTCCGCCTTAACTACTAATACCGCTTTCCCTTCGTTGGCGACGTATAAGGGGTCTATGCCCAACAGCTCGCAGGCAGCTTTAACCTTTCCCGACAAGGGGATATTTTTTTCTTCAATAACTATGCCCAGGCCAGAGCCTTCGGCAATTTCGTTTAAGGTTGTCGCCAGGCCCCCCCGCGTAGGGTCACGCATAAACTTTATCCCCCGGGATTTTTTTAATAAAGGTATCAGCAACCCGTTTAAGGCCTGGCAGTCACTTTTGATACGCAGCCCCAAATCCAGCTCTTTTCTTTTGGCTAAAACCGCCAGGCCATGCTCGGCGATATTTCCCGTAATGATAATTTTATCGCCGCAAGAAATATTTTTTAGGGAAAGCTCTGTCCGGGTTACTAACCTGCCTATCCCGGAGGTATTAATAAATAACTTATCCGCGGCGCCTTTTTCCACGACCTTTGTGTCACCGGTAACAATATAGACCCCGGCGGCTCTGGCGTAAATTGAAACCGAATCAATGATCCGCCCTAAAATTTTCTGGCCCAGGCCCTCTTCCATAATCAGGCCCAGGGAAAGATATTCCGGCTCAGCCCCCAGCATCACCAGGTCATTTACCGTACCGGTTACGGCTAACTTACCGATATCCCCGCCGGGAAAAATAAGCGGGTTGACCACAAAGGAATCAGTAGTAAAGGCAATTTTTTCCTTATAGTTTAGCACGGCGCTGTCCGTTAGCCTGTTGAGGATAGGATTGCCCAATTTCTGAAGCAATGCTTCTTTAATAAAATTGTGCATTAACCTGCCGCCGCTTCCGTGCCCCAGCAATATATGTTTTGTAGCCATTTTAATTAAAGGGTTATGCCCGCGCTTAAAAGGTCGCTTTTAAGTTGCTTAATATCGCTAAAGACAAAAGAATTTATGCCCAGGCCGCGCGCGCTTTTAACCAGTTCCGGCCGATCATCAGTATAAAATACGCTCTCCGGGCATACCTTTAAAGCTGCAAGCGCCTGCTGATAGATTAAGCGGTCAGGCTTAACCGCACCCAATGCGTAGGATAGAAACAGCCTATCGAAAACATTAAATACCGGAAAGTGCTTTTTAAGGTACTCATAGTGCAGAATGTCGATATTGGATATCAAGGCTACCCTATAACGCAACTTTAAATTATTAACCAGGCTGTAAACGCTGCGGTTCTTGGCGCTCAGGAAAAATATTTCATTCCAGATCGGCACAAAAGCCGTGTAAGAAAGTTTTAAACCCAGCGCTTCTTTTACCTTGGCGAAAAAATCTGCCGGCAGGATTTTACCTTCTTCGAAAAGTACGGTTAGCGCGGAATCAAAGAAAAAACCAACGATATCCTTAGGGTCCCTATCGCAAAAACGGGAAACTCTTTTGGCGGAGATGCTGTAGTCAAAATCAACCAGGACATTCCCTAAATCAAATAAAACTGCTTTTATACCCTCAGCCATTTAGTTATTCTTTTCGTCCCGTTTCTTAAATAAATCCAGGAAGCGGTCCTCGTATTCCTTGTAAGCGTTCCACTTATCCAGCTCGGCTTTTAGCTGGCCTGCCTTGGAGATATCTGATTTTACTTCTTTAAAAAGCTGCTCGATCCTATCCTTTACGGAAATAGGGAGCTTGGTCAGTTGATTCAGGGTCTTCTTGATTTTTTCCACATCTTCTTCTCCTATAGGCCCGGCAACCTGGGAACCCAGCTTTAAATAATCCAGGAGTTTATTGATTTCCGCTTCCATAATCTGCGCCTGGGCGGCGAGGCCGGATAAATCCAGACGAATCTTCAAAATCTCAGCCAGAACGCGTAGGACTGCCGCGGAGGCCTTAGGGTTTTCAATCTGGATGGTATAAAGCGGTATCTCGCCCAGCAGACAAAATCCTTTCAACCCTTCTCTTTTAGCTATGCTGAGAAAGAGACCGTTCATGCCGCTGATCTGGCCTTCGGCTAACGCATTGAGTTTTAATTTCTGAAGGTTGTTACTCAGCTCGGTTGCGGTAGAGGCAAACCAAACTCCGGAGCCCTGGGTATGGTCAATAGCCTGGGGCATAGATGCAAAACTAACTACCGTATCCACCCCAAAACCCCTGGCTACTTGGATAATCCGCTTGGAATAGCTTTCCGCCCGGGCTAAATCCGGCTGGGCATTGCTTAAAAATACAATCAGGTCCTGTTCTCCTTCTTTATTCTTCCAGTAAAAAAACCTGCCCTGGGGAAGTTCCGGGGCGTTAAGTAAGCCGTTTTTGACCGCACTTCCGGCCAGGTAAAAGAAATCCTCCGGGCTTAGGGCCGCAAACTCCCGGGCTTTTAACTGCTCCACTAAAAAAGAGGCGGCTTTAAAAGCGACCTCGCCCATTCCCGGCCAGGCCACTACCAGATACGGTTTTCTTAAACGCGGCCTCTTTAAAATCTTAATACCTTCCATGATTATTGCTCCTTTTTATTAAAATAAAACTGCTGGAATTTATAACTTGTCAGGAACTTTTCCAAAACCTGCGCCCCTTTATAAAGATTAGCGATCTTTGCGTATTCGTTGCTGGAGTGCGCGCAGCCGGCTGAGCCAAACCCGGAGGCAATGGCCGGAATATTTTTATCCTGGAAGAAAGTAATTACGGTTGCCCCTTCAGAACCTTTAAGGCGCGGATTAACCGAACAGCTACGCATTGCTTTCTTTAAATAACTCACCAAAGGATGTTTTTCAGAAATCGCGTAAGGCTGCTGAATGCCCTGGATTTCTATTTTAAATTTTTTAGCGTGTTTACTTAAGGCTGCCCTAAGGACATCCAATATATCCCCGGCCCGGGTGCCGGGCAGGAACCTGAAATCCAATTCAAACTCGCACCAGTCAGCCACTACATTTACCTTATCCCCTCCCCGGAAAGTGCCGACATTAAGCGTGGGGGCCTTGAGGTATTTGTTTTTACGATAGGGGAATTTATGGTGCTTTATCCGGCTGATAACCTCCAGCGCTATATCTATGGCATTGACGCCCAGATAAGGATACGCCCCATGCGCGCGCCTGCCTTCAATCTTTACTTTAAGGTGGATCAGCCCCTTCTGGGTAACAATAATTTCAAAATCATCGGCATCTAAAACTAAAGCTGCATCCGGCCTTAATATCCCTTTGTCTAAAAGAGGGATTAAGCCTAAAGCGGAGCCGCATTCCTCATCCGCGGTGGCAGCGAAGATAAGATTATAAGCTAAAACTTTTTTATCTTCAACCAGGCTATTGATCGCCTCCACGGCGCAGGCAATGTTGCCTTTACAATCAGTCGCGCCCAACCCGTAAATCTTATTATCGATTATTTTTGCCGCAAGAGGGTCCAGGCCCCAGCTCTTACCGGCAGGGACAGTATCCAGATGCGGAGTAATAAGGAGGCTGCGCTTATTCTTCTTTCCCTCCAGATACGCTACGAGATTAGGGCGCTTTTTCTTAAATGCGTAAATCCGCGTCCTTATCCCGAGGCCCTTAATATACCCGCGTAAAAAATCAGCTATTGGCGTTTCGTTCCCGGGAGGATTTTCAGAATCTATTTTAATAAGCTTTTGGGCAAGCTTAATCAGGCGCTTTTTATTTATCATATTGACCCAGGTTAAGGTTATTATACCAGATTCTTAACAAAAATCCAGCGGGCAGACAGCACACTTAGGGGCTGACTTAAGGCAGTAATGTTTAGCTAATGCCACCAGGAGCGCGTGATACTCGTTGAATAATTTAACGTCTTTTTTTAAATTCAGCGTGAATAATCTCTGGGCCTCATCATAAGTAGCATCGTCTTTAAGCAGCTTATGGCGGGAGAATATTCTCCTCGTATAGGCGTCAATGACAAAAACCGGCTTATTTAAAGCGTAGAGCAATATTGAATCCGCGGTCTCCGGGCCCACGCCTTTGATTGCCAGAAGCTCCTGGCGTAAAGTAGCGCTTTTTACCCGGGAGATATTTTTCAGGCTCGCCTGGTAATTCTGAATAAAAAAATTAAGAAATTCTTTTAAACGCCGGGTTTTTATATTGTAATAACCCGCTGAACGGATAAGCCGGGCGAGCTTTCCGTGCGGCAGGCGGTAAAGCCTGGCCGGTCCTAACGCCTTGTGTTTTTTCAGGTTGGAAATCGCCTTTTCTACATTCGGCCAACTGGTATTTTGCGTCAGGATAGCTCCGACCATGACCTCAAAAGCAGTCTCGGCTGGCCACCAGTGTTGCGGCCCGAAATGAGCATATAATTTACGGTAGATTAAATTTAATTTTGAACGCAGGCTAACCATTAATCTTTGAGTTCCAGGGGATTGTAATTATAATAGGCAAAAATCGCATAGGTTGTCCCGGCGACCGAACCCGTAGTTTTACCTCGTGGGGTAAACCAGCCATGCCCTGTATCTATAGACTCCTGGGTAGCATAAGGAAGGCAGCCTTCACCCTGGCCCGAAGGCGAAGGGCTGGATATAAGCATATTGGCTAAAGAGGCTAAATAGTCTTCGGCTTTAGACTGATAGAGCTGCCCCCTGGCATCCTCTCCTTTTTTAAAATAAAAATCTGCCATTATTTTAAAAGCAACCACCATCTGGGCGGTCCATTCCGAAGAGACTATCCCGCCTCTTCCCGCGTGCCTCTCGGGAGCAAAATCAAAACCTTTTATTTTAATCACCTGGCCTTCAGGCCGGGTATAAGAGACTTCTACCGCGCAGTTATTTTCGGCAAATTCCATAATTCTGTCCGGGTTCATCCCTAATTCTTCCAGCCTGCGCGGGCCGAGGGCAGCGATTGACCAGGCATAAGTATCGGTTGCGATAGTAGCATCACCCTTGCCGCGCTGGATAGGAATATCCATTTTATGGTAGGCGTGTTTTACCAGCCATTCAAGGACTTTATCCCGCGCCTCTATATATTGCTGTTTGCCCGTAAGCCTGTGCAGCATATTAAAGAAGGCGTAGGCATCCAGGTTATGCTCGGTAGAATACCATTCTATCTCCGGGCCGCCGCGGACACCGCCTTCGGCGTCCTGTTTTTGTAAATTGATGACCCCTTGAGCAATATCTTCGGCTAAATTAATATACCGGTTGTCTTTGGTTTTATAAGTATACTGGACTATGGCAATCCCCAACCAGATATTCGGACCGCTATGCACTATATATTCTGCCGGTTCACCGTCGTTGACATAATAGGTATTGAAGAAGAGGTCGTTTTTCTTCTTAGCCTTATGATTAAAAAAGTCCAGCATCTTACGGCAGCGTTCAAAATCGGAAAAATAAGTATAGGCCTGCATAACCAGGGACTGGTCATAGATAAACGCCCAGCCACTGATATGACTGTCGCCCTCAAAGCTCATCACCAGGCCCGTATGCGGATCCTGGTGCCGCTGCAGCCATTGATACATCTTTTCCAGGTTGGCCTTGGCCAGAGCAGTTCTTTTTTTATCGATTCGCACGAGCTCTTCGAAAGCCACGCTCTCCTCAAGCTGCAAAGCAGCTAACTCTTCCTTAAGGTTGTTTTTTTCCTGGGATAATTGCTGAATCAGCGTGCTCAATTCGTTTATCTTCCTGGATTGCTCACCAAGCTCAAGAGTCGTTTTACCTCCGAGCCTGGCCTTCTCGTCTTCCACGGCTTGAATGCGCGCTGTTAATTCCTGAATTTTTCGTTGCAGGGATTCTTTTTCCTTACTGACATCCCTTATTTTCTGTTTGGCGAGCGCAGACTCCTGAATGACATTTACCAGCCGCCTGACCAAAGCCCTGTTGCCTTCTATCAGCTTAATGCTGATCAGGCTGTTTACGACAAGCCCCAGGCCCAATAAAACGATTATTCCCAGGGCTGCCGGGACAAGTAACTTCTTGCCCAGGGCATAGCGCATAAGTTTATTACTCTGGGCTGCGTCAATCTCTTCATAATGCAGACCGATATAGTATTTATGCGCAGCGTCGGGAACACCGCTTATCCAGACCGGGATGGCCAGGGCAACGATGGGCTTCCTGGTAATGGGTAAATCTATTTCCAGGGCTAGTTTTACTTTACGCTCTTGTAATAATTGCAGCGCTTCCGGCGGAAGATTGTTGACGCTTAAACATATCCCGCCCTTGCTCAGGTTATTGGTAAAGCCCTGCAACCAGGCGGATAAAAAGCCTCTCCCGTCAAGGGCTACCAGACGGAATTGCACGGGAAAAACCGTATCTAAGCGCAGGTAGTGCCGGTTCTCTTGCCCTAAATGTTCA
>JAQUAP010000033.1 GCA_028687205.1 Candidatus Omnitrophota bacterium
CATCAGCCCTAACTTCACAAACTCTAAAATCAGTTCGTCATTATTAAGGGTATAAGGATGCGCTAAAACCGGTATGCCTCCCGCTCTTTTAATAAACTCTATGGCCTCCTGGGGGCTAAAGCGGAATCCCAAAACATATGCCGGGCCATTATCGCCGATATATTTCTGAAAAACCTCGTAGATTGACCTGACAAGCCCTTCCTTAACCAATGCCCGGGCAATATGCAGCCTGCCTACCGTGCCATTGCCGGCTAAGTCAAATACGCTTTGCGGGTTTAAAGGCACGCCTAAGGCATTTAACTTAGCGACTATTTTATAGACGCGTTCAACGCGGTTGCTTCTTAAGGACGCGGTTTTCTTTAAGAGGGCTGGATCCCGGTAGTCGATCAAATAGCCCAGGATATGGACTTCCTGATTTTTATATTCCGCGCTGAGTTCTACGCCGGATAAAACCTCCAGGCCGCTCTCTTCGGAAGCGGCTAGCGCAGGAGCCAGGCCATCTACGGTATCATGGTCAACTATGGCAATAGCCGACAATCCTTTTTTCAGGCTTTGGCTGACCAGTTCTTCAGGAGCGTAGGTGCCGTCTGAAAATATGGTATGCAGGTGTAAATCCGCGAATTTCATTTATTTTTTTCGAGCTTCACCTTATCCAATATGGCATTGACGAATTTTCCCGATTCAATTCCGGAAAATTTTTTGGCCAGTTCTACCGCCTCGTTAATGGAAACCTTCGGGGGAATATCCTCGCGGTATAAGAGTTCAAAGCACCCCAGGCGCATGATATTCCTATCCACTACGGCCATGCGCTTAAGCTGCCAGTTAGCCGCGTATTTGACTATTTTCTTATCTATCTCTTCCAGGTTCTCCGCTACGCCTTTGACCAACTCCGAAGAAAATTCTTTCAAAGCAGCGTCAATCGCTTCATCTTTGCGGTTAGACCAAAAATTTTCTAACGCGTTTTCAGGCTTATCATTGGTAATATCCAATTGATAGAGGACCTGCAGGGCGCATTCGCGGGCAAGTGTCCGTTTACGCATCTTATTTTATTTTCTCCAAAATATTGGACATCTCTATCGCCGATAAGGCGGCAGCGCTGCCCTTATTCCCGTCTTTAGTGCCGGAGCGCTCTACTGCCTGTTCAATCGTGTCGGCAGTAATAATTCCGAAGATGGCAGGAACGCCGGTGTTTTCAGAAACCCTGGCTATACCTTTAGCTACTTCAGAGGCGATATAATCAAAATGCGGGGTCGCGCCGCGGATAACTGTGCCCAGACAGATTACGGCATCATAATCCTTGGTTTTGGCTAATTTTTGCGCGACCGCCGGTATCTCAAACGCTCCCGGCACCCAGGTTACGCTTAAATCATCGCTAGCTGCCCCATGCCTGACTAAAGTATCCACGCAACCCGCGACCAGCTCCTTAGTCATAAAATCATTGAAACGCGAAGCCACGATGCTGAACTTTTTCCCTTTTGCGATCAAATTCCCTTCGATCACCTTCATCATCTCTCTTCCTCCTTCTTTTTAGGGACGGTTCTCAATTCGTTCTCAAAGCGTCCCTTTCTAGGGGACGCTTTTGCTTTGGCTTGAGAACCGTCCCTAGGTTATATTTAAATTATGCCCGAGCTTTTCCTTCTTGGTTTTTAGATACCGGTAATTAGCGGGATTCGGCTCAATTTCCAAAGCCAGGCGCTCAACCACTGCCAGGCCATAACCTTCCAAGCCGACAATCTTGCGCGGGTTATTGGTCAGCAGCCGGATATTCTTAACCCCTAAATCTACCAGTATCTGGGCGCCGATGCCGTAATCACGCAGGTCTGCTTTGTGGCCCAGGGCCTCGTTAGCCTCTACCGTATCCAGGCCTTTATCTTGTAAACTATAGGCCCGGATTTTATCTATCAGGCCGATACCGCGGCCCTCCTGATTCATATAAAGGATGACACCCCTGCCTTCCCTACCTATAATCTCCAGGCTCCTGTTTAATTGCCTGCCGCAATCGCAACGCAAAGACCCAAAAACATCTCCGGTCAAGCATTCGGAATGCACGCGCACTAAAACCGGCTCATCCTTCCAATCGCCCATCGTCAGGGCGGTATGCACTTTATTATTCGTCAGGTCGCGGTAGAGGATAAGTTTATATTCGCCGAATTCCGTGGGGAGCCTGGTCTCGGCCACTTTTTCAATTAATTTCTCCGAACGGCGGCGGTACTCGATAAGGTCGGCGATGGAACAGATCTTTAATTTATGCTGTCGGGAAAATTCCAGTAGCTGCGGCAGGCGCGACATGCTGCCGTCATCATTCATTATCTCGCAAATTACCCCTGCCGGATAGAGCGCGCCTAAGCGCATAAGGTCTACGGCCGCCTCGGTATGTCCTGCGCGCACCAATACTCCACCCTGCCTTGCCCGCAATGGAAAAATATGCCCGGGCCGGATAAGGTCTTCGGGGCGAGAAAGCGGATTAATTAAGACTTCTATTGCGCGTGCCCGGTCATACGCGGATATACCCGTAGTGATGCCTTTGGCCGCATCCACCGACATCATCCAGGCAGTGGCAAAAGGGTCTGCCTGGCTGGAAGCCTGCCTCTCTTTTAACATCGGCTCTAAATTTAAAGCCCTAAGCCGCCCTTCTTCCATCGGCACGCAGATAAGCCCGCGGCCGAACTTAGCCATAAAATTTATATGCTCCGGCCTGACAAAAGATGCCGCCATAACCAGGTCGCCTTCATTCTCGCGGTCTGCGTCATCAACCACGATGACCATCCGGCCGTTTTTCAAATCTTCTAATATTTCCGTAATCGTATTAAACATGGTCTCCTTAAAAAAAGTGCCCGAAGAGAATCTCCGGGCATAGAATTATTAATCTCCTTCCATCTAGACTTTACTATCGGCTCTGGTAATTATCCAGATCATGCTTCCCATAGGAAGCTCGCGGGCTTTATACCCGGCGTTATTGGAAACGCCGGTATGCGCTTTCTGCGCTACCGCCGGTCGGGAATCACACCCTGCCCTGAAGATTAATCTAGGATGTTATTATACAGGAAATCTTTAGCTTGTCAATAGGTTTAAAAGAGTTATAATATGCGTATAATTATGCAAAACCTTATAAAACAAGCACATAAGCGCCTCTTAAAAAGCGGCCAAACCGTCGCCACCGCTGAATCCTGCACTGCCGGCCTGCTTTCCTCATTACTTACGCTCCTTCCAGGTAGCTCCCGCTATTTTATCCTGGGGATAACCACCTATAGCAATAAAGTTAAAGGAAGCGTTTTAAAGGTTCCGGCTGCGCTTATCCGTAAAAAAGGCGCGGTCTCAAAAGAAACTGCGCTGCTTATGGCGCAGAAGGTAAGAAAGCTCGCCAAGGCTGACCTGGGGATCAGTATAACCGGCATTGCCGGCCCGGATGGCGGCACGCCCCGCAAGCCCGTTGGCACCGTCTTCATCGCCCTTTCCTCTAAAAACAAAAGCTCCTGTAAGAAATTCGTCTTTAAGGGAAATCGTAATAGTATAAGAAAACAAGCGGCTATAAAAGCGTTGCAATTATTAAATGCGAACATTTATAGCAATAGAATTACCTCAGCATATAAAAGATCGGCTTGCTGAATTGCAGGCGCGGCTTAAGCAATCCGGCGCGGATGTAAAATGGGTTGAGCCGAAAAATATCCACCTGACCCTGAAATTCCTGGGCGAAACCAGCGACGAAAAGCTGCCGAAAATTATCGAGGCTATGGAAAGCGTGGCGCAAAATAAAAAGCGCTTTACGGCCAGGCTCTTTTGCCTCGGCGCCTTCCCCAAACTCAACTTTCCGCGGGTCATCTGGGTGAGTATTGATCTGGGGGATGAAGAAGTAAAAAAAATCGCTCAAGGCCTGGAAGAGAAAATGGAAAAAATCGGCTACCTTAAGGAAGAAAGGCCTTTTTCTTCGCATATCAGTATCGGAAGAGTAAGGTCTGTTTTAAATAAAGAGAACTTAATCCGGGATTTAAAGGCGTTAGAAAATTATTGCGCTAAAGAAAAACTTGAATTTGATGTTGCGGGAATAACCTTGCTTAAAAGCACCCTCGGCTCCGGCGGGCCGGTCTATGAAGCCTTAAAGCAGGCAAAGCTCACCACTACCTGAAGAATAATATTCGTATAAAGCCCGGCAATAATATCATCGCTCATTATCCCTAACCCCCCTTTTAGCTTTTCAAACCAGCCTACCGGATAGGGTTTAAGCGTATCCAATATACGGAAGATAAAAAAGGCAATAATGACTAACTTTATATCATAGGGTAGAAATAAGAGGCTGACCAGCATACCGCAGACCTCGTCTATGACTACGCAAGGCGGGTCAGTCTTACGCATTAATTTTTCCGCCTCCCCGCTGACCAGAAAGCCCGCGCTTAACAAGATTGCCGTAGTTATAAGATAGCTGGAGGTATTATTTTTAAGCAGGAGAAAGAGGAATATTGCGGCGACGCTTCCGGCCGTGCCCGGGATAAGCGGGAAATAACCGATATAAAAAAAGGTACTGATAGTCTTGATGAAGAATTTAGACACTTATAGCCTGGTAATGATCTTACGGTTTTCCCACAGATAAGACAGGCCGGAATAAAGCGTAAGCCCGACAGTAAGCAGCATCATAATGTTTATGCTTTTATTAAAGAAATCCTCCCAGACCGGATTCCAGGTGGAGAATGTCATCACCGATTCCTTAACCACAATAAAACCCAGGATATAGAAGATCACCGCCATCTGGGAGGCGGTCTTATGCTTGCCCGCCCTTGCCGCAGAAAGCACCTTTCCCTTATTCAGCGCAAACAGCCGCAAAGAGGTAATCAATATTTCACGCGAGACAATAATCACAAACATCCAGGCCTCAATCAACTGTAATTGTAAAAATGCGGCAAATGCCGCCAGCACCAGTATTTTATCGGCAATCGGGTCCATCAGCCGGCCAAAGTCCGTAACCATATTCCTTCGATGCGCGATCATCCCGTCAAAAAGGTCTGAAAGGGCGGCGAGGCTGAAAATTACGAGGGCCGCGATCTTGGCCCACAAACCCTGCCATGATAAAACAACCATAAAGACAAAGGTAAGAAGAACCCTGAGCATCGCCAATCTATTCGCGTGATTCCTTATTCTACCTCCCCGACAAGGTCATATTCTAAGGTATCACTGATTTTTACCTTTACAAAATCACCCGGAGACAGTTTTTTCTTAGACCTGACATAGACTAAACCGTCAACTTCCGGAGCATCGTATTGCGTGCGGCCCAGGTAAGAGCCGTTTTCTTCCTCATCAATTAAAACCGTAAGGCTTTCCCCTAAAAATTTACCGTTAACCTGGCGCGCTATCTCCCGCTGGGCAGACATAACCGCGTCTAAACGCTCTGACTTTAATTTTTCAGGCACCTGGCCTTTAAAAGCATATGCCCTTGTCCCCTCTTCGCGGGAATAAGTAAACGCGCCTAATCTTTCGAACCTGGCATCCTTAATGAAATCCAGCAACTGCTTAAATTCCTTTTTTGTCTCTCCGGGAAAACCCACGATAACAGAAGTGCGCAGCGCCACCTCAGGGATTACCTTACGCACTTTCTCAATGACGCGGATAATAGCCGGGCCGCTTATTTTTCGGTGCATTAATTTTAAGATACGGCTGTTAATGTGCTGTATAGGCAGGTCAATATACTTGCAGATTTTCGGCTCATCCCTGACTACTTTCAGCAGTTCTTCGCTTATCCGTGCGGGATTTAGATAAAGCAGGCGGATCCAGTTAATTTCCCCGGCTGCCTTAGCCACCCTGGAGAGCAAAGAAGCCAGGCTTTCTTTTCTTTTTAAATCTACGCCGTATCCGGTTATATCCTGGCCGATGATATTAAGTTCGCGCAGGCCTCCCTGGCAATTGAATCTTTCTACTTCCGCAAGGATAGTGCCGGGCTTGAGGCTGACGAATTTCCCTTTAATTTTTGGAATAATACAAAAACTGCAATTATTAATACAGCCTTCGCAGATTTTTAAATAAGCGTAATGCCCGGGCGTAATGGGAAATCTTTTTACGGTATGGTTCAGGGAAAGTTTGCCGATAAAGGCATCGACCTCGGGCAGCTCCCTGCTTAAAGTATCTTTATAGCGTTGAGCCAGGCAGCCGTAGACGATAATTTTTCTGAGCCTGCCTTCTTTTTTAAGCGCGATTAAATCCAGTATTGCCGCGATAGATTCTTTTTTGGCTTCGTCGATAAAGGCGCAGGTAT
The DNA here is from genome assembly GCA_028687205.1 of Candidatus Omnitrophota bacterium. Taxonomy (GTDB): domain Bacteria; phylum Omnitrophota; class Gorgyraeia; order Gygaellales; family Profunditerraquicolaceae; genus UBA6233. The sequence continues at coordinate 6,239 of JAQUAP010000033.1, forward strand.
TGATTAACGCAATGTCCGCCTTATTTATATCAACAACAGGGTACCCTTTTAAACTAAGCCTTCCTAATAAATTTTCGGAGTCTACAAGATTCCTTGGGCAACCCAGGCTCAATATGCCGATTTTAGCCTTCATCGGGGAATCCTTAGGCCGTCTTTTTCGGTAATGATTATATTTTTAAGCTGCTGACCCCTTCTGCCTAACTTGGTAAAACGCTGGCCATTGACGATTAAATCCACGGCCGCGGCATTCCCTAAGGAGAGCTCTATTCTTTCCTTTGCCTTCCAGCTATCAGACCTGCCTTTTTCTAAGACCCGGTGCAGTACTACCCGTCCGTCAACCTTAACCCAAATAAGGCAATTCTCTTTTGCGCTGATTACCAGGCTCACCCCGCCGCTGGCTTCTTTAGGGAGCTTTATCCCGGCGGCCTGAGGCTTGACAGCAAGCGCCTGGGCCTTGACCTTGGGCCTTACTTGCGGCCTGGAAAAAATAAATTTTCCTGCTTTAAAGAGGAGTACGCTTAAGGCGATGGCAATTAACGCGTAGATAACTATCTTCTTTAATCTTTTACTTTTAGGGCTTCCTAAAGAGCCCAGTTTTGGTTCTGCCAGGGATACAGGAGGAGCCTCTTTCTGGTCAGGGACGCATTCTTTGGGGTCTAAACCTAAGAAATTACAGTAAATCTTCAGGAACCCCTTTAAATATATCGGGCTTAAATTAGTCAGGCTGTCGCCTTCTATGGACTTAAGGATACTCAGGTGGATCCTGGTCTTCTTCCTGACTTCTTCCAGGCTCAAGCCCTTTTCCTGGCGTAGTTTCTTTAACCTTAGGCCTAACGGTTCGGTGTTCATGTTTGCGTATCCTCAAAACCTTCTGTCACGGCATCTTTGAGCCAGGCATCGCGGTCGACCAGGATCCTGCGCGGCTTACTGCCTTCATAGGGGCCGACTAACCCTTCCTGCTCCATCGTGTCGATAATCCGGGCAGCGCGGGTGTACCCTAAGCGCATCCTTCTCTGCAGTATGGAAACCGACGCCTGGTTGCTCTCCATAATGACTTTTACCGCTTCATCATAAAGTTCATCCTTCTGGCCGTTAGCTAACGCGGTCTTCTGCTGCTCTTTTACGATATCTTCATCGTAGACAGGTTCTGCCTGGCTTTTGATAAAAGTTACTACCTTTTCAATTTCTTTATCGCTTACCAGCGCCCCCTGGATACGGGTGGGCTTCTCATCCCCCGGATTAAGGAAAAGCATATCGCCCTTACCGAGCAGTTTATCCGCGCCGTTCATATCCAAAACAGTGCGCGAATCTACTTTAGAAGCGACTTTAAACGATAAGCGCGCCGGCAGGTTTGCCTTGATAACGCCGGTAATCACGTTTACCGAAGGCCGCTGCGTGGCAAGCATCAGGTGTATGCCTACTGCCCTGGCTAACTGGGCCAGGCGCTGCACCGCGGTTTCAATCTGGTCCGGCATCACCACCATTAAATCCGCGAATTCATCGACTACGACTACGATGTAGGGCAACTTTTTTTCTTTCTCGTTATAACTCTCAATATTGCGGCTGCCTGCCTTTGCCAGAAGCCGATAACGTTCTTCCATTTCATTGACTACCCAATTAAGCGCCGCGGCTGCCTTTTTTGCCTCGGTTACCAGGGGGCATAAAAGATGCGGCAGTCCGTTAAAAGGCATCAGTTCAACCATTTTCGGGTCAATCATCACAAATTTTAAATCCTCGGGAGAATTCTTATACAGAAGCGATAGGATCAGGGAATTAATACAGACGGTTTTACCTGAACCGGTGGTCCCGGCAATCAATAGATGCGGCATATCTTCGAACCTGGCGACAATGGTTTTGCCGGCGATATCTTTACCCAAAGCCAGGGCTAATCTTGATTTTGCCTTCTGAAAAGGTTCTGACGCGAGCACTTCCTGCAAGTAAACCAGGCTGCTTTGCGTATTGGGGACTTCAATACCTACCCTATCTTTACCGGGGATAGGCGCGATAATCCTTACTGATTGCGCTTTCATACTCAAGGCAATATCATCGCCTAGAGATTCAATACGGCTTACCTTTACTCCCGGCGCAGGCTCGAGCTCATACCGCGTGATCACCGGCCCGCGCTCGATATCGGTGACTTTAACCGAAATACCGAAATCTTCCAGCGTCTCTTCTAAGATGCGGGCGCTCGCTTCAAGGTCTCCCTTAATCTGGCGCGCCTCTAACGGCGGCGGAGAATCAAGCAACTCTAATGAAGGCAGGTGATAATCGCCGATTTTTAGCTCCTGGGGTTTTATTTTTAATTCCGGCGTGGGCGCGGGTTTAGCCTTGATCTGGATCTTAGGCTTGGAGACAAGGGATTCGTTGGCGTCGACTATCCTGGGCTTAGGTAAGCTTAGTTTTGGCTCCTGGGTGACGGCCGGCTTAATCTTAACCGCAGGGAGAACTTTTTCTTTTTTCTCGCGCTTAAAAAATCCGGCAAAAAATATTTTCGCCTTTTCCAAAAAATTGGCGAATAAAGAAGCCAGCAGCGTCTCGGTAACCAGGGCCAGCGATAATAAGATAAAGGTAATAAAAATGATAAAACCGCCTAAGCGGCTAAAATAGGTGGTGATGAATTTAGGGAGTAAGGAACCGAATAAACCGGAATAGTAGAACCTGAACGATTCATTGCCCAGATTAAACATCCCGATAAGCGAACTGACGGAAATCAACAATACAAACATGCCCAATACCCTGGGTATGCTTAAATAAGGCTTTTCCTGGCGGAAAAACTTTACGCCCAACAGAATAATCAATAAAGGCAGGACAAAGCTCGTGGGCCTGCCGAATAAAAATATGATTATCTCGCCTAAGTAGGCGCCGAATATACCTAAGAGATTTTTGGGGGGATAATTGGGGTGCGAGGTGTAAAACGGGAGGTCAAGGCGCTCAAATCTTATGAGGCTGGCTAAAACCATCAGCCCCAGCGCAACGAGGATTACGCCTTTTATTTCATTGAATCTTCTTTCTCTCACCTTTACTTACTGCTATCTTCGGCTTCAGCCTGTTTCTTGCTAAGGTTGATCCTGCCTAATTCATCGATGCCGATAACCTTAACCTTGATTTCATCGCCGATCTTGACTACCTCTTCCACATTTTTGACAAATTTGTCGGCAAGCTCTGAAACATGCACCAGGCCTTCCTTGCGCGGGGCAATTTCACAGAAAGCGCCGAAGGCCATAATGCGTTTTACCTTACCTATATATATGCGGCCGACTTCAACATCATCGGTGATTGCCCGGATCATCTTGATGGCGGCTTGCGACTTAGCCGCGTCGGTAGAGCCGACTAAGACCGTCCCGTCATCTTCAATATCCACGCTGGCGCCGGTTGCGGCGATAATCGCCTTGATATTCTTGCCGCCCGGGCCGATTAACTCGCCGATCTTTTCAGTGCTGATCTTGATCACATCAATGCGCGGGGCATAAATAGACATCTCTTCGCGCGGAGCAGTTAAGGCCGCGGCCATCTTATCCAGAATAAATAATCTTCCCTCGCAGGCCTGGGCTAAGCACTTTTCAAGCAAGGGCAGGTCGATTCCGTCAATCTTTAAATCTAACTGCACAGCGGTAACGCCTTTTTTGGTGCCGGCAACCTTAAAATCCATATCTCCAAAATGGTCTTCTAGGCCCGCGATATCCGTTAAGATTAAAGCCTTATTCCCTTCTTTAATCAAACCCAGGGCGATCCCGGCAACTGTATCTTTAATCGGGACTCCCGCATCCATCAACGATAAAGAAGACGCGCAGACCGTAGCCATACTTGAGGAACCGTTGGACTCCAAAATCTCAGAAACTACTCTTATCGTATAAGGAAATTTTTCTTTTGAAGGCATTACGGCAAGCAGGGATTTTTCTGCCAGCGCCCCATGGCCGATTTCGCGCCTTCCCGGTCCGCGCACCGGCCCTGTCTCGCCTACGCTAAAAGGCGGAAACGTATAATGCAGCATAAAAGACTTGGATTTCTCTCCCTCCAAGGCCTCGATCAACTGCTCATCTTCGCCTGTGCCTAAAGTGGTGACCGCCAAGCTCTGGGTTTGGCCGCGGGTAAATAAGGCTGAACCGTGTGTCCTTGGCAGCACCGAGACCTCGCAGGTAATCGGCCGGATCTCCTTAAACTGCCTTCCGTCGATACGGATATTTTCGCTGACGATCTTACTCCTTACCTGTCCTTTTTCAATTTCGGTAAGCGCCATCGTAATATCCTCGGCAACAAAACCTTCCTGGGTTAATTTTTCTTCCAGTTCTTTGGCCAATAAATGCACTGCTTCTTCGCGCTCTTCTTTTTTGCCTAATTTATAAACTTCGCTTAATTTAACGCTGGCCAAGCTTTCTACCTTAGCCATTAAATCCGGCGCTATCTTCTTAAATTCGATTTTTGCCTTGGGCTTGCCGAATTTCGCGATAAATTCTTCCTGCATACGGATAAGCTCTTTAAGCTGGGCGTAGCCGAATTTAACCGCTTCCAGGTAATCCGCCTCGGAAACTTCTTTAGCTTTTGATTCCAGCATTACTACGCCCTTATTATTCGCGGCGATGACTACTTCCAGGTCGGAATTATCCCATTCCGCGTAGGTAGGATTAATGATCAATTCGTTATTTACTCGTGCTACGCGGCAACAGGCCAGCGGCCCGTTAAAGGGGATATCGGAGATACCTAAGGCAATAGATGCGCCGTTAACCGCCAAGACATCCGGGTCGTTCTCGCCGTCGCTGGATAAGACAATCGCCATAACCTGCACATCGTTTAAGAAACCATCCGGGAAAAGCGGCCTGATGGGCCGGTCAATCAGCCTGGCGGTTAAAATCTCGCTCTCCGATGGCCTTCCTTCCCGCTTAAAAAACCCTCCGGGGATACGGCCGGCGGCGTAGGTCTTTTCCTGGTATTCCACGGTTAACGGAAAAAAGTCCCTTCCTTCCTTGATTTCGCGGGACATACAGGCAGTCACCAGCACCACGGTCCCGCCATAGCTTAAGGTAATAGAACCGTTGGCCTGCTTGGCGATTTTGCCTGTTGTCAGGACTAAATCGTTCCTGCCGAATTTTAATTTTAAGGTATTATCTTGCATCGTCTTATTTTGGGATGAAACCTCGATTTATTTTCTCAAAGAAAGCTTGCCCAGGATATCTTCGTACTTCTTGGCATCTTTTTTCTTGAGATAGTTGAGGAGCCTGCGGCGCGTGCCTACAAGACTAAGCAGGCCGCGGCGAGAATGGAAATCTTTTCTATGGAGCTTAAAATGCTCTCCTAATAGATTAATCCTCTCAGTCAAAATCGCTATCTGCACCTCAGCTGAGCCGGTATCTCTGGCGTTTACCTTAAATTCATCAATAATCTTTGCCTTTTTCTCTTTAAGCAAAACCAAAATTAAATCACCTCCCTTAATTTAATTATATATTATACGTTATTCCCTATTTTAAGTCAATGTATTATTTGCTTTCCGCTTCTTCCACGAACTTCCTGATCTCGTCAATATTCTCCAGGATCAGGCGCGCCTTGCCCAGGCCGAATGAGAACGGATACTGGTCATTTTCATCCCTTTTAATGACTAAAAGGGGCTTACCTTTGAACTCACCTCGCTCTACCATTTCACTGCTCCTTTCGTTTTTTTACTTACTCTTGCCGCGCACCGGTATACCCTGGGCCCTGAGCTCGTCTGTCTTCTCTTTTGAGCATTTCATACACAGGAATACCGGAGGGCTATCGCTCTTATCGTAATTTACGGTCTTAACCAAACGCCACAAGTGCGAGCTGACCCCGCACTTATCGCACTTGCCTTCTTTGATATGCCATACCTCGATGGCTTTAGAGGTAAAGATAAACCTGTCTACCCAGAAGAAGATCGCCCCGCCGATTAAATTGGCGATTACCGTAGCGGATAGGCTGGCACCCATCTGCCTTACCACCAGCCACAATATGGGAGTGCTTAACTGCCAACGTATAAGATAAAGGATAAATCTTTTCATAGGTCGTCTATTGTAGCGTTAAATAGCGATTAATTCAATGAGAATTATTAGATACAGAAAAAATGGCAGGCAGTTAACAAAAGGCTAAGTTAGAAAATACTGTTAACTCCGCGAATCAACAATTACCAAAGCCTCCCTTAATTCGGGAGAGCTTTCGCTGGCATTTTCTTCTTCCAATCTAAAGATATCCGCGAGGCAAAGTAATAAACTATCCGCCTGTGAATTCATCTCCTTCTTCTGCACACAAGCGGCAACTAGCTCTTTAATCCGTTGTCCGGAAGGAATAACGCCTGATTGGATCATATTTCTAATCTGCTGCATTTCTGAGTCAATATTTATCCGTCTAAGCTCTGCCTGGCTTAACTGCGGCAATTTAAAATTTAAGCCGCTAAAGCTTCCCATAGGCTGAATAGTCATAGGTAGAGCTCGGAAGTCGATACCGCCTGTTTTAAGAGGAGAACTCGAAATCTCTATTCCTCGCTGCTTAAAGAGTTGTTTAATTTGTTCGAGCGCATCTTTTGCCTTAGTCCTTACTGGCTCGGCGCAATCATAAAGGTTATCTGGCCCCGGTATATTTAAATTATTCGGACGATGACCCTGGTAATAAGTATAGCTCGATCCTACCATCACTTTTAAATCAGCTAATTCCTCAAGAATAGCAATTAGCTTATTAATATAATCCTGGGGTAATGGTTGTCTATTAACCGCCGTATTAATCTCTTTTAATATACTACTTATCGCACGGAAAACATTTTCAAAACCATACCGGTCTAATCCATCTCTATGCTGTGTATACATTCCAGATTTTCCGGTATGACTCGAAATTATTCTATAATCTTTAGATATCCGTAGAAGTCTACGATATCTTACTTCATCTGCTTGCTGCTGTCCAATTTGAGCAAGGACCTGATCGAGAGCTTCTTCGGCTCTTGCTCTAACTCCTCCTGCGCAATCAGAACGACTATCTGATCCTAGAATATCAAAACCATACGAGTGGTGATCCGCATAATAGGAATAAGATCCTACTATCACTCTTAAATTGGTTAACTCTTCAAGAATACCTATTAATTTATTAATATAATCTTGGGATAAGGGTAGCTTAACAGCAGCCGCCTTAATTTCGTCTACAATACCATTTATTGCACGAAATACATCTTTAAAACCATTCGAATCTAGTTGTTCTGTAGTCGTTTCACTCATCATACCCGAATCAACAGTAGAAATAACCATGTAATGCTTTGACATTTTAAGAAACTCTTGGTATTTTGCTTTGTCTGTTTCAGCCTGTGATTTGGGGGATTTTTCATCGATAAGCCGACGTAGTTCAGATTGCTTAGAGAGGAGTTGATGTGCGCTATCAAGATTAAACCATATAACGGTATGTCTCTCATGATGATCACCCTCCTCCCCCTCAGCAACTTTTATTCTTTCAAGAATTAATGATATAGCTATATCTACTTCTTCTTTGTTATTCACTACCAGATTAAGCGTTTTAAACATAGCGTCTTTAAAGTCACGCTCGTTTACGCTTTCTCCTCTCACATAAGTATGTATAGAGTTACCTATCTTTTTAATATATAACTCATCGCATCTTCTATCAATTTCTTTTGTTACGTAGGACGATAACTCTTTGCTATCTTCTCCTAAGGGAGAACTGGTTACTTTTATTAGGTCTTCTGGCGCAGTTACTTCAATGAGGGTATCC